>DATDGI010000321.1:0-7814 GCA_036522155.1 Streptosporangiaceae bacterium
GCGCCAACTGCCGCCGCTGCTATATACCGCGCGGCGAAAGCGGCCACCTGAGCCGCACCGGATTGTGTGATGAGTGCAGCGTTGCGGTATATGCGGAATGCGCCCGCCAGATAGCCCAAAGACGCGGCCCGTATTACCGGCGATATCTGGACGGGCTGACCGATTACGTCGCCCGCCTCTGGGGAGAGACCTTGCCCGATCAGGCTGAACATGCTTTCGACTCAGCGTCTAACAACGCGCCGCGGATAGAGCGTAGTATCGGGTTATAGCGGGGCGGGTCACCAGCCCGGCCGGGCCACTCAAGGGCTATTGGGGAAGCCGGCCGGGGCGTACCTGGTGAGCGGGCCTGTGTGCGCCCGTCATGCCGCCCGCCCCGCCTTACCTGCAAAGGGGTGCCGTCCATGCCCGTCCGTTCCGACCCGGCCAGCGCTACGGCCAAGTGGGTCACCAACCTGTCCAACGCCACCACGGCAATGACCAACGGCGCCAACCGGGTCACGGTCAGTCCCGGTGTGGCCGCCGCCGCCGCCGCCGACAAGTGGCTGTCCAAGGTCACCCAGGCCAAGTCCAAGTTCGCGGCCCGGGTCGGCTCCGTGACCCTCGACCAGTGGAAGACCGCCTACACGACCTACGGCGTGCAGCGGGTCGCCTCCGGTGCGCAGGCCAAGCAGGGCAAGATGCTGTCCTTCCAGACGGACTGGATGGCCTACCTGTCCGCCAACCAGGGCAAAATCGACCGGATGGCGTCGACCACGCTGGAAGACGGCATCGCCAAGGCCACGGCGCAGATCAGGCTGAACGCTGCCTTCAAGCGCTCAGGCACCTGAGACAGGGCGGGAGAGACAGTCATGGGGTTCGGAATCGAGACGGTCGCCGGGTTTGCGACCGCCGCGGGTGCTGGCACCAACGCGCTGACCTACACCGGGGGGCAGTCCGGCGCGGTCCGCGACGCGAGCGAAGCGGCCGGGATCAGCCTGAGTGACATGTGGGCCAAGGGTGCGGCGGCAGACGTGTTCCGCATCCGCTCGCCCCGGCTGCACGACCTGGTGAGCGGCATTGGTTTCCCGCTGTCGGTGGCGAACTCGCCGCTTGACTGGCTGTCGGACATCCCCGATCAGCCGGTCGTGCCCAACGACACCCTGATAGCGGAGATCATCGCCGCTGCGGCCGGGACCGACGTCGGGGCGTTCACCCTGGTCTACAGCGACCTGGGCGGCATCGCGGCCAACACCGCAACCGCCGAGGAACTCAAGGGCCGGATTAAGAATCTGGTCACGGTCCATGTGACGGTGGCCGGTGCGGCCACGCTGGGCAACTGGTCCAACGGCACCGCGATCAACGCGACCGAGGACAAGCTGCACGCCGACTCGCTGTATGCGATCTTCGGGATCATCCCGACCAACGCCGTTGCCGCCCTGGCCATCGCGGGCGCGGACACCGGCAACCTGCGCATCGGCCACCCGGGCAGCAGTTCGGCGCTGGAAACGCGGGACTACTTCTGGCGGCTGTCCGTGCAGACCGGTGAGCCGGTCGTGCCGCTCATCAAGGCCAACAACAAGGGGTCAACCCTGATCTACCAGGTGGACAACGCGGCAGGCGCCAACAACGACTGTTACGTGTCCATGGCTGAGCTGATCTAGGCCGGCCTGGCCATGACGGTCACAGTCACCCCACCGGGCGGGTCTACCGTCGCGGCAGGGACCGGTGCGGGCGCGTCAGCGGTACAGGAAACGCCGCTGACCCCCGTGTCGGGCACCGCGGCGGCTAACACCGCGGTGCCGATCACAGTCAACGGCGTGGCCGGGCAGACAATCCGCCTGGCCGCGCTGTCCTGGTCATATTCGGCTGCGCCGGCCGGTGGCGTGCTGACGGCCGTAGTCAACGGTGTGACCATTTTCCAGTGCGACATTACTGCGGCCGGGTTTGCCGCTGCCCTGATCGCGCAGGGCGGGCTGATCTGCCAGGCCGGGCAGAATGCCGTCATCACCCTGGCGGCGGCTGGCGCCGCGGTGATCGGCCGGCTGAATGTCGGCTACTACTACGGGCCGTGACCCGGGAAAGACGGTGACGGATGCATTGGGGCCACGCTCTGAACAACCTGGCCAAGAATTTCTTTGGCCAGGAGGACGCCGGCATTGGCGGTGCGCTGCTCTTGCGGGCGGCCCGGTACATGGGTGGCGACCCGGCCGGGCCGGTTGCCGTCACCTCGACCGGGGTCGCTAACACGCAGGGATTGCCTGACCTGCCGGCCGCGCAGTCGGCGCAGCTGCAAGTGCAGACCAGCGCGATCATCTACCGGGTGGATGGTCTTGACCCGGCTGCCTACGGCGGGGCGATGGTCACCGCGGGGAGCTACATCACCCTGACCGGGCAGCCAACGATGCGTGCTTTCCGGTTCGTTTCAGCGGTGGCGGCTAACGCTTCTGTGGCTGGCACCTATTTTGACTAGGGGAATGTGAACCGGTACGAGGTTGCTATCACCGGCCTGGCCGCTGCGGTGGCCGGGCTGGTTTATCTTGCCCGCCAGCTGGTGAAAGTGACCCGGCGCATCGACGCGCTTTTCGCCATGCCCGTGCAGTACCGGGCGCTGGCCGCGGTGACGGTGGCGAACACTGAGGCGATAGCTGAACTTACTATTGCCGTGGCGAAACTGGCGCAGGTGGAAAGGGAGCGTGGTGCCAGGTGATGCCGCGGATGTATACCACTGATTTCACGGTGCCAGCTAAGACGGCTAAGGCGGCCCCGGCGGTGCTGGCCGTGGTACTCGATGACGCACATCTGGATGAGGTGCGGTTCATCATCCCGGCCGGGCACATCGGGCAGACCGGTATCCGCATCCAGTCGGCGGGGACGGTGCTTGTGCCTTTCGCGGGCACCGGGTGGATTACGTCGGACAACGAGAAGTTCACCTGGCCTTATGATGCCGAGGTACAGCAGAACGGCTTGCAGCTGGCGGGCTACAATCTGGACAGCCGGGCGCACACGTTCCACCTGCGCTGGCAGGTGAGCGACCTGGCGCCCGCGGTGCCGGTGACCATCGCCAGCCCGCAGGCCGCTGCGGGTGCTTCTGCCGTGCCCGCCACGCTGGCTTCCTTGCTGGCTAACCCGGCCGGCGGGGACGGCTCAGCGGCCAGCGTGGCGCCAGCTGGCGGTGCTGGCGCAGATGCCCTGCCGCCAGCTGCGCACAGGCCGGCGCACAAGCCGGCGCACAAGCCGGCCGGGCGTAAGAGCGGGAAGGGCCAGCGGTGAGTATCGGGTATTCGGACTTCCAGGCTTACGCGCAGTGGAAAGACACGCCATCTGTGTCACAGTTCGGTGTTAGCTTCCCCACGGGCAATACCACGTTTGGCCCATTCCTGCTGGGCAACTTCGGGTCGCTGTTCATCTACGCAACCGCCGGCGCCAGCCTGGCGTTCGTGCAGGTCAACTTCTTTGACGACCAGGCCATGGCTAACGCTATCGGGACAGTCACCTGGTCGCTGGCGCCATTCACAAACATGTCCGTGGCCATTCCCGCGGTAGGCAACTATTACAATGTCGTGTACGGCAACAGCGGGGCGGGCGCCTCTACCGCAACGGTGTACGTCTACCCGACGAACATGGCTGCTGCCCGGCCGGTGTACCTGGCCGGGCAGCAGGCGGCGCCGCTGCTGTCGGGCAGTGCGACGATCGTCGCGGGCGGGAACAGCGCGGTGGCCGCAACGCAGCTGTTCGGCGGCCCGGCGTCGCTGTCGGTCGCCAACTCGGCCACAGCTAAATGGCACGCCCTGATCGACTATTACCAGAACAGCAGCGGCAGCTATATCCAGTTCGCGGCGGTTGACGGATCAACGGGCCTTTTGCGGGGAGTGTTCCCGCTGATTCTCCCGCCCGCGCTGGTACAGGTAACGGTGTTCAACGATGATGCGGCCAACCACGGCTTTGTGTGGTCGCTAGTGGCGGGTGAATAGCGGTGGCCGCAAGCGCGTTTGCCCGGTTTCTGTGGGCCGAGCGGCAGCAGGAGTCCGGCGGCAACTACCGGGCGGTGAACCGGTCGTCTGGCGCCCTCGGCGCCTATCAGATCATGCCGGGCAACCTGCCCGGGTGGGAGCGGGCGTGCAATCAGCCTGCCGCCGGGCCGTCATATTTCCTGGCCCACCCGCATTACCAGGACCGGACTGCCAGCTGCATTCTTGGCCGCTATTACGCGCAGTATGGCGCCCGCGGCGCCGCGTCTATGTGGTATTCAGGTCAGCCTGACTGGCACGCCAGATTCGGCAACCCACCTGTTTACGCCTATGTCAACTCGGTCATTGCACTAATGACCGGGCACCATGGCGGCGGCGGCGGCGGCGGTGGCGGTGGCGGTGGCGGCGGCGGTGGCGGTGGCAAGCCGCCGCCGCACAAAATCCACCCGCCGACCGCGGACTATTCGCCAACCGTGCACGCCGGGTCGGACACGATTGTCTCTATCGGCCACGCATTCAATTCGGGTGCCGCCGCTATTAACTCGCTGAGAGGGCAGATACCATGACGGGCATGAATCAGCTTACCTGGCAGGTGCTCGGACCGCAGATCACGCAGTCAACCGAACTGGCGCCAGGCGGGACGGGTATCGCGGACTATTACGTGGTGCCGTTCAAAATCACTGGCGGCCCGGCCGCCGGGCATATGGGCACGGTGAAAATACCCGCGGACCAGTTCTCCGATGATACGGTCCGGGCGGCCGTGCAGCTGGCCGCCGATGACGTGCACGCCGTGGCTGCGCTGACCGGCTGACATGCTCGACTGGATAGCGTCGTTCATCGCCAGGTGGGCGCCGGCAGTCCCGGCCGCGATCCGGGATCTCGTGCACTGGTCGGTGCACGCCCTGGCCTCGGTCGTGTATTTCGTGTTCGGCAACGTCGGCAAGGCGTGGGGTTACGTGTGGGGTGCGCTGAAATGGCACCTGACCGCTGCGGTGAGATTCGTAGACGCCACCTATCAGCAGCTGCGGGCCATCCTGAAGAAATATTTTCCCGCGGTGTACAACTGGATAGCCGGGCTGATAGCCGCGGTGAGGAAAGACCTGCGCACCGTCTGGCATGACACCCTAGCCGAACTGGACCGGCTGCGGGCGCTGGCGGCCGGGTGGATTAAAGACGTGCGGGCATGGGCGTACCGGGACATCTGGCTGCCGCTGTCAGCTGACACGGCCTGGCTGAAAACGCACCTGCTCAAATGGGGTTACACCGCGTGGTATTACATCACCCACCCGGACATGCTGGCCAATATCCTGCTTGACCCGCTGATCACACTGATTGAGCGGCAGGCGTGGACTGTGGCGGCCAGACTGGGGACGTTCACGCTCGCGCTGGCCGTGCACAACATCCGCCGGCTGGCCCAGCTGGCCGAGGACATCATTGCCGCCGTGTTCTGAGACGAAAGGCACCGCCAATGCGCGCTGACGGGCAGCTGGGGCACAAGCTGGGGCCACGGCTGGCTGACGTGATGGTCCGGGCCACCCTGGCCACCCGGGCCAGCCTGGCGCCGCACGAGGCGCGTGTACGCCAGGCGGCCACACAGGCGCTAGTTGACCGGGCCGGGCACGAGGTGGCTGACCTGTACCGGCCGATCGTGGAACGGCTGATCGCCGCGGGCGGTGCCGACCTGGCGCCGCACATCGCCGACCACTTGCAGAAGATGGCGTCCGGGCATCACCAGTGGCAGGCAATTGCCGGATTTACCGCGGGCGCCTCAGCAAGCGCGCTGTCAGAGGTGATCACCAACGAACTGGCGCCCGCGGTGTACGCCCTGGTTGGTGCCAACCCCCATATTGAGATAGACGCGCAGTCGGCGGCACGGTCGGTTGCCATTGGCACCACGGGCTACGCCAGCGGCATTAACGCCCTGCGTCATTGGGGATATCAGGATCAGGTCGGCGCCACGTATATCACCCTCGCGCAGTCGTGGCCATCGGTGGGTGCCATTCTCGACATGCGCAACCGCGGGCTGATCAGCGACGCTGAGGCGCAGACCTATCTCAAGCGCACCGGCCTGCCCGACCAGGCTATCGGCATCATGCTCGCCACCCGCGCGGCGCTGATCAGCCCGGCTGATGCCGCCCTGGCCGTGCTGCGGACCAATATCACCCAGGCTGAGGGTGAGCACCTGGCCGCCATGTCCGGCATTTCCGCAGCCGATTTCGCCATCCTGATAGGCAACACCGGGGAGCCGCTGGCGCTGGAATCGCTGCTAGAGGCATTCCGGCGCAACTTTATCGATCAGGCCCGGCTTGACCGGGGTATCCGGCAGTCCCGGGTCCGCAACGAGTGGATTGACGTAGCTCACGCCCTGCGCTACCGGCCCATGTCGGCAGCCGATGCCGTAGACGCGGCAGTGCAGGGCCATCTGACGCTGGCTGAGGCTAAGGCCAAGGCTGAGCAGGATGGCTTGGAGCCGGGCGATTTTGACGCGCTCTACCTGACCGCGGGTGAGCCGCTGTCCCGCACCGAGATGCAGGCCCTGTACAACCGCGGGCTGGTGACCGCTGACGAAGTGGCGCAGGCAATCCGGGAAAGCCGGGTCAAGGACAAGTACATTCCCGACGCGCTGAAACTGCACGTCCGGCTGCCAGAAGCGCGCCAGGTCGTGGCGATGATCACCCACGGTGCCGCGACGAAGGCGCAGGCTGCGCAGCTGCTCACAGAGATTGGCTACTCGGCCGAGGTGGCCGGCCTGCTGATCGCTGAGGGCACCAACGCCCGGGTCACCGGGTCACACGCCCTGACCATGGCCAACGTTGAGGTGCTGTATAAGGACAAACTGATTACCGCCGCCCACGCGGCTGAACTGCTGCATCACCTGGGCTATGACGATGCCGACGCGGCGTATCTTATGGCGATATGGGATTTCGCGGCCGGTGTGGCTATCACCCGGCAGGCAATCGGCATGGTCCGCGGGAAGTACGTGGCACGGCTGATCGACTGGGGTATTGCCGCGGGAATGCTCGACCAGCTGAATGTCGCGGCCACAGCCCGCGATAACTACCATCGCGTCTGGGATATCGAACGGCAGACCGTTATCCGCACCCTGACCGAGGCGCAGAACGTCGCGGCGCACAAGGCGGGACTGCTCACCGGCCCGGAGGCGCTGGCCAGGCTGGCTAACCTGGGGTATTCCGACGATGACGCGCACCTGCTGCTTGGCGTGGCGCCAGGCCAGCCCGTGCCCTGACCGGGGAGAGCCAATGGCAGACGGGCCGATACCGGGCCGGCACCCGACCGACTACCCGCTGCTGCATCTGGCCAGGGCGGCGGTCAGAGGCCACAGGATGATCGCGGAGCGGGTCCGCGAGCACGCGGAGCGGGCGGCCGCCGAACGGGACACAAGTGCGGCCGCACTTGCCGGCGCCCGCCAGCTGGCCGCCCTGCCGCCCGCAGGCGGGCATGGCCAGTAGGCCGGTTGTGACTGGCCGCCGCCCGGCCGGCCGCGGGCTGATCGAAGCGGCCGTGTCGGTGGCGCCCGGCCGCCGGATACTGGTGATCGCTGCGGCCGGGGTGAGCGACGCGCAGCTGGCCGCGGTAGCGTTGGCCGTCGCTGGCCGCACCGGGCGGCCAGCCAGGCATGGAAGCGAGGGCTAGCCCATGGCAGGCACGCTCACCACAGATGAGGGCGAGGAGACCGGCCCCCACGAATGCCAGAACGGATGCGGCCGGCGCGCCCGGATCGTGCTCGTAGACCTGGACGACCAGTCAGTTGACCTGCTGTGCGGTATCTGCCACCTGGTCTTGCTGGCCGCGGTGGCCTCCCAGGTGCCGCCACCTGACCTGAGCGGCACGCTGGAAGACGCACAG
>DATDGI010000322.1:0-22809 GCA_036522155.1 Streptosporangiaceae bacterium
CAGCACCTGGCGGACGTCGGGCGTCAGGTACTCGGACACCTTGGCCAGGTCGGCGTCGCTCACGTCTTCGAGCTCACAGTCGTGCACCTGGCACCACACCACCAGGTGGCCGACCACCTCGTGCGCGACGCGGAACGGGACACCGCGGCGGACGAGCAGCTCGGCCAGATCGGTAGCCAGCGCGAAGCCGGTGCTCGCGCCGGCCGCCAGTCGTTCGGTATGAATCCGCAGTGTGCTTACCAGGCCGGCCAGCGCGGGCAGCACCAGCAGGACCGTGTCCACCGCGTCGAAGACCGGCTCCTTGTCCTCCTGCAGATCCCGGTTGTAGGTCAGCGGCAGGCCCTTGAGCGTGGCCAGCAGCCCGGTGAGGCCCCCGATCAGCCGGCCCGCCTTGCCCCGGGCCAGCTCGGCCACGTCGGGGTTCTTCTTCTGCGGCATGATCGACGAGCCGGTCGCGTAGGCGTCGTCGATCTCCACCCAGCCAAACTCCTGCGACGACCACAGCACGAGCTCCTCACCGAGCCGGGACAGGTGCACCCCGAGCAGGGCCGCAGCGAAGCAGAACTCGGCCGCGAAGTCCCGGTCGCTGACCGCGTCCATCGAGTTCGGGGCGGCGCTGTCGAAGCCGAGCTCGGCCGCCACCGCCTCGGGGTCCAGCGGCAGCGAGGAGCCGGCCAGCGCGCCCGCGCCGAGCGGCGACACCGCCGCCCGCTTGTCCCAGTCCCGGAACCGGCCGATGTCACGGTTCAGCGCGTGCACGTGGGCGAGCAGCTGGTGGCCGAACACCACCGGCTGGGCGTGCTGCAGGTGGGTCATCCCGGGCGCCGGGCTGTGCACGTGCTCGGCCGCCTGCCCGAGCAGCGCGGTCTGCAGCTCGACCACCCGGGACACGATGAGCCGCACATGATCCCGCAAGTACAGGCGCAGGTCGGTGGCCACCTGGTCGTTCCGGCTGCGGCCGGCCCGCAGCTTGCCGCCGAGCACCCCGACCCGCTCCAGCAGGCCACGCTCCAGCGCGGTGTGCACATCCTCGTCGCTGGCCGCGGGGCGGAACCGCCCGTCGCGGCAGGCCTGGCCGAGGTCGTCAAGCGCGGCCAGCAGCCGGGCCAGCTCGGCGTCGTCCAGCAGCCCGGACCGGTTGAGCACCCGGGCGTGCGCGGCCGACGCCAGCAGGTCGTAGGGGGCCAGCCGCCAGTCGAACTGGACGCTCACCGAGAGCCGCGCGAGCGCTTCCGCCGGGCCCGATTCGAACCGGCCGCCCCACAGCCGGGTCGGCCTCCGCTCCTGCTCTGCCACGGGGGTTCCTCTCGGAGTCAACTCCATGATCCTGAAGGATTCTCGGTGAATATGACGGAAAATCCTTCAGGATCATGATGCCCGAAGGCGCGCCGTTGCGGAGTCAGCCGGCGGCGTTGCGGTCGCGCATGGCCGCGACCTTGCTGGGCAGGCCCCACAGCTCGACGAAGCCCTTGGCCAGCCGCTGGTCGAAGGTGTCGCCGGTGTCGTAGGTGGCCAGCCCGTGGTCGTACAGCGACACCGGGCTGCGGCGGCCGGTGACCACCGCCTGGCCCGCGTGCAGCCGGACCCGGACGTCGCCGGTCACGTGCCTGGACGCCTCGGCCATGAACACGTCAAGCGCGGACCGGAGCGGGGAGAACCACAGCCCGTCGTACACCAGCTCGGTCCACCGCTGCTCCGCCTGCCGCTTGAACCGGGACAGGTCGAGCTCCATGCACACGCTCTCCAGCTCGGCGTGCGCCGCGAGCAGGGCGATGGCACCGGGCGCCTCGTAGATCTCCCGGCTCTTGATGCCGACCAGCCGGTCCTCGACCATGTCCACCCGGCCGACGCCCTGCGCGCCGGCCCGCGTGTTCAGCTCGGTGATCAGCGCCAGCGGCGGCAGCGGCCGCCCGTCGATCGCGACCGGCACCCCGTCGGCGAAGCTGATCACCAGCTCGTCCGGCTCGCGCGGCTGGCCCGGGTCCTCGGTGTAGGACCAGACGTCGTCGTGCGGCGCCTCCCAGATGTCCTCCAGGTGCCCGGTCTCGCAGCTGCGCCCCCACAGGTTCTGGTCGATCGAGTACGGCGACCGGGACGTGACGTTGATCGGCAGGCCCTTCTCCTCCGCGAACGCGATCGCCTTGTCCCTGGTCATGCCGGAGTCGCGGACCGGCGCGAGCACCGCCACGTCCGGCGCCAGCGCGGCCATGCCCACCTCGAACCGGACCTGGTCGTTGCCCTTGCCGGTGCAGCCGTGCGCGACCGCGTCAGCTCCCCGCTCCCCGGCCACCCGGGCCAGGTGAGTCACGATCAGCGGCCGCGACAGCGCCGAGACCAGCGGATAGCGGCTCATGTACAGGGCGTTCGCGCGCAGCGCGGGCAGGCAGTAGCTGGCCGCGAATTCGGCCCGGGCGTCCACCACCTCGGCCGCGGCCGCCCCGCAGGCCAGCGCCCGGTCCCTGACCACGGCCAGGTCCTCGCCGCCCTGGCCGACGTCGATCGCGAGCGCGATCACCTCGGCGCCGGTCCGCTCGGCGATCCAGCCGATGGCGACCGAGGTGTCCAGGCCGCCGGAGTACGCGAGCACTACTCGTTCTGTCATGTCCGATCCCTTGTCTCTGTCGTTCCTGCGGCTTTCCGCTCGGCCAGGGCCAGCAGCGCCCCGGCTACCTCGCCCCCACCGGCGGGGTCCCTGGTGATCACCAGCACGGTGTCGTCGCCGGCCACGGTGCCCAGGACCGGCGCCCAGGCCGCGTGGTCGATGGCCGAGGCGAGCAGCTGCGCTCCCCCGGCCGGGGTGCGCAGCACCACCAGGTTGGCGCTGGCCTCGGCGCTGAGCAGCAGGTCCCCGGCGGCCCGGGGCAGCGTCCCGGACGGGTGGTCGTCCGCCCCGGCCGGGCCAGCGGGGCCGGCCAGGCCACCGGGGCCGTCCGGGCCAGCGGGCAGCGCGTAGACCAGTGCCCCGCCCGCCCGCAGCCGGACGGCGCCCAGGTCCTCCAGATCGCGGGACAGGGTCGCCTGGGTGACCTTCACCCCCCGCTCGGCCAGCAGTTCGGCCAGTTCTTCCTGCGAGCGAACCTGGGTGCGGGCCAGGATGCCGGTGATCTGCGCCTGCCGGGCCGCCTTGGTGCCCGGGCTGACCGCGGTCATGACCGCTCCAGCAGCCAGGCCAGCAGCGCCTTCTGCGCGTGCAGCCGGTTCTCGGCCTCGTCCCAGACCACGCTGGCCGGGCCGTCGATCACGGCGGCGGTGATTTCCTCACCCCGGTGCGCGGGCAGGCAGTGCAGCACCACACAGCCGGGCCGGGCCAGCGCCAGCTTCTCCTCATCGAGGCGGTACGGCCCCATCGCGGCGGAGCGCGAGCCCTCCTGCCCCTCCTGCCCCATGGATGTCCACACGTCGGTGGCCAGCGCGTCCGCGTCGGCGCAGGCGGTCTTGGGGTCGGCCGTCACCGTCACCGAGCCGCCGGTGCCGGCCGCGATCGTCCCGGCGGCGGCCAGCACGGCCGGGTCGGGCCGGAACTGCGGCGGTGCGGCGATCCGCACGTGCAGGCCGGCGGTGGCCCCGCCCAGCAGGAAGGAGTGCGCCATGTTGCCGGAGCCGTCGCCGAGGAAGGTCAGGGCCGCCCCGGCCAGCCCGCCGCGGGCGGCGCGGATCGTCTGCAGGTCGGCGAGCACCTGGCAGGGGTGGAAGGAGTCGGTCAGCGCGTTGACCACCGGCACCGAGCTGGCCCGGGCCATAGCGGCCAGGCGGTCCTGGGAGAAGGTCCGCCAGACGATGGCCGCCACCTGCCGGTCAAGCACCCGCGCGGTGTCCTCGACCGGCTCGCCCCGGCCCAGCTGGGACGCCTGCGCGTCGATGATCAGCGGCTGGCCGCCGAGCTCGGCGATGCCGACCGCGAACGAGACCCGGGTCCGGGTGGACGGCTTGTCGAACAGGACGGCGACGGTCCGCGGCCCGGCCAGCGGCCGGTGGCCCAACCGGTCCGCCTTCATGGCGTCGGCCAGGTCAAGCACCTGCGTCTGCTCGGCGGGCGACAGGTCGTCGTCGCGGAGGAAGTGACGTGGCATCAGGCCTCCCGGGCCGATGGGGTGACGGCCAGCTCGGCCGTCTCGTCCAGGATGGCCGGCAGCGCGGCCAGGAACCGGTCGGCCTCGCCGGCCGCCAGGATCAGCGGCGGGGCGAGCCGGATCGCGTCCGGCTGCACGGCGTTCACCAGGAACCCGGCCCGGCGGCAGCCGGCCTCGACCGCCGCCGCGGCCGGCCCGGCCAGCACCGCCGCCAGCCACAGGCCACGGCCGCGGACCCCGGCGAGCAGCGGATGGCCGGCGGCGGCCAGGCCGGAGGCGAGCCGGCCGCCGACCGCCGCCGCGTGCGCGAGCAGCCCGTCGGACTCGATGGTGGTGAGCACGGCCAGCGCGGCCGCGCAGGCCACCGGGTTGCCGCCGAACGTGCTGCCGTGATCGCCGTTGGCCAGCGCCTGGCCGGACGGGCCGAGCCCGATGCAGGCGCCGATCGGCAGCCCTCCGCCCAGCCCCTTGGCCAGGGTGAGCACGTCCGGCCGCGCCCCGTCAGCCTGGTGCGCGAACCAGCCGCCGGTGCGGCCGATCCCGCTCTGGATCTCATCGATGACCAGCAGCGCGCCGGCCGCGTCGCACAGCTCGCGGGCGGCCGCCAGGTAGCCGGCTGGCGCGGGCACCACCCCGGCCTCACCCTGGCACGGCTCAAGGAAGACGGCGGCGCAGTCGGGCCGGACGGCCGCGGCCAGCGCCCCGGTGTCGCCATAGGGAACAAACCGAACATCAACCCCGAATGGCCCAAACGGCTGGCGTATCGACTCCTTGCCGGTGAGCGCGAGCGCGCCCATGCTGCGGCCATGGAATCCGCCCTCGGCCGCGACCATGACCGGGCGGCCTGGGCCCTGCTGCCGCCGGACCAGCTTGAGCGCGGCCTCGTTCGCCTCGGTACCTGAGTTGGTGAAGAACACCCGGCCGTCCGCGCCGAGCCGCGCCAGCAGCTGCTCGGCGAGCGCGATCTCGCCCTCGTGCAGGAACAGGTTGGAGGTGTGCGCGATGGCCCGCACCTGCCGGGTGACCGCGTCGATGACCGCCGGATGGGCGTGGCCGAGCGAGCTGACCGCGATGCCGGCGATCAGGTCGGTATACTCGCGGCCGTCGGCGTCCCAGACCCGGCAGCCCTCGCCGCGTACCAGCGCCACCGGTGGCGTGCCGTAGTTGCCCATCAGCGCGGCCTCGAACCGGGCCTGGAGTCGCTGCGTGCTGGTCATGACGGGCTCCCCCCGGGCACGACCATGGTGCCGATGCCGGAGTCGGTGAAAATTTCCAGCAGCACCGAGTGCGGCCGGCGGCCGTCGAGCACGTGCGCCTGCGGCACGCCGCCGCGCACCGCGCGCAGGCAGGCTTCCATCTTGGGGATCATGCCGGCGCTGAGGGTGGGCAGCAGCTCGGCCAGTTCCGCCGCGGTGAGCAGGCTGATCACGTCGGCGGCCGGCCCGCCGTTGCTGGCCGGGCCGTTGCCGGCCGGGCGGCCGGGCCAATCGGGGTACAGCCCCTCCACGTCGGTGAGGACCACCAGCTTGGCGGCCCCGAGGGCCACCGCCAGCGCCGCGGCCGCGGTGTCGGCGTTGACGTTGTAGACCTCGCCGCCGGCGCCGCGGGCGACGCTGGACACCACCGGTATCCGCCCGTCGCCAAGGAGCACCCGCAGCGCCGCCGGATCCACCGTGTCGATCTCGCCGACCTGCCCGATGTCGACGAGTTCGCCGTCCACCACCGCGCCGCGGCGGCTGGCGGTGAACAGGTTGGCGTCCTCGCCGGACATGCCGACCGCGAACGGCCCGTGCCGGTTGATCAGCCCGACCACGTCCCGGTTCACCTGGCCGGTCAGCACCATCCGGACCACGTCCATGGTCTCCGGTGTGGTCACCCGCAGCCCGGCGGTGAATGTGCTGGCGATGCCCAGCCGGTCCAGCTGGGCGGAGATCTGCGGGCCGCCGCCGTGCACGACCACCGGCCGCAGCCCCGCGTAGCGCAGGAACACCACGTCCTGCGCGAAGGCGAGCCGGAGCGGCTGGTCGGTCATGGCGTGGCCGCCGTACTTGATGACCACGATCTGGCCGTGGAACCGGTCCAGCCAGGGCAGGGCCTCGATCAAGGTGGCCGCCTTGGCCTGGGCGGCCGCGGCGTCGGACCGGGGCGGGGCGGGCAGCACGTGCTCGGTCATGTCGAGTACGCCGAGTTCTCGTGCACGTAGGCGGCGGTCAGGTCGGTGGTGCGGATGGTGGCCGCGTGCGGCCCGGCGGACAGGTCGACCGTGATCGTCACGTCCCGTGGCGCCATGTCCACCTTGGCCCGGTCGTCGGCGGCGCAGCCGTTGCGGCAGACCCAGATGCCGTTGATGGCCACGTTGAGCCGGTCAGGCTCGAACGCGGCGCTGGTGGTGCCGACCGCGGACAGCACCCGGCCCCAGTTGGGGTCCTGGCCCGCGATCGCGCACTTGAGCAGCGCGGAGCGGGCCACCGCCCGGCCGGCCGCGACCGCGTCGGCCTCGCTGGCGGTGCCGATCACCTCGATCGCGATCGCCTTGCTGGCCCCCTCGGCGTCGGCCTGCAACTGGCGGGCCAGGTCGGCGCACACCTCGGTGAGCGACCGGGTGAACGCGGCCACGTCCGGCCGGGGGCCGGCCGCGCCGCTGGCCATCAGCAGCACGGTGTCGTTGGTCGACATGCAGCCATCGGTGTCGAGCCGGTCGAAGGTGACGCTGGACGCGGCCCGGAGCGCCGTGTCCAGGGCGGCCGGGTCCAGGCCGGCGTCGGTGGTGAGCACGCACAGCATGGTGGCGAGCGCCGGCGCGAGCATGCCCGCCCCCTTGGCCATGCCGCCGATCGTGTAGCCGCCGGCCCGCTGGAAGGCAATCTTGGCCACGGTGTCGGTGGTCCTGATGGCGTCGGCCGCGGCCAGGCCGCCAGCCCGGGAGGCTTCGGCCACGGCCGCGTCCACGCCGGGCAGCAGCAGGTCCATCGGGAGCCGCTCGCCGATCAGGCCGGTCGAGCAGACCGCCATCTCCCCGGCCGAGTCGCCGAGCGCGGCCGCGAGGCGCTCGGCGCTGCGGTGGGTGTCGGCAAAGCCGGCCGGGCCGGTACACGCGTTGGCGCCACCGGAGTTGAGCAGCACCGCCCGGACCCGTCCGCCGCGCACCACCTGCTCGGTCCACAGCACCGGCGCGGCCTTGACCCGGTTGCTGGTGAACACGGCCGCGGCGGCGCGGGCGGGCCCGTCGTTGACCACGACCGCGACGTCCCTGGCGCCGGACGGCTTGAGCCCGGCGGTCACCCCGGCCGCCCGGAATCCCTGCGGCGCGGTGACGCTCATGGGGCGACTCCATGCGCGGTCAGGCCGGCCGTCTCCGGCAGGCCGAGCATGAGGTTGGCGGCCTGGATGGCCTGCCCGGCGGCGCCCTTGCCCAGGTTGTCCAGGGCCGCGATCACCACCGCCCGGCCCGCGTGCGGGTCGGCGGCTACCTGCAGCTGGACGGCGTTGGAGCCGGCGGTGGCGGCGGTGGCCGGCCACTGCCCGTCCGGGAGCACGTGCACGAACGGCTCACGGGCGTAGGCCGCGGCCAGTGCCTCGTGCAGGTCCCCGCGGCCGGGCCCACCGGGGGCCAGGCGGGCCGTGCAGGCGGCCAGGATGCCGCGCGGCATGGGGGCCAGCAGCGGCGTGAACGAGATCGAGGCCGGCTGCCCGGCCGCCTCGGCCAGCGCCTGCTCGATCTCGGGGGTGTGCCGGTGCTTGCCGCCCACCTGGTAGGCCGAAACGGCACCCATCACCTCGGTCGCGAGCGGCGCCGCGGGCGGTGTCCGGCCGGCCCCCGAGGTGCCCGAGGCGGCGGCGATCACGATGTCCTGCGGTTCCGCCAGGCCGGCCGCCAGCAGCGGGGCGAGCGCGATGATCGCGGCGGTGGCGTAGCAGCCCGGGCTGGCCACCCGGCGGGCGGCACCGATCCGCTCCCTGGCCCCGGGCAGTTCCGGCAGCCCGTAGGTCCACGTCCCGGCGTGCGGTGTCCGGTAGTAGCGGGCCCACGCGCCCGGGTCAGCCAGCCGGAAGCTCGCGCTGAAGTCGACGATGGCGGTCTCGCTGGGCAGCGCGGCGGCCAGGCTGCCCGACTCCGCGTGCGGCAGGGCCAGGAAGACCAGGTCCGCCGCGCCGAGCACGTCCGGGTCGGCCGGCCCGAAGGTGTGACCGGCGAGATCCGGCAGCTGCGGGTGGGCGCTGGTGACCGGTGCGCCCGCACTGGCATGCGCGGCCACCGGGCCGAGTTCCAGGCCGGGATGGCCCAGGATCAGCCGCAGCAGCTCGCCGCCGGCGTAACCGCTGGCCCCCGCGACCGCCACCCGGACTCCCATCGCGCCCCTCCCAGTCCTCTCGCCGGGCGCTGCCGCGCACCACGAGCCCGGCCGGCGGTCACCGGCTTCTTGCAAAAGTATGCATGCTCATGGTTATTTATGCAATCGACTAACCGCCGATGGCCGGGACGCCGTGGCGGCGCTGCCCGGCACAGGGCATGATGAGGGACGCGAAAGGAGCCCCCCATGCCCGGTCGCCGCCCGTGGCCAGCCGCGCTGGCCGTCGCGCTGATCGTCGTGGCGGTGGCCGGCTGTGGTGCCGCGGGCGGCAGCAGCGGCGGGGGCGGGTCGCCGGGCGCCGGATCGGCGGGCAGCAGCGCGCCCATGACCACGTGCGGCACCACCCATACCGCCGCCGGTGTGCCGGTGAACATCGAGATCGCGCATGGGACGGTCCCCTGCGCCTCGGCGCTGGCCGTGGAGCGCCAGTACGCGCGGGCGCTGGCCAGCGGCAAGGTGCCGGGCAACGGGGGCGGTGCCCCGGCCAGGGTGGAGGGCTGGATCTGCCGCGGCTTCAGCACCCCGCAGGTGCTCGCCACCGGGCACACGTCGACGTGCAGCAAGGGCGGGACGCAGATCGTCGCCGTGCTGGCCATGCCGAGTCCGGCCGCCTCACCGACCTGACCGGCCCGGGCGGTTCGCGGAGCTGGCGGGTCAGGCGGGCTCGAGGTGGCTGACCTGGCTCGGCGCGGTGACCACGGTGTTGTCGGTGATGACGCACACCTGGTCCCGTCCGGCCCGCTTGGCCTGGTACAGCGCCCGGTCCGCCGCCGCCAGCAGATCGGTGAGCTGGCCGCCGGTGGTGGTGTCCCAATGGGCGCCCAGGGCCGCCACGCCCATCGACACCGTCACCCGCACCAGTCCCTGCTCGGGGAAGTCGGCGACATCCAGCGGGGTCTCGGCGATATGCTCACGAATTCGCTCGGCGATGCCGTAGGCGTCCAGCGCCTTCGTGTGCGGGAGCAGGACCGCGAACTCCTCGCCGCCAAAACGCCCAACCAGGTCATATTCGCGGAGGAATATCCGGAAAGTCCGGGCTATAGCCTTTAGTGCCTTGTCTCCGGCCAAGTGCCCGTAAGCGTCGTTTACTGTCTTGAAATGATCAATGTCCACCAGGGCCAGGGCCAGCGGTGTGCTTGTCCGTACCGCCCTTGCGACCTCGGCTGCCGCCTCCCGCTCCCAGGTTCCGGCGTTCAGCAGGCCAGTTTTGGAATCAATACGTGACGCATTGACCAGTTGACCATGACGCAAGGAACGTTGTAGGAGCGTTACAAACGGAAGAGCGAATACGATGGTGAGCGCGCTGACCGAAATGGCGAACGTTACCAGGACCGCCACACACAGCTCAGCCAGGTCGTTCTGCGCGACCTCGCGGGTCATCACCGTCTCCCGCAGGCGCACCGCGGGATCGGAGCCCTTGATGGCCGGAAGCACGAGCGCGAGGTTGACGGCCCACTGCACGACGGCCGCCGCCGCCACGGCCAGCACCCACCAGGAACCATGCAGGTCCGGCCCGGGAGTCAGGCCGAGACCATGCGCGACCGCATGAAAGCCGAGCGATGCCGCACCGAACGAAAGACCGATCACGGCCGTGGAGAAGACCCTCCGGTGAACGGGCACCTTACGGACCCGCAGCTGGGTCAGCACCACCCGCAGGATCGGCACCAGCAGGGCCAGCACCGGCGACAGCAGGATCGCGACCGGGAGTTCCCAGACGCCGAAGATGTGGCTGATGAAGCCGGCGTTCTCGCCCACCCGCCGGGTCAGTTCGACCGTCACCGCACTGCACAGCAGCAGCCCACCGAACAGGAGCAGCTCATGAGGGGGAACGGGCATCAGCACGCCCGTCACCACGATGGCCAGCGCGTAGCCCCCGACCACGATCCCGATGTAGGCCACCAGCCAGCGCGGATGCTGCCACACCGGCCAGGCGGGCACCGCCCGGAGGCGCTCGCGCACACGCAAGCCGGGGCCGAGATGCATCGACTCCTCCTCCGTGGGCGGATGGTGTTCGGGCCGCAGGGATCCACAGTAGCGCGGCGTAAGAGCAATGCCCCGTATTGTCACAGAACTTATGCGCCCCCTGTCAAGGTCCTGTCACCGACTGGCACCAGGCTTAACAGGTCTTGGGCCATAAGAAGACCTTCAGTTTACCCCGGCCATGCAAATCTCCTTTTAATTCCCCCGAATCCCCCTAATTCCGGCAGAGTGGCACATCTTGCATGCCACCTTGCGTCGTGCCGCGGCCGCGGCACGACTCCACCTGGCGAAGGAGGCAGCCATGCGCGGCCACGAGTGGACCTGACCGGCTCCTGGGCACAAGAGAGGCGAGAACGGAAGGAGGCAGCCATGCGCGGCCACGAGTGGACCTGACCAGCCCGCAGCACAAGACAGGCGAGAACGGAAGGAGGCAGCCATGCGCGGCCACGAGTGGACTTAGCCCTCACCCGGCGATCCGCGCCGGGACGATGCTGACCGGGCACCTCAGCCGCGGGGCCGGGTGGTGGCCATGGCGACCGCCGCCACTGCGCCGCCTGCCCCGAACACGGCGATGACGACCGACGGCGAGTGGTGCTCAGCCGCTGCCCCGGCAGCGATCATGGCGAGGCCCTGGCCCAGGCTCATTCCGGCCTGGGCGACACCGAAGGCCTGGCTGCGCACGTGCGGCGGAGCCGCGGTCACGAACGCGGCATTGGCCGCGATCAGGTAGCAGCTGAACACCCCGCTGACCGCGAGGATCGCCAGCACCCACGGCAGGGAGGGCCGGAGCGCGAACAAGCCGAGGACCGCGCAGGAGGTGACCGCCAGCGGCGCCATCCAGCGAAGCCGCTGGGCCGGGCCGGCCAGCCTGCTGATGGACATCGCCCCCGCCGATGACCCCAGCGCCCCCGCCGCCAGGATCATGCCGACGGCGACGGCGCCGCCCCCCAGCGAGGCGGCCAACGGGGCCGACACTCCTTCCGGCACGTCGATGAAGGCCACCAGCCAGCCGAGCAGCATGGGGAACCGCAGCCGCGGATCTGTGAGCACGAACCGCAGGCCGTCCCGCAGGCCCAGCACCGCCGCGCCGCCCTGCCGGGCCGATTCCCTGGCCGCGGGCCGCGCCCGCACCCAGATCCGGATGATCACGGCCGAGCAGACGAACGTCAGCGCATCCACCAGCAGCGAGGTGCGGACGCCGAACACGGCGACCACGACCCCGGCGGCTGCGAAGCCGATCACCTGCGCGATCTGAAGGGTGGTGAGGGTGATCGCGGTGCCGACCGGGTACCGGTCGCCGGCCAGGATGTCCGGGTAGAGCGCGGCCCGGGCCGAGGTGAACGGCGCGCTGGCCAGGGTGACCAGGAAGAGCAGGCCGACCAGGGCCGCGATGGGTACCCCGGGCAGGGTCATGGCGGCGACCAGCGCCGCGCGGATGAGGTCACAGGTGAGCATGACCGCCCGGCGGGGCAGCCGGTCCGCGAGCCCGGCCAGGGCTATCCCGCCCAGCGCGGTGGGGATCACGCTGGCCGCGAAGGTCACCGCCGCCAGCAGGGGCGAGTGCGTCCGGCCGAAGACCCCGAGCGTCAGCGCCACCCGCGCCAGCTGGTCACCGGCGACCGACAGCACCTGGGCCAGCCACAGGGCTCGGAACTCCGTGTGGGCGAAGACATCACGGAAGGTCGCCCTGGCCAGCCGCTCCGGCGGGGAGCCGGCCCCCGATGGCCGCCCGCCGGTTTCCCCGTTGATGAAGGTTCCTCCTGTAGCACAGGGCACGCACCTGCCCCCGCATTGTGCCCAGAACCGCCGCCCCCCGGCGGGCGGTCGCGCTAATCGCGGGCGCTGCCTACCCGCCGCGCAGGACGGCGCCGGTGCGGCGCCCCGCCTCGGCCACCGCGGCGTCCCTGGCCGCCGTGACCTCCTCGTCGGTCAGCGTCCGGTCCGGCGCGCGGAACCGCAGGGTGTAGGCGAGCGACTTGCGCCCCGCCCCCGCCTGGGCCCCGGTGTAGACGTCGAACAGGGCGACCTCCTCCAGCAGGCTGCCGCCATCGGTGCCGGCGGCCGCGGCGCCCGCCGCCAGCGCCGCCTCCACCTGGGCCGCGGGCACCGACTCGGCCACGACCAGGGCCACGTCCTGGGTGGCCACCGGGTAGGGCGACACCGTAGGCGCGGCCACCGGCCCGAGCCGGGCGGCCGCCGCCTCGAGCACCGAGAGGTCGAGTTCGGCCGCGCAGGCCCGGCCGGGCAGCCGGAACGCCTCCACCACCCGCGGATGCAGCTCGCCGGCATGCCCGGCCAGCCGCTCCTGCCCGTCGTCACCGGTGACGTACACCGCCGCGCACCGGCCCGGATGCCAGGGCGCGTGCTGGTCGGCCGTCACCCGGTAGGGCACCCGGCTGACCGCGAGCACCGTCCGGCAGGCCTCGATGGCGTCCTGCCAGCCCGCGGGCCGGCCATCGCCCCACCAGCCGGCCTGTTCCCGGCGGCCGGCCAGCACCACCGCCACCCGCAGCGGCTGGTCGGGCAAGCCGGCCTCGAGCGAGGCCAGCTCCTCCGCCGTCGGCCCGCGGTCGACCCGCAGGATCGGGGCCACCCCCGGTGAGCCCGGCCGGGGCCGGAACACCAGGCCCATCTCGTACAGCGCGAGATCGGCGAATCCCCGCCCGGCGTTGCGGGCCAGCACCCGCAGCAGCCCGGGCAGCAGCGTGGTGCGCAGCAGCGGCTCGTCCTCGCTGAGCGGGTTGGCCAGCCGGAGCGCGGTCCGGCGTGGGTCGTCGCTGGGCAGGTGCAGCCGGTCGAACTCGGCGGCGGCCAGGAACGGATGGCTGAGCACCTCCACGTAGCCGGCCCCGGCCAGCGCCCGGCCGGCCGCCCGGCGCAGCCGCTGCTGGTCGGTGAGCCCGCGGCCGGCTGTGGCGCGGGGCATCCGGGCCGGGATGTTCTCGTACCCTTCCAGCCGGATGACCTCCTCGGCCAGGTCGCTCGGATCCGCCAGGTCGGCACGCCAGGACGGCGGGGTCACCGTCAGCACGGCCGCGCCCGGATCGGCTACCTGGCAGCCCACCTCGCGCAGCCGGGTCACGACCGCGGCCGGGCCGTAGGACTGCCCGGCCACCTGGTCCGGGTAGCCGGCCGCCATCTCGATGACCACCGGCGGCACGTCCACGCTGGCGTGGGTGCAGCCGGGCAGCACGCTGGCCCCGCCCAGCGAGGCCAGCAGCGACACCGCCTTCGCCGACGCCCGCAGCGGCAGTTCGCGGTCCACCCCCCGCTCGAACCGGTACGACGCCTCGCTGAACAGCCGGTGCCGCCGGCTCATCCGGGCGGTCCCGGTGGCCGAGAAGTGGGCCGCCTCGATCACCAGGTCCCGCGACGTCTCCGAGATCTCGGTGGCGAGCCCGCCCATGGTGCCCGCCATCGAGATTGGCCCGGAGGAGTCGGTGATGAGGATGTCGTCCGGGTCGAGATCCCGGACCACGTGGTCGAGCGTCTCCAGCCGCTCCCCCGGCTCGGCCAGGCGGACCACGATCGGCCCGGTCAGCCGGGCCGCGTCGAACGCGTGCAGCGGCTGCCCCAGTTCGATCATCAGGTAGTTGGTGACGTCCACCGCCAGTGACACGGTGCGCATCCCGCACCGGGCCAGCCGGACCCGCATCCACAGCGGGGTGGGCGCGGCCGTGGAGAACCCGCGCACCTCACGCAGCACGAACCGGTCACATGCGGTCGGGTCGGCGATGCTGGCCGGGTAGACGTCCGGCGACACCAGGTCCACGTCGGCGGGCAGCGCGTCGTCGGCCGGGTCGGTGTAGGCCACCTGGTAGGAGGTGGCGAGCTCGCGGGCCACCCCGCGGATGGACAGCGCGTAACCCCGGTCCGGGGTGACCGAGATATCGAAGACATGGTCGGCCAGCCCGGCGTACCTCACGAAGTCGGCCCCGAGCGGCGCATCCGGCGGCAGCACCAGGATGCCGCTGTGGTCCTCACCGATGGCCAGCTCAGCGGCCGAGCAGATCATGCCCTGCGACAGCCGGCCGTAGGCCTTCTTCTCACCAATGGCGAAGCCACCGGGCAGCACCGCGCCGGGCGGGGCGAGCGCCACCCGGTCGCCGACGGCGAAGTTGACCGCGCCGCAGATGACCTCCCGGCTCTGGTCGCCGTCCGACACCTGGCAGTACCGGATCGGCTTGCGGAACCCGGTGAGCTCCTCGATGCCGGTGACCTCGGCGATGACCACGCCGCTGAGGTCGTGCCCGGCCGGCTCGAAGGTCTCCACCTCCAGGCCCGCCGCGGTTAGCCGCCGGGCGACGTCGGCCGGGTCCGGCAGCACCTCGCCCAGCGCCGCGTACTGCGCCAGCCAGGACAGCGGGGCGCGCATCAGACCTCCATCCCGAATGCCCGGCTGAACCGGACGTCACCCTCCAGGGTGTCCCTGATGTCGGTCACCCCGTGCCGGATCATCAGGCTCCGCTCGATGCCCAGCCCGAAGGCGAAACCGCGGTACCGGCCCGGGTCGATGCCGCAGGCGATGAGCACCTTCGGGTTGACCATGCCGCAGCCGGCGATCTCGATCCAGCCCTGCGACCGGCACACCCGGCACGGGGCGCCGCCGGGCCGGGTGGACGCGCCGCGGCAGATGTGGCACTCCATCGACACGTCCGCGGACGGCTCGGTGAAGGGGAAGAAGTCCGGCCGGAGCCGGGTCCGCAGCCCCTCGCCGAACATCACCTGCACGAACGAGTTGATCGCGCCGCGCAGGTCGGCCATGGTCAGGCCCTCGTCTACGGCCAGGCCCTCGATCTGGTGGAACACCGGGCTGTGGGTGGCATCGAGCGCGTCGCTGCGGAAGCACTTGCCCGGGCTGACCACGTACAGCGGCAACGGCCGGGTGAGCATGGCCCGGATCTGCACCGGCGAGGTGTGGGTGCGCATCACCACCCCGGACCGCGGCTTCCCGTGCGGGCCGGCCACGAAGATCGTGTCCTGCATCTCCCTGGCCGGGTGGTTGGGCGGGAAGTTGAGCGCGTCGAAGTTGTACCACTCCGCCTCGACCTCGGGCCCCTCGGCGATCTCGTAGCCCATGGCCACGAACACGTCGGCCAGCCGCTCGGCGATGGTGGTGACCGGATGCCGGGCTCCGGCGGCCACCCGGTCCCACGGCAGGGTGACGTCCACCGCCTCCTCGACCAGGGCCCGCTGGTCGCGCTCGGCCTCCAGCTCCAGCTGGCGGGCGGCCAGGGCCTCGCTGACCTCGCGGCGGGCGGCGCCGACCCGCTTGCCCGCCTCGGCCCGGGCCTGCGGCGGCAGCGCCCCGATCTCGGCGTTGGCCAGCGCCAGCGGCGACCGGTCCCCGGCGTGCGCCAGCCGGGCCGCCTTCAGCTCGTCCAGGTCACCGGCGGCGGCGATGGCGGCCAGGGCCGCATCCCGCAGGCGGGCTATCTCTTCGGCGGACAGCACGGCCACCTCCACCGGGTCGTACTGCTTGTTCGGTGCGGACATTCTGGTCCTGCTTTCCTGCGGGCACGTGGGTCAGCTCACGGTGTGCGCACGCATCTGTCCGGCATGCGCAACGTCTGGCGCGTGGGATTGCCCGGCCGGTGCCGCCGCCATCCGGGGAGCCGTCCGGCGGCCGCTGTGCTACCCGAAGTCGGGCAGGCCGGCGGGCATGGTAAATCGGAACTCGGCTCCGCCCCCGGGTGCCCGCTGCACGATGATGGTCCCGCCGTGCGCCTCGACCAGGCCCTTCACGATGAACAGGCCAAGCCCGGCACCGCTGCGGCGCTTGGCCCGCCAGAACTGCCGGAAGATCCTGGGCACGAGTTCGGGCGCGACACCGTCACCTTCGTCCCGGACCGAGACCGCGACCGCTGGCGCCGCGGCGGCCGCCAGGCCGCCGGGCAGGGCGCCCGCGCGGCTGCTGGCACGGGCGGCGACGGTTTCGGCGGGCTCCACCACAACCGTCACCGTACCAGCACCGTGCCGGATCGCGTTCTCCACCAGATTGCCCAGGATCTGGTCCACCTTGTCGGCGTCCAGCCAGGTTTCCGGGAGCGGCTCGGAGACCAGCAACTCGAACCGGCCGGCCGGCTCGCCCGCGGCGACCCGCCCGGCCACGATCTTCTCCACCCGTTCGGGGATGCTGACCAGCTGGCGGTGGATCTCCATCCGGCCGGACTCGATCCGTGAGACATCGAGCAGTTCGGTGATCAGCCGGGTGACCCGGTCGGCGTCGGCGTTGACCGTTTCCAGCATGACCCGCTTCTGGTCGTCGGTGAACCGGGCCCACTTGGCCAGCAGCGTCGCGGTGAACCCCTTCACGCTGGTCAGCGGGGAGCGCAGCTCGTGGGCGACGGTGGTGACCAGGTCGGCTCGGCCGCGCTCCAGCCGGGCCCGCTGCTGGGTCCCGCGCAGGCAGATCACCACCCGCTGCAGCGGGCCAGGGCCGCCCGGCCGCCCGGGGCCGGCGCCGTCACGGCGGGGGCCACGCACATAACCCACCGTTACCAGCAGCTCGGTGCGGTCGGTGAGGTAGAGGGACATCTCCGGGTGCCGGGTCCGCGTCGGCAGGCCCAGGTACGGGTCGGCGGTGACCCACCAGTTGCGCCCGTCGGCGTCGCGCAGCGGCAGCACCTGGCGCACGTCGGCACCGACCACGCTGGCCGCGGAAAGGCCGGTCAGCCGGGCCGCGGCCTGGTTGAACACCGATATCCGCCCAGCGGAGTCGGTGACCACCAGCCCGTCCGGCAGGTCGTCGGGGCACGGCTGCCCGCCAGCAGGAACTCTGGCCTGGACGGGCATGCTCGCCAGGTCCGCCAACGCACTAACCGGGTTCAGCCGCTCCACGCCGGCCAAGCCTCCGTTCTTTCGCCTGCCATTCCGGCCCATATCAATGACGCAACGTGATCAGACTCTAGCGCGTTGCCCAGGTGGAGGGGCACCCCCACATTCCTCAACATTCCCGCAGCCGGCGGGCCGAGCCGTACAGGCAGACCGCCGCGGCGGCCGCCAGGTTAAGGCTCTCGGCGTGCCCGTAGATGGGTACCGCGACCGCCTCGTCGGCCAGCCCGGCCAGTTCGGCGGGCAGGCCCCAGGCCTCGTTGCCCAGCAGCCAGGCGGTCGGCTGGGCGAGCATCCCGGCCTGATCGGCCTCATCCAGGTTGCGGGCCGCCTGGCCGTCCGCGGCCAGCACCTGCTGGCCGGCCGCGCGCAGGGCGGTCACCGCCTCGGCTACCGGGACCCCGGCCACCAGCGGCAGGTGGAACAGGCTGCCGGCGGTGGCCCGGACGCACTTGCTGTTGTAGGGGTCCACCGAGGCGCCGGCGAAGACGACCCCGTCCGCGCCGGCCGCGTCCGCGGTCCGCAGCACGGTGCCGGCGTTGCCCGGGTCACGGACGTTGGCCAGGATCACCGTCAGCCGCGGCGCCGCGCCGGCCAGCCTCGCCAGCGGGACGTCCACAAACCGGCAGACGGCGAGCACTCCCTGCGGCGTGATGGTCTGGGCGAGTTCGGCCATCACCTCGCCGCTCACCACCTGGACGGCGATGCCCTGGCCCGCCGCCCGCTCGGCCAGCGCCGCGTGCCGGGCGTGGCCGGCCGCGGTGATGAAGAGCTGGGTCACGACGCCGTCGCTGGCCAGCGCCTCCGCGACCGCCTGCGGTCCCTCGGCCAGGAACGAGCGGGCCCGCTCCCGCAGTCCCCGCTTGGCCAGCTGCCGGGCCGCCTTGATCCGCGGCGACCGGATGCTGGTGATCTCCGCGCCGGTCATCGGCGCTAACCCGGGCCGGGCCGCGGCGGGCGGCGTATCAGGCCGCCGCGCTGGTGGGGGCGCCGCCGTCGGCGGCCGGGAGGGCCTTCCTGGCCACCTCGACCAGGGCCGAGAAGGCCGGCGGGTCCGACACGGCCATCTCCGCGAGCATCCGGCGGTCGACCTCCACCCCGGCCGCCTTGAGCCCCTGCACGAACCGGTTGTAGGTCATGCCATCGGCCCGGGCCGCGGCGTTGATGCGCTGGATCCACAGCCGGCGGAACGCGCCCTTGCGGTCCTTGCGGCCCGCGTAGGCGTAGGTCATCGAGTGAAGAACCTGCTCCTTGGCCTTGCGGTACAGCCGCGACCGCTGGCCGCGGTAACCGCTCGCCCGCTCAAGGACCACCCTGCGCTTCTTGTGGGCGTTCACCGCCCGCTTCACGCGTGCCATTGTTCTGACTCCCTTGAGGCGAGCTGGGCTACTTCGCCAGCAGCTTTTTGATCTTCCTGACGTCGGATGGGGCCACTACCTGTTCCGCGGCCAGCCGCCGGGTCCGCCGGGTTGTCTTGTGCTCCAGCAGATGGTTACGGTTCGCGCGCCGGCGCATCACCTTGCCGCTGCCGGTCAGCCGGAACCGCTTGCTGGCTCCGCTGTGGGTCTTCATCTTCGGCATGGTTGCCGTCTCCGTCTCCTGCGCGCCTCCGGCGCGGCGTCTCGGCCGCGCCGGATGGCGCGGCGGTCCTGCGTGCCGCCGGCGGGATCATCTGCCGGCGGAACCGTGTGCTCTGCGTCCCCCGCGGATTCGCCCGCCTGGCCACCGGCCACGGCTGGGCGCTGCCGCGCCGGGTTCAGCCTTCGGCCTCCGGCTGATCCGGGGCCGGCGGCTGCTCGGTATCGGCCTCGGCGGGCCCGCTGGCCGCCTCCGCGGTGCTGGCGGCAGCGGCCGCCCGGGCCGTCCGCTGCCGGGCCTCCGCCCGCTCGTGCTGCTGGGCCGGCCGTTCGGCCTTGGCCTCACTCTTACGGCGGTGCGGGCCGATCACCATGATCATGTTGCGGCCGTCCTGCTTGGGCTGGGCCTCCACGAAGCCGAGTTCCTCGACGTCGCCCGCGAGCCGCTGGAGCAGCCGGAACCCTAGTTCGGGCCGGGACTGCTCGCGCCCGCGGAACATGATCGTCACCTTGACCTTGTCGCCCTGCCGGAGGAACCGCTCGACATGGCCTTTCTTGGTGCCATAGTCATGCGGGTCGATCTTCGGCCGAAGCTTGATTTCCTTGATAACCGTCTGGGCCTGGTTCTTGCGGGATTCCCTGGCCTTGAGCGCGGACTCGTACTTGTACTTGCCGTAGTCCATGAGCTTGCAGACAGGTGGCCGGGCCGTGGGCGCGACCTCGACCAGGTCGAGGTCTGCCTCCTGGGCCAGCCGGAGCGCATCGCCTAGGGCAACGATCCCGACCTGCTCGCCGTTAGGGCCGACCAGCCGGACTTCCGGAACCCGGATGCGCTCGTTGATACGTGGCTCGACGCTGATGTGACCTCCTGAGCTGTCACCGCCCGGCCTGCCCGGGCGGCTGCGCCACGGCCATCCCCGCCGGGCCCGGACACGCGAAAGGCCCCGCACGGAATGCATACGGAGCCACCAAACCCGCGTCTCCCGGCCGGCCCGCAGGCCGCACCAGGCGACGCCCAGCCGGGAACACACCCGGCTGGCTTGTCCGGCCCTAAGGCTGGAAAGCCGACCCGCCGGCCCATGGCCGGCCAGGTGGGAGGTGGCCCTCCGCTTGCACGTCCAGCACTGGCAAGTGCCCGGGCTGGCCGTCGGACAAGCCTAACAGCAATCGTCCGGTGCGGGGTATTCCGCGATTGCCGGGTGTACGATTCCTACTTGTAAGAGTAAGACTGAGGGAGGGTGCTGTGCGGATCACCGCTAAGGGGCAGGTGACCATTCCGGTGGCTATCCGGGAGGCGGCGGGCCTGCTGCCGGAGACCGAGGTGGATGTCATCTACGTGAATGGGGTGGTGCAGATCGTCAAGGCCGACTTCCACCGGGCGGAGACCCGGGGGGAACGGGCGGTCCGGCGGATGTGGGGCAGCGGGGACAGTGGGATGACCACGGACGAGATCATGGCGCTGACCCGGGACTGGGGCTCTGATGACACGGAGCGGGGACACGCGTGACCGCGGTTCTGGTCGACAGCAACGTCATCCTGGACATCACCACCCGCGATCCGCGCTGGGGTGACTGGTCCCGGGCCACCGTGGGCGCGCTGGCTGACGAGGCGGTGCTGCTGATCAACCCGATCATCTACGCCGAGGTGTCGGTGGACTTCGCCCGGATCGAGGATGCTGACCGGGCGGTGCCCAGGGAGATCTTCCGGCGCGAGCCACTGCCGTATCCGGCCGGGTTCCTGGCCGGAAAGTGCCACCGGGACTACCGCCGCCGGGGCGGTGAGCGGGCCTCCGTGCTGCCCGACTTCTACATCGGCGCGCACGCCGCGGTGGGCGGCTACCGGCTGCTGACCCGGGACGGCGGCCGGTTCCGCAGCTACTTCCCGACCGTCCCGCTGATCACTCCGGGCTGACCGGGGCGCCGCGCCTCGCTACCCACGGGCCGCCAGCGCGGCCAGGCCGGCGTCCCGCATGGCGCCGAGCGGGGCGGGCTGCCCGGTCATCAGCTCGACCTGGCCGGCCGCCTGGTGCAGCAGCAGGTCGAAGCCGCCGGCCACGGCCGTCCCGGCCGCCGCCGCGGCCGCCGCCAGCCGGGTGGGCCAGGGGTGATAGACCACGTCCAGCAGGAACCGGGGACGGAGGGCACCCCGAGCTATCCGTTCGGCATAAGAATCGGCCGCGCCGGCCGGGACCGTGGAAATGACCACGTGCGGGTGGCGGGCCGGGGGGTGACCGTAGCCGGTGAGGCTGACCGTCATGCCCAGCCGGCCCGCCGCGGCCAGCAGGCCGCTGGCCCGGGCCTGGTCGCGGGCCGCGACGGTCACCTCGGTCAGCCCGAGCCCGTGCGCCGCGGCCAGGGCGGAGCAGGCGGTGGCGCCCGCCCCCAGGATGAGCACCGGGGCCGGGCCGGCCGGGGACGGGGCCAGGCCGGCGCCGGCCAGGGCGGCGATCATGCCCGGCACGTCGGTGTTGTAGCCGCGGCGCTGGCCGTTGCCGAAGACCACCGTGTTGGCCACGCCGACCTGCGCCGCCAGCGGCTCGGTGTGGGCGAGCAGGGGCAGCACGGCCCGCTTGAGCGGCATGGTCAGCGACAGCCCGGCCCAGTCGGGGCCGCAGCCGGCCAGCAGGCCGGGCAGCCCCGCCTCGTTGCACTCGATCGCCTGATAGCTCCAGCCGGCCAGGCCGAGCGCGGCGTAGGCGGCCCGGTGCAGGGCGGGCGAGAGCGAATGCGCGATCGGCGAGCCAAGAACGGCGGCCTTCATATCACCGAAGGCTAGGGCCAGCCCTACCGTCCCTTGGCCAGGTTGGCCGACAGTTCGGCCTCGTACTGCTGGGCCACCGTGAAGCTGCTGGTGAACTTGGTCAGCCCGGTCTTGGGGTCGACGGTGACGAAATACAGCAGGTTGCCGTGGTCCGGGTGGAGCGCGGCCCGGATGGCGACGTCGCCGGGGCTGTCGATCGGGGTGGGCGGCAGGCCGGTGTGCACGTAGGTGTTGTACGGCGAGCGCACCCGGGCCTGGGCCGACGTGGCCCGGATCCCGTAGGTGTGCAGCGCGTACATGACCGTGCTGTCCAGCTGCAGCTTGATCCCGGAGTTGAGCCGGTTGTAGATCACCTCGGCGATCTTGGGGAAGTCCGCCGGGTTCCTGCCTTCCGCCTGGATGAGGCTGGCCACCACGATGACCTGGTCCTCGGTGAGCTGGGCATGGGCGGCCGCGGACGGCAGGCTGACGCTGGCCGCCTCGACCCCGAACCGGGTCACCATCGCCTGCAGCACCTTGACCGGCGGCGTGTTCGGCTGGATGTCGTAGGTCGCCGGGAACAGGTAACCCTCGGGGTTGGCCTTGGCGAACGACGGCAGGTCCAGCGCCGGGACGTCCTTGATCGCCTGCTGGTAGCCGCTCAGGTTCTTGGTCCCCTGCCCCAGCTCGGCGATGATCTGGGACAGCCGCTGCCCCTCCGGGATGGTGATCCTGGTCTGGATGCGGGACGACGGCTTCAGCAGCAGCGCGAACGCCAGCGCCGCCGCCATGTGCCGGTGCACCCGGTAGTAGCCCGGCTCCAAGGTCGAGCCCTTCCCGCTGGCCTTGGCCGCGTTCTGGAACGCCCGGGCCGTCTCCACCACTCCGGCCTGCTGCAGCCGCTGCCCGACCACCGCCGCGGTGTCGCCCGGATAGATCCGCACCGTCAGCGAGCCGGTACCCGGGCCGCTGTAGTCCGGCGGGTGCAGGTAGAAGTGGTCGACGTAGTAGTACGCCCCGCCGGCGCCCAGCACCAGCAGCAGGATCACGCTGATAGCGAGCCACTGCGCGATCCGGCGCATCCGGCTCTTGCGCTTGCCGCCGGAGCGCCCTGAGCGGCCCGAGCGGCCGCCACGGGCCTGGCGGTCATCCAGGCGGGTGCCTGCCCGGCTGGTGCCGCTGGTCAGGCCGGGCAGGAAGTCGTTTTCGTCGTCTTCTTCGGCCCAGCCCTGGTCGTCGTCCACGTCCCCGTACCAG
>DATDGI010000323.1:0-3565 GCA_036522155.1 Streptosporangiaceae bacterium
GTCACCTCCCGGCATGCCCGGCGCCCTGGAGCATCGGCGCCGGGCATGCCTTCAGCCCGGTCGGCCGCTACCGGAGCTGGCCGACCTCGGTCACCGTCACCACGGCCTCGCCGGCCTCGTCGGAGGCGGCCAGATCCACCACCGCCGAGAACCCCCAATCGTGATCACCGGCCGGGTCGTCGAAGATCTGCCGCACCTGCCAGCGGCCGGGCAGCTCATCGATGATGAGCAGCGCGGGGCCGCGCGCGTCCGCCCCGGTGCCGATGTCGGTGTGCTCATCGAAGTAGGGCGCCAGCGCGGCCTGCCAGGCCGCCTCGTCCCAGCCCGCCTCGTCGTCCAGCTCGCCCAGGTCGGCATACCGGCCAAGCGCCGCCAGCTCGACCCGGCGGAACAGCGCGTTGCGCACCAGCACCCGGAACGCCCGCTTGTTGCCGGTCACCGCGGGCGGCCGGTCGGCGGCCAGGTGCGCCGCCTCCTCGACCGGGTTGCGGAGCCGCTCCCACTCCTCGATCAGGCTGGAGTCGGCCTGCCGGACCAGTTCGCCGAGCCACTCGATCAGGTCGGCCAGCTCCTCGGTCCGTGCTTCCTCCGGCACTGTCTGCCGCAGGGCCTTGTAGGCGTCGGCCAGGTAGCGCAGCACCAGCCCCTCCGACCGGGCCAGCCGGTAGAAGCTGATGTACTCGGTGAAGGTCAGCGCCCGCTCGGACATGTCCCTGGCCACCGACTTGGGCGCCAGCTCGTAGTCGGCCACCCACGGATGGCCGCGCCGGTAGATGTCGTAGGCGGCGGCGAGCAGATCGGCCTGCGGCCGCGGGTAGGTCACCGCCTCCAGCAGTTCCATCCGCTCGTCGTACTCGATCCCGTCCGCCTTCATCTGGGCGACGGCCTCGCCGCGGGCCCGGAACTGCTGGGCCGCCAGCACCGGCCGCGGGTTGTCCAGCGTCGCCTCGATCACCGACACCACGTCCAGCGGGTAGGACGGCGACGCCAGGTCCAGCAGCCCGATGGCGGCCAGGGCCAGGGGCGACAGCGGCTGGTTCAGCGCGAAATCCGCCTGCAGGTCGACGGTGAGCCGCACCCACCGGCCCTTGTCGTCGGGCTCGGCCAGCCGCTCGACCACGCCGCCCGCCAGCAGCGCCCGGTAGATCTGGATCGCCCGGTGGATGTGCCGCCGCTGCGCGGCCCGGTCCTCGTGGTTGTCGGTCAGCAGGTGCTTGAGCGCGGCGTAGGCGTTGCCCGGGCGGCTGATCACGTTCAGCAGCATCGCGCTGGTGACCTTGAAGCTGGAGGCCAGTGGCTCGGGCTCGGCCGCGACCAGCCGCTCGAACGTCGGCTCGCCCCAGGACACGAACCCGGGCGGGGGTTTCTTGCGCACCACCTTGCGCCGCTTCTTGGCGTCGTCTCCCGCCTTGGCCAGGGCCTTCTCGTTCTCCACCACGTGCTCAGGCGCCTGCACCACGACCCGGCCGGTAGTGTCGAACCCGGCCCGGCCGGCCCGTCCGGCGATCTGGTGGAACTCGCGGGCCTGCAGCAGCCGGGTCGTGCTCCCGTCGTACTTGGACAGCGCGGTCAGCAGCACCGTCCTGATCGGCACGTTGATGCCCACGCCCAGGGTGTCGGTACCGCAGATGACCTTGAGCAGCCCGGCCTGGGCGAGCGTCTCCACCAGCCGCCGGTACTTGGGCAGCATCCCGGCGTGGTGCACGCCGATCCCGTGCCGGACCAGCCGGGACAGCGTCTTGCCGAAGCCGGCCCCGAACCGGAACCGGCCGATCAGCTCGGCGATGGCATCCTTCTCGGCCCGGGTGCTGACGTTGACGCTCATCAGCGCCTGGGCCTGCTCCACCGCGGCGGCCTGGGTGAAGTGCACGATGTACACCGGCGCCTGATCGGTGGCCAGCAGGTCGGCCAGCGTTTCGTGCACTGGGGTGATGACGTAGGAAAACAGCAGCGGCACCGGGCGGGCGGCCGAGCGCACGACGGCGGTGGCCCGGCCGGTCCGGCGGGTCAGATCCTTCTCGAACCGGCTGACGTCCCCCAGGGTCGCCGACATGAGCAGGAACTGCGCCTGCGGAAGCTCGATCAGGGGCACCTGCCAGGCCCAGCCGCGATCCGGGTCGGCGTAGTAGTGGAACTCGTCCATCACCACCTGGCCGGCGTCGGCGTCCGGGCCGTCCCGCAGCGCGATGTTGGCCAGTACCTCGGCGGTGCAGCAGATGATCGGCGCGTCCGGGTTGACGCTGCCGTCGCCGGTCATCATGCCGACCTCGGCCGGGCCGAACGCGTCACACAGGGCGAAGAACTTCTCCGAGACCAGCGCCTTGATCGGCGCGGTGTAGTACGTCCGCTCGCCGCGGGCCAGGGCGGTGAAGTGCGCACCGGCGGCGACCAGGCTCTTGCCGGAGCCGGTCGGGGTGGAAAGGATCACGTTCGCGCCGGAGACCAGCTCGATCAGGGCTTCTTCCTGATGCGGATACAGGGACAGCCCCTGGCTGGACGCCCAGCCCGCGAACGCACCAAACAGGGTGTCCGGGTCGGCGCCGGCGGGGTCTGGCGGCAGCAGGTCGGTGAGCGTCATGGCGTGTCCATGATGCCCGCTGGCACCGGCGGCCGGCCCGGTCAGCTGTGGCCGTCGAACAGGCTGGTCACCGAGCCGTCGCTGAACACCTCGTTGATCGCCCGGGCCAGCAGCGGCGCGATCGAGAGCACGGTCAGCTTGTCGAACCGCTTGTCCCCGGGAATCGGCAGCGTGTTGGTGACCACGACCTCGCTGACCCGGGAGTTCTTCAGCTCGTCCACCGCCGCGCCGGACAGCACGCCGTGCGTGGCCGTGACGATCACCTGCTCGGCACCCTGATCGAACACCGCCTCCGCCGCCTTGATGATGGTCGAGCCGGTGTCGATCATGTCGTCGACCACGATGCAGGTGCGCCCGGCCACCTCCCCGACCACCTCGCTGACCCTCACCTTGTTGGCGACGTCGGGGTCGCGCCGCTTGTGGATGATCGCCAGCGGGCAGCGCAGCCGGTCGGTCCAGCGCTCACAGACCCGGACCCGGCCGGCGTCCGGGGCCACCACCGTCACCCGCGACAGGTCCAGCTTGGCCTCCAGGTAGCTGGCCAGGATGGGCAGCGCGAACAGGTGGTCCACCGGCCCGTCGAAGAAGCCCTGGATCTGCGCGGTGTGCAGGTCGACCGCCATCAGCCGGTCGGCGCCCGCGGTCGCGAACAGGTCGGCCACCAGGCGCGCCGAGATCGGCTCGCGGCCGCGGTTCTTCTTGTCCTGCCTGGCGTAGCCGAAGAACGGCATCACCACCGTGATCCGCTTGGCCGACGCCCGCTTGAGCGCGTCGACCATGATGAGCTGCTCCATGATCCACTGGTTGATCGGCGCGGTGTGGCTCTGCAGCACGAAGGCGTCGCAGCCGCGGACCGATTCCAGGAACCGGACCATGATCTCGCCGTTGGCGAAGTCGTACAGCCTCGAGGGCGCGAGCTCGACCCCCATGCAGTCGGCGACCTCAGCCGCAAGCTCAGGGAAGGCCCGCCCGCCGAACAGCATCATC
>DATDGI010000324.1:0-4194 GCA_036522155.1 Streptosporangiaceae bacterium
GAGGTCGAGGGCTACTGGCAGTAGCCTGGGCCGGCCCGCGGGGCAGGCGATGGGGCCGCCGCGGGCGGGCCTTCACTGGTGGGGTGATATGACGTGCGCATCGCCAGGTTCGCCGACGGCGACGAGGTGAGCTACGGGGTGGTGGGTGCCTCGGCCGCGGGCGAAGAGGTGATCGCCGCGCTGACCGGCCACCCGTTCGGCGCCGGCCGGGACGCCATCCGGCTCAGCGGGGCCAGCCACCGGCTGGGCGACGTCCGGCTGCTGGCCCCGGTGCTGCCCAGCAAGGTGGTCGCCATCGGCCAGAACTACGCCGAACATGCCAGGGAAATGGGCGGGGAGCCCCCGGCGGAGCCCGTTTTGTTCCTGAAACCCTCCACCGCCGTGTGCGGGCCGGGCGATCCGATCCGGTACCCGGTCGGTCACAGCAAGCGGGTCGACTACGAAGGTGAGCTGGCCGTGGTCATCGGCCGGCTATGCCGGGAGGTGCCTGCCAGCCAGGCCGCGGACGTGATCTTCGGCTACACCTGCGCCAACGACGTCACCGCCCGGGACCTGCAGGCGCGGGACGGGCAGTGGGACCGGGCCAAGGGATTCGACACGTTCTGCCCGCTCGGGCCGTGGATCGAGACCGGCGCCGACCCGGCCGACCTGGAGCTGGTCACCTCGGTCAACGGTGAGGTCCGGCAGCGGGCGCGGACCTCCCAGCTGCTGCACGGCGTGGCCGCCCTGGTGGCCTTTGCCAGTAACGTGATGACGCTGCTGCCCGGGGACGTGCTGCTCACCGGGACGCCCGCGGGCGTGGGCCCGCTCACTGTGGGAGACGAGGTATCGGTGACCATCGAGAACATCGGCACGCTGACCAACCCGGTGGCCAGCCGTGACTGAGGCGGACGGCAAGCCGGACGCTCCCGGCTGGCCCGGTGGGCCGGCCGCGGTCCGGGTCAGGTTCGCCCCCTCGCCCAGCGGCGACCTGCACGTCGGCAACGCCCGGACGGCGCTGTACGACTGGGCGTTCGCCCGGTCCACCGGCGGAACGTTCGTGCTGCGGATCGAGGACACCGATCAGACCCGGGTCAGGCCCGAGTACATCGAGTCGGCGCTGGGCACGTTGCGCTGGCTGGGCCTGGACTGGGACGAGGGGCCGGGCACCGGCGGGCCGTTTGGCCCGTACCTGCAGAGCGAGCGGATGGGGATCTACGCCGAGTGGGTCCAGCGGTTCCTCAAGGACGGGTACGCCTACTACTGCTACTGCACCGAGGATGAGCTGGCCGAGCGGCGTGAAGCGGCCCGCAAGGCGGGCCAGCCGAGCGGTTACGACGGGCACTGCCGCGACCTCACCCCCGTCCAGGTCGAGGCCTACCAGGAAGAGGGCCGCCAGCCAGCGGTCAGGTTCCGGATGCCGGACGGATCGACCACCTTCATCGATCTGGTCCGCGGCGAGGTCACGTTCGACCACGCGCACGTCCCGGACTTCACCCTGACGCGGGCCGACGGCAGCCCTCTGTACACGCTGGCCGTCGCGGTGGACGACGTGCTCATGGAGATCACCCACGTGGTGCGCGGCGAGGATCTGCTGTCCTCCACCCCCCGCCAGATCGCCGTCTACGCCGCGATGGGCATCCCCGAGCAGCACTTCCCGCTGTTCGCCCACCTGCCGTACGTGCTGGGCAAGGACGGCCAGCGGCTGTCCAAGCGCAACGGGGTCGTGTCCGTCAACTGGTACCGCGACCAGGGCTTCCTGCCCGAGGCGATCTGCAACTACCTGGCCCTGCTCGGCTGGTCGCCGGGGGAGAACCGGGAGTCGTTCACCCTGGCCGAGATGGCCGCGGAGTTCGACCTGACCCGGGTGAACAAGAACGCCGCCCAGTTCGACGTGCGCAAGCTGGAGGCGATCAACGGCGACAAGATCCGGGCGCTCGGCGCGGCCGACTTCGCCGCCCGGCTGGCCCCGTTCCTGGCCGCGGCCGGCCTGGTCACCGACCCGCCGTCGGCCGCGGAGACGGCGCTGATCGCGGCCGCCGCCCCGCTGGTCCAGGAGCGGTGCACCACCCTCGCCCAAGCGGCCGCCATGCTCGGGTTCCTGTTCACCGCCGAGGATGAGTTCCGCATCGACCCGGACGACGGAGCCGCGACGCTCACCGCCGCCGCGGAGCCGGTACTTGCCACGGCGCACACGGTCCTGTCGGGGCTGGCGTCGTGGACGACCGCGGAGATCGACCCCGCGCTGCGCGCGGCGCTGGTGGACGGCCTGAACCTGAAGCCGCGAGCGGCGTTCAGCGGTGCGCTGCGGGTCGCGGTCACCGGCCGCCGGGCGGGCCCGCCGCTGTTCGAGTCGATCGAACTGCTCGGCCGGGAGCGGACCCTGGGCCGGCTGGCCCAAGCGCGGGCCGTCGCGGCCGCGCACCCGGCCTGAGCCTAGTCCGCTACTGGCCGGCCCCGGCTGCTGGCGGCGTCGCTGGCCCCAGGATCACGGGCCCTGGGGTTGCGGGTCCTTGGGTCGAAGCCCGGCGCTGCTTTGGCCGCCGCACGAGGGTTCGGCTACACTTCACAGGCGCGCGGGCCCCGGTGGCCCGCTCCCATTTGGGGTATGGGGTAATTGGCAGCCCGACGGGTTCTGGCCCCGTTAGTCTAGGTTCGAGTCCTGGTACCCCAGCTCATCCAGGCACAAGCCGCTGGCCGCATGGGCCGGCGGCTTTTCTGCGCCCGCAGGCGCCCGGCTAGAAGCGGCGCCGGGCCCGCCCGCGGCCGCGGCCGAACAGCCGCATGAGGATCAGGAGCACGATCGAGCCGATGATCGAGCCGAGGATGCCGGTCGGGTGGAACGCGTTGACCGACAGTGAGTGGTAGACGAACAGGTTCTGCAGGAACCCGCCCATAAAGGAGCCCACCACGCCCAGTGCGATCGTGCCCAGCAGGCCCATGGCGTCCCGGCCGGGCACGAGCAGCCGGGCTATCGCGCCGGCGATCAGCCCGACGATGATCAGGATGATGATGAATGCCACCATGTCCGCAAAGGTACCCGGTGCCGGCCGATAAAACAGATACCGCGGCGTGCATTCTGGGCGGCGGCGGTTGTGCCGCAAGCAGCCCCAGCCTCCGGCGGCGGGCCGGCGGCACCGCCGTTTGGCGGGATCTGCAGATTGCGCTACCGTTCAGTGGCTGGCCCCGTCGTCTAGCGGCCTAGGACGCCGCCCTCTCAAGGCGGTAGCGCCGGTTCAAATCCGGTCGGGGCTACTCGGGAAAAGTAGCAGGTCAATGGCCTGACTGCCGGTTATGGCGGTCGGGCCCTTGATCATTTTGGGGCAGAATGTGGCAGCCCTGACGGTCATCGAGGGTCATCGGGACCCAGGTGAGCGCTCCGTCCCAGAGGTGGTGTTCGGTGGTCCAGGCTCAGTCCGGACCCAGTCGTCCGGGCTGGCCAGTATGCCCGGCGAGGCCCCTGCCGATGGTTGTACACAGCGTGTCATCAGAGATAGATGGCGGGTAAGTTGGCTGCGTGCCTGCCCGCGCGCTATTTCATACCGCGCCGCGCTGCGTAGAGATCAGGGAAGTGCCCACACCGCGGCCTGCGGCCGGTGAGGTCCTCGTCCGCACAGTGTGCTCTGGCATCAGCGGTGGCACCGAACGGCTGGTGTACCGCGGCGAGGTCCCTGCCGAGTTGGCGCTGGACGACACGATCGACGCGCTTGGCGGTACCTTCTCCTACCCCTTCGCCTATGGGTATGCGTGCGTCGGCGAAATAGCGGAGTCCGGCCAGGCGGTTTTCGCGTTCCATCCGCACCAGGACGTATTCGCGGCGCGGGCTGGTGAACTGATTCCGCTGCCTGCCATCGATCCCGCGTCCGCAACCTTGTTCCCGCTGGTCGAGACGGCATTGCAGGTGACGCTCGATGCCGGGACCGGATACCGCGACCGGGTCATCCTACTCGGCGCGGGCGTGCTCGGGCTGCTGACCGGCCTGCTGTTGCAGCGCTCCGGGTGGCGGCCGCTGATTGCCGAGCCGCTGGCGTGGCGCCGCGCCGTGGCCGGCAGTCTCGGCGTCACCACCGCAGCACCGGAGGAACTGGTGAAAGAGAAGGTTCCGCTGGTCATTGACGCCAGCGGTAACCCGGATGCGCCAGCGATGGCGCTGAACATGCTGGCCCACGAGGGAACCCTGTTGATCGCGTCGTGGTTCGGCACCAAACCAGTGGT
>DATDGI010000325.1:0-23753 GCA_036522155.1 Streptosporangiaceae bacterium
GGATCTCTGACCGCGCTGGCCTGCCCGCCGCATGGGGTCTGTTAGGAACCGCCGGGGTCCCGCATGAGTGCCGCATAGACCCCACGTGCGCCCGCTTTCCGGAGATTTACTGGGGCCATCGAGTGCTATCGGGGTGCGACATGCCCCCGAACGCAAGGAGGGACCCGTGGCAGACCTCGGCTACATCGGCCTGACGATCCTCGTCTTCGGCGTGCTCTGGCTTCTCGTGAAGGGGGTCGAGCGCTTTGAGCGTTGACAGCTGGCTCGGCCTGATCGGCGGCGTGCTGCTGACCATCTACCTGTTCGTGGCCCTCGTGCTGCCAGAGAGGTTCTAGATGAATAGCGCTCTCGCGGGCTGGCTCCAGGTTGGCCTGCTCGTCGCCGCCCTGGCGGCGTGCTACATCCCGCTCGGCAACTACATCGCCAAGATCTTCACCACTGACAAGCACTGGAAGGTCGAGCGCGGCATCTTCAAGCTGACCGGCATCGACCCGACCGTCGACCAGAAGTGGAGCCAGTACCTGCGCAGCATGCTGGCCTTCTCCGCGGTCAGCGTGCTGTTCCTGTACGGCCTGCAGCGGGTGCAGCATTACGTGCTGGAGTTCGCGGGACCGCACATGGCCAATGTCCCGGCCACCACGGCCTGGAACACCGCGGTCTCGTTCACCACCAACACGAACTGGCAGAACTACTCCGGTGAGTCCACCATGACTTACCTGACCCAGATGAGCGGCCTCGCGGTGCAGAACTTCATGTCCGCGGCGGTCGGCCTGGTGGTCGCGATCGCCATGATCCGCGGCTTCGTCCGGGCCCGGACCGGCACGCTGGGCAACTTCTGGGTGGACCTCACCCACGCCGTGGTGCGGCTGCTGATCCCGCTGTCCATCGTCGGCGGCCTTGTTCTCATCGCCGGCGGCGCGGTCGACAACTTCACCGCCTACCACACGGTGACCACGCTGTCCGGCGGTCACCAGACCCTCGTCGGCGGCCCGTTCGGCTCGCAAGAGGTCATCAAGGACATGGGGAACAACGGGGGCGGGCCGTTCAACGCCAACTCCGCCCACCCGTACGAGAACCCGAACCCGTTCACCAATATGTTCGAGATCTTCCTGCTGCTGCTGATCCCGTTCGCCACGCCGCGGGCGTTCGGCAAGATGGTCAAGGACAACCGGCAGGGCTACGCGCTGGTCGCGATCATGGTCATCATCTGGCTGGCCGCGGTCGGCGGGATCAGCTTCTTCGAGGCCCACACCGCCACCGGCGGCTCCGCGACGATAGCCGCGGGCCACGCCATGGAAGGCGTGGAGACGAGGTTCGGCACACCAGGCTGCTCGGTGTTCGCCGCGTCCACCACGGTGACCTCCACCGGCGCGATTAACTGCTTCCACGACTCGCTCACCCCGTTCGGCGGCGGCATCGCCCTGTTCGACATCGCCCTGGGCGAGATCGCGCCCGGCGGCATCGGGGCCGGCATGTACGGCATCCTCGTCCTGGCCATCGTCACGGTGTTCGTGGCCGGGCTGATGGTCGGCCGGACACCGGAGTACATCGGCAAGAAGATCCGGCCCACCGAGATGAAGTACGCGGCGCTGTACTTCCTGACGCTGCCGGTGGTCATCCTGACCGCGGCCGGGCTGTCGATCGGGCTCAAGATCGGCCAGAAAGCGATCTTCAACCCCGGCCCGCACGGCCTGACCGAGGTGGTGTACGCGTACGCGTCCATGGCCAACAACAACGGCTCCGCGTTCGCCGGGCTGGGCACGGGTGCCCTCTGGTACCAGGTAGTCGGCGGGATCGTGATGCTGCTCGGCCGGTTCGCGCCGGAGATCTTCGCGCTCGGCCTGGCAGGCTCGCTAGCCCGGCAGAGTCCGGTGCCCGCGAGCGCGGGCACGCTGGATACACGAACACCGCTGTTCGTCGCCATGGTCGTCGGCGTGATCCTCGTGCTCGTCGGCCTGACCTACTTCCCCGCGCTCGCACTGGGCCCGTTCGCAGAAGGACTGCACTGACATGGCTGTGACAACGACACCACACACGGGCGGCGAGGCCCGCAAGGTTGGCGGCGAGCGGCGCCAGGTTGGTGGCGGCCTGCTCGACCCCAAGATGCTGTGGAAGGCGACCCCGGACGCATTCAAGAAGCTGGACCCGCGGGTTCAGTTCCGCAACCCGGTCATGTTCGTGGTCGAGGTCGGTGCCGCGATCACCACATACACGGCGATCTTCAACGACAAACAGCCGGCCTTCAACTGGACGATCGTCGTCTTCCTGTGGCTGACGGTGGTCTTCGCCAACCTGGCCGAGGCCGTGGCCGAGGGCCGCGGCAAGGCACAGGCCGAGACGCTGCGCCGGACCAAGCGGGAAACCGTGGCCCGGCGGCTGATCGGCTGGCGGCCAGGCCAGGCCGGCACCCGCGAGGAGGAGGTCCCCGGCACGCAGCTCACGCTCGGCGATCACGTCGTGGTCGAGGCCGGGGAGATCATCCCCGGTGACGGCGACGTGGTCGAGGGGGTGGCGTCGGTGGACGAGTCGGCGATAACCGGCGAGTCCGCCCCGGTCATCCGGGAATCCGGTGGCGACCGGTCCGCGGTGACCGGCGGCACCAAGGTGCTGTCCGACCGGATCGTGGTGAAGATCACCTCCAAGCCGGGTGAGACGTTCATCGACCGGATGATCGCCCTGGTCGAGGGCGCGGAGCGGCAGAAGACGCCGAACGAGATCGCGCTGAACATCCTGCTCGCCTCGCTGACCATCATCTTCATGCTGGCCGTGATCACGCTGCAGCCGATGGCGTTCTACTCAGGGGCGCCGCAGTCGCTGGTGATCCTGGTTGCGCTGCTGGTCGCGCTGATCCCGACCACCATCGGCGCGCTGCTGTCGGCGATCGGAATCGCAGGCATGGACCGGCTGGTGCAGCGCAACGTGCTGGCCATGTCCGGCCGCGCGGTCGAGGCGGCCGGCGACGTCAACACGCTGCTCCTGGACAAGACCGGCACGATCACCATCGGCAACCGCCAGGCGACCGAGTTCCTGCCGGTGAACGGCGTGTCAGCGGAGGAACTGGCGAGCGCGGCGCAGCTGTCCAGCATGGCGGACTACACGCCGGAGGGCCGCTCCATCGCCGTGCTGGCCAAGAACGAGTTCGGCCTCCGCGAGCGCTCCGAGGGCGAGCTGGCCGGCGCGGAGTTCGTCGAGTTCACCGCGCAGACCCGGATGAGCGGCATCGACCTGGCGGGCGGTCGGCGGGTGCGTAAGGGCGCCGCCTCGTCGGTGGCCGAGTGGGTCCGCGACAACGGCGGCAGCCCGCCGCCGGAGCTTGGAAGCATGGTCGATGGCATCTCGGCGGTCGGTGGCACGCCACTGGTGGTGGCCGAGCGGGTGGACAATAGCGCTCGCGCGCTCGGCGTCATCTACCTCAAGGACATCGTCAAGGAGGGCATCGCCGAGCGGTTCGCGGAGATGCGCACGATGGGCATCCGCACCGTCATGATCACCGGCGACAACCCGCTGACCGCCAAGGCCATCGCGGACGAGTCCGGCGTGGACGACTTCCTCGCCGAGGCCACGCCCGAGGACAAGATGGCGCTGATCCGCAAGGAGCAGGAGGGCGGCAAGCTCGTCGCGATGACCGGGGACGGCACCAACGACGCCCCGGCGCTCGCTCAGGCCGACGTCGGCGTGGCCATGAACACCGGTACCTCGGCCGCCAAGGAGGCCGGGAACATGGTGGACCTGGACTCCAACCCGACCAAGCTCATAGAGATCGTGGAGATCGGCAAGCAGTTGCTGATCACCCGGGGCGCGCTGACCACCTTTTCCATCGCCAACGACGTGGCCAAGTACTTCGCGATGCTGCCAGCCATGTTCTCGGTCGCGTTCCCGGGTCTCGCCAAGCTCAACATCCTGCACCTGCACAGCCCCGAGTCCGCGATCACCTCGGCGATCATCTTCAACGCGCTGATCATCGTCGCGCTGATCCCGCTGGCGCTGCGGGGCGTGCGCTACCGGCCGGCCTCGGCCTCGTCGCTGCTCCGCAGGAACCTGTGGATCTACGGCGTCGGCGGGCTGATCATCCCGTTCATCGGCATCAAGGCCATCGACCTCATCATTCAGTTCATCCCAGGATTTGGTGGTTGATCGTCACATGAACCGTCTTCCCGGCTGGGTCCGGCAACACATCGCGGCGCTGCGCGGGCTGCTCGTCTTCACCGTGCTCACCGGCGTCCTCTACCCGGTGGTCATGTGGGGCGTCGCCCAGGTCGCGTTCCACAATCAGGCCAACGGCTCGCTGGTCAGCTACCAGGGACACGTGGTCGGCTCCCGCCTGCTGTGTCAGGAGTTCGTGGACGCCAAGGGCAACCCGCTGCCGCAGTACTTCCAGCCCCGCCCATCCGCCGCCGTGAACTCGACGGTCAAGACCGACTACGGTTGCGACCCGCTGTTCTCCAACGGGTCGCAACTGGGCCCGACCAACCCGGTACTGGTTAAGGACATCAAGACGCGGCAGCAGCAGATCGCGGCGTTCGACCACGTCAAGATCTCGCAAATCCCGCCGGACGCGGTAACCGCATCCGCATCCGGCCTGGACCCCGCCATCTCGCCGCAGTACGCCTACCTGCAGGTGAACCGGGTCGCCGCGGCCCGCCACGTGCCGGCGGCCGCGGTCCGGGCCCTGGTGACCAGCTTCATCCAGGGCCGCACGCTCGGCTTCCTGGGCGAGCCGACCGTCGATGTGCTCACCCTTAACATCGCACTCGACGAGCAGTTCCCCCTCGGGCGCTGATCCGGGCGTGGCGGTGGCGGCGGCGGCAGCCGGGCATGGCCCGGGATCTCCGGCCGGCCACCGCCAGACCCGGGTGCTGGTGGTGGAGGACGAGGCCGCGATGCTGCGGGCGTTGCGCATCAACCTGCGGGCCCGGGGCTATGACGTGACCACCGCCGGGAACGGGCGGGACGCGCTGGCGGAGGCGGGCAGCCGCCCGCCCGACGCGGTGATCCTGGATCTGGGCCTGCCCGACGTGGACGGCATCGAGGTGATCCGCGGACTGCGGGGCTGGTCAAACGCGCCGGTGGTGGTGCTCTCCGGCCGCACCGGCTCCGGAGACAAGATCACCGCCTTGGACGCGGGCGCGGACGACTACGTCACCAAACCGTTCGGCATGGACGAACTGCTGGCCCGGCTGCGGGCGGTCCTGAGCCGGGACGATCCGGGCCCGCCGCCGGCCAGCCTCACCATCGGCCGGTGCACGATCGACCTCGCGACCCGCAGCGTGCTGGCGGGAACCAGAACGGTCCGGCTCACCCCGGTCCAGTGGCGGCTGCTTGAGACCCTCGTCCGCCATCCCGGCCAGCTGCTAGGCACCCAGCGGCTGCTCGCCGAGATCGGCGGGCCCGAAGGCCAGCGCGACCGCCACTACCTGCGCTTTCAGATGGCCGCGTTGCGCCGCAAACTGGAAGCTGACCCGTCCCGGCCACAGCACCTGCTGACCGAGCCGGGGATGGGCTACCGTTACCGGCCCTAGCGCAGGACCGTCAGACAATGACCAGCAGGCAGTATTTCCGCACCGGCAGGGAGACGATGGGCCAGGACAACCGGGGGCAGCTCCGGATCTACCTCGGCAACGCCGCTGGCGTCGGCAAGACCTTCGCCATGCTCGGCGAGGGCCACCGCCGGGCCGAGCGCGGTACCGACGTCGTCGTTGGCTTCGTGGAGACGCACGGACGCAAGCACACCGCCGATCTCCTCGCGGGCCTGGAGGTCATCCCCCGGGCGCGGATCCCCTATCGCGGCACCGTCTTCGAGGAGATGGATGTCGATGCGGTACTCGCCCGCCGGCCAGAGGTAGCGCTCATCGATGAACTGGCCCACACCAATGTCCCCGGCTCCCGGAACACCAAGCGCTGGCAGGACGTGCAGGAGCTGCTGGACGCGGGCATCGACGTCATCTCGACGGTGAACATCCAGCACCTCGAATCGCTGAACGACGTGGTCGAGAAGATCACCGGGGTACCGCAGCGCGAGACCCTGCCCGACGCCGTGGTCCGCGCCGCCGACCAGGTCGAACTCGTCGACATGACGCCGGAGGCGCTGCGGCGCCGGATGGCGCACGGGAACATCTACCCGCCGGAGAAGATCGACGCTGCGCTCACCAACTACTTCAGGACCGGCAACCTGATCGCCCTGCGCGAGCTTGCTCTGCTGTGGCTGGCCGACAAGGTCGACGAGGGCCTGCAGCGCTACCGTGAGGCGCACCACATCCGGGACACCTGGGAAGCCCGGGAGCGGGTGGTGGTGGCGCTCACCGGCGGTCCCGAGGGGGAAACGCTGATCCGCCGGGCGGCCCGGATCGCCGCCCGCTCCTCCGGCGGGGAACTGCTTGCCGTCCACGTCACCCGCTCCGACGGGCTGACCGGTGCCGACCCGGCGGCGCTGGCCACCCAGCGCCGGCTTGCCGAGCGACTGGGCGGCACGTACCACCAGGTGGTCGGCGACAACATCGCCGAGGCCCTGCTCACCTTCGCCCGGGCGGAAAACGCCACCCAGCTGGTGCTCGGGGCCAGCCGCCGGTCCTGGCTGTCGGCCACGCTGACCGGGCCCGGTATCGGTTCCCGTACCATCCGTGGCTCGGGTGACATCGACGTGCATATCGTCACCCACTCCCACATGGGCCGGGGCCGGGGGCTGCCGCGCAGCCGTGGCGGCCTGCCGCTGCGGCGGCAGCTGCTGGGCTACCTGCTGGCAGCCCTGCTCCTGCCGCTGCTCACACTGGCGCTCACCGCCCTGCGCGGGCCCGTCAACCTCACCAGCGATGTGCTGATGTTCCTGGTGGCGGTGATCCTGGTGGCACTCGTCGGCGGATTCCTGCCTGCCCTGCTGGCAGCGGTGGCCGGGTCGACGCTGCTGAACTACTACTTCGTCCCGCCGATCCACAAGCTGACCATCGCCGATGCCAACAACGTCCTCGCGCTGGGTGTGTTCGTGGTGGTGGCGCTGCTGGTCAGCTCGGTGGTGGACCGCGCGGCCAGGCGCACCAGGCAGGCGGCCCGGGCCAGCGCCGAGTCCGAGCTGCTGGCCACCACCGCCGGCAGCGTGCTGCGCGGTGAGCGCGCGGTGACCGCCGTGCTGGACCGGGTCCGGGAGGCGTTCGGGATGGACTCGGTCACGCTGCTGGAGTGCCGGCCTGCCCCGGGTGGCCGGCCCTCATCCGGGCCGGTCACCGAATGGGCGGTCGCCGCCCACTCCGGCGAGCCGCCGATCACCAGCCCCGACGCCGCCGACGTCGATGTGGCGGTCACCGACACCATGAAGCTGGCGCTGCGCGGCCCGGCGCTGCCGGCCACCGACCGCCGGGTGCTCGGCACGTTCGCCGTCTACGCCGCGGTCGCGCTGGAACAGCAGCGGCTGGCCGCCGAGGCCGAGGCGGCCCGGCCGATCGCCGCCGCCGACCGGATGCGGACAGCACTGCTCGCCGCGGTCAGCCACGACCTGCGCACGCCACTGGCCTCGGCCAAGGCCGCCGTCACCAGCCTGCGCTCACCGGATATCCAGTGGGCGGATGAGGACCGGGACGAACTGCTGGCCACCGCGGACGAGTCGCTCGACCGGCTCGCCCGGCTGGTGAACAACCTGCTCGACATGAGCAGGCTCCAGGCCGGGGCGCTGTCGGTCTTCCCGCGCCCGGCAGGCCTGGAGGAGATCGTCGCCCGGGCGCTCGACGACCTCGGCCCGGCCGGCCGGGACGTGGTGGTCGACATCCCCGACTCGCTGCCGGAGGTCCAGGTGGACCCGGCCATCCTGGAACGGGTCGTCGTGAACCTGACCAGCAACGCGATCCGGTACTCACCGGCGGGCCAGCCGCCGCTGGTGACCGCGAGCGCGCTCGGCGGCCGGGTGGAGCTGCGGATCGCCGACCGCGGCCCCGGGATTCCCGAGCCCGAGCGGGAGAGCATGTTCGTGCCCTTCCAGCGGCTCGGCGACACCGACAACACCACCGGGGTCGGGCTGGGCCTGGCCCTGTCCCGCGGCCTGACCGAGGCCATGGGTGGCACGCTCGAACCCGAGGAAACCCCCGGCGGGGGGCTGACCATGGCCGTCTCCCTGCCCGCGGCCGCACCGCCCGATGGCACCAGCCCGGCCGAGCCCGGGCACCGGGAACGCGGAGAACCCGCCGCTCCTGCACCGGCCGCGGACCGGGGTGGCAAGCTGGCCCCATGACGCGGGTGCTGGTCGTCGACGACGAGCCTCAGATCCTGCGCGCGCTGCGGATCAACCTGCGGGTCCGGGGCTACGAGGTGGACACCGCCGCCTCGGCCACTCAGGCCCTGGAGACGGCCGGCCGACGGCCGCCGGATCTGGTCATCCTCGACCTGGGCCTGCCGGACCTGGACGGGATGGAGGTCATCGGCGGGCTCCGGGGCTGGACCACCGCGCCGATCATCGTGCTGTCCGGCCGGGCCGACAGCACCGACAAGGTGGACGCCCTGGACGCGGGCGCCGACGACTACATCACCAAGCCGTTCGGCATGGACGAGCTGCTGGCCCGGATGCGGGCGGCCACCCGGCGGGCCGGCCCCGCCGGCGACCCGCCCCGGGTCAGCCTCGGTGACCTGCTGATCGACCTAGCGGCCAAACGCGTCACCCGGCCCGACGGCACCGACATCCGGCTGACCCCGACCGAGTGGCACCTGCTGGAGGTGCTGCTCAGGAACCCGGGCAAGCTGCTCAGCCAGAAGCAGCTGCTGGCCGAGGTGTGGGGGCCCGGTTACGCCGACGCGACCGGCAACCTGCGCCTGTACATGACCCAGCTGCGGCGGAAGCTGGAACCGGACCCGGCCCGGCCGCGCTGGCTGCGCACCGAGCCGGGCATGGGTTACCGCTACCAGCCGGAGGATGAGCCCACGGAAGACAGCGCGCAGCCGCCGGCACCGCGCGGGCCGGCCGCCGGCCGGGACAGCAGCCCGGCCGGGCCAGCCGGCCAGGCCGAGAGCTAGCCGGTAACGCCAGGGGCTAGCCGATAACCAGGAACGCGATGACCGCGAGCACCGCGGCCACGGCGACCACGATCACGGCAAGCTTGGCTACCTGATTGCGGGGTGCGCTCATGGTCCAGGGCTGGGAAGCATCCACGCCCCGGGACCGGTCCACGAACGCACGGAACTGGGCCGTGCTGCCGGAACTGTCCGACTCGTCCTGATCGCGCATACGTGCGACTGTAGCTGGAAGCGCAGGTCAGCAAGCCGCATTTGCGGCAATTCAGCCGCTGGGGGTGGCCTGGCCCAGGAAGTCCGCCCGGCTCACCAGCCGCGACAGCACGATGACGCTGCGGGTACGGACCACGAACGGCTCGGCGCCGATCCGCTCCACCACCTGCTCGAAATGGCGGACGTCGGCGGCCCGGATGTGCAGCAGCGCATCCGCCTCGCCGGTGATCGTGGCCGCGCCGGTCACCTCCGGGTACTTGCTCACGGCGGCCCGTATGTCAGCGGGCGAGGTGCGGCCCCGGCAGAACACCTCCACGTACGCCTCGGTGGTCCAGCCGAGCGCGGCCGGATCAACGATGGCGGAGAAGCCGGTGATCGCGCCCGCGGCGCGCAGCCGGTCGACCCGGCGCTTGACGGCGGGCGCGGACAGCCCCACCTGCGCCCCGATCTCGGCGTAGGTGGCACGGGCGTTGGCGACCAGCGCGGACACGATCCGCTGGTCCAATTGGTCGACGGCCACACCGCGATCCTGCCAGGCAGGCACTCCGGTGCGCGGCCCAGTGGCCCAGGTCCGCTAGTAAGCGGCGCCGGCCGCCGGGCGCACCGCGGCCAGGTTGCTGTGCGCGGGGTGGGCCAGCCCGGCCGGCCCGGCGGCGAAGGCCCGAAGCAGGTTCTGCGTGGCCCGGTCCACGAACGCCTGCGCGGCGCGGCTGACCCCGTGCCCGCACACCGGCCCGCGCATGGCGCACACCCAGCGCATCGTGCCCGACGCGAACACCCCGGCCCCACCCGGCACGGTGTAGTAGGCCGAGTCCGAGTAGGAGCTCACGCCCCCGCAGGCCAGCGGCGAATGGGCCAGCACCTCCAGCGGCCGCGGGAACGGCACCGCCGGGTCGACCCGGTCGTACTCCGGCCCGACCAGCCCCGGGAACGACGTCCCCCGGCGCACCCCGGTGCCGGCGAAGATCCAGTTCCCCGGGTCGTACACCACATACGGCGCGCTCACCGGGTTGCACTCGTAGAACACCCCGGTCAGCACGCTTTCCGGCCGCGGGTCAGGCGGATCCCGCCAGTCCTGGGTGGTCGCGGAGTCGTGCCGGCCGTACATCGGATCCAGCGTGGCCGCCTTGTAGCAGATGATCACGCGGTCGGCACCCAGCGGCGACGATGCCCACCGGATGTGCCGGTAGATCGCGTTCGCCCCGAGGAAGGCCAGGTTCGTGCCGGCCGCGCGGGCCGCGGTCAGCGCCGCCCGCATCGACGCGGAGTAGTACTCGTCGTGCCCGAGCGAGATCACCGCCCGCGCCCCGGCCAGCAGATGCGGGTCGGCGGCCAGATCGTTGCCGGTCTCGTAGGCGAGCGGCAGGCCGGCGGTGCGCTCGGCGAGTGCGATCGGCGGCTCGTCGAAGGCCAGGAACAAGCTGGCGCCATCGCCGTCGTAGGGCCGGTCGAAGCTGACCGCGAAGGCCCGGCCGGCCGGGCCGGCGTAGAGGCTGTAGCCGCCCCAGGTGTTGTAGGCCTGCCAGGTGGTGGTGCCGAGCAGCAGCACGACCCGGCCCGCGGTGGCCGGGGACCGCACCGTGATGGGCACGTACCGCTGCGCCCCCCTGGCCGCGTCTAGCCGCAGCAGGTAGGCACCGGGTGGCCAGCCGCCGGTGGCGACGGTCAGGCTCGGCCGCCACGGCGCGGTCACCAGGTGCGTGGCCGGCGCGATCACCGGCCCGGCCTGCCGGTGGCCGGCCACCGGCCCGGACTCCCACACCTGCCGCGCCCGCGCGCCGTGGTACCAGCCCATACGGAACGCCTGGACCCGGAAGCTGGCCGAGGTGGTGGATACGTACAGCCGGAACGGCTGGCCGGGCAGGACGCTCACCCGATCGGCGAAACCCTCGATCGCGCCCGGGGTGCCCCGGTCGGTGATCCGCCAGGCCCGGGTGCCGCGCCTGGTGTTCTCGGCCGCCGGGAACGGCCGCGCGCTGGCCCGGTGGCCACCGCCGGCGGGGCGGCCAGGACCGGGGCTGGCCACGTCGCCGGGACCCGCCCTGGCGGCCGGAGGCGAGCAGCCAGCCAGCAGGAGGCACGCGGCCAGCACGGCCGCCGCTAGTCCCCCTGACCGGCCGGGACGGTCTCCCATTCACCAGATCGTGCCAGGTCAGCCGGGTTGTGCCGGGGCCGGCGCGGCCGGTTTACGCAATCGCGACCGGCCCACTGATCCGCGCCGCCCGGCCGGCCCGGGCGGCCGGTTTCCGCGTGCCGTGCCGGTCGCGTACGGTGGCCGCGTGAAGGGAGCGCGCGGCCCGCTCGGCATCCGGCCCATCGATGTGGGCCTGACGCTGGTGGTGCTCGGCGCGGTCGAGCTCAACGTGACCACCGGCAGCGGCCCGGGCGTCGCGCCGCTGACCCCGCTCGCGTACGTGCTGGGAGCGGTGCTGGTCCTGCCGGTGCTGGTGCGGCACCGCTGGCCCCGGTTCGAGCTGATCGCCTGCTCGGCGCTGCTGTTCTTCTACTACGCCTTTGACCGGCGCGACATCTCGCCCGCCCCGCTGCTGGCCCTGCCGCTGTACGACGCCGCGGTCGCCGGGTATCTGCGGCTGGCCATCGTCATCCCGGCCGTCTATATGGCCATCGGCCTGATCGTGGTGAGGGCCTCCACCCATCAGGGAGTGGTCTCGCTGCTCGCGTCGTTCCTGCCCTCGATCGTGGTGCTGTTCCTGGCCATCGTCCTCGGCCAGGAGGTCCGCTTCCGCCGGGTGCTGGCCGCCGAGGCGGCGCAGCGGATGCGGATGCTGCGCGAGGAACAGGAATCGGAGGCCGCCCGGCGGGTGGCCGAGGAACGGCTGCGGATCGCCCGCGACCTGCACGACACCGTGGCCCACAGCATGGCGACCATCACCGTGCAGGCCGGCTCCGCCCTGCACCTGCTCACCGGCCAGGACGAACGGCTACGGGCGGCGCTGACCGCGATCAGGCAAACCAGCAAGGCGGCGCTGGGCGAGATGCGGGCCACGCTGGGCCAGCTCCGGCCGGGCGCGGCGGACGGCCCGGCGGTGACCGGCGGCCTGGACCGGCTGCCCGCGCTGTGTGACGCGGTCACCGCCGCCGGGGCACCGGTCACGGTCGAGGTCGAGGGCGAGCAGCGGCCGCTGCCGGCCGAGGTCGACCAGGCCGCCTACCGCATCCTGCAGGAGTCGCTGACCAACGTGCTCCGCCACGCGGGGCAGGCGGCCCGGGCGACGGTGTCGCTCCGCTACGAACCGGGCCGGCTGGCGATCCGGGTCACCGACGACGGGGGCGGGAACGGCCCGCCGGCGCCCGATGGCCAGGGCGAGCCCGGGCCGGTGACGGGTCCGGGCGGCGAGCCCGGCACGGGGCAAGGGCTGACCGGGATGGCCGAACGGGCGGCCGCGGTCGGCGGCCAGGTCACCGCCGGGCCACGGGCCGGTGGCGGCTTCGAGGTCGTGGCCGCCCTGCCGGTGCCCGCCCCGGAGCAAGCCTCATGATCCGGGTCCTGCTCGCCGACGACCATGCGCTGGTCCGGGCGGGGTTCCGGATGCTGCTGGAATCGGCCGACGACATCACCATCGTCGGGGAGGCGCCTAACGGCGGTGCCGCGGTGGCCATGGCCCGTCAGCTCAAGCCGGACGTGGTGCTGATGGACCTGAACATGCCCGAGGTGGACGGGATCACCGCGACCGGCCGGATCACGGCCGATCCCGGCCTGGCCGCGGTCAAGGTGGTGGTGCTCACCACCTTCGACGACGACGAGTACGTGTTCGCCGCGCTGCGCGCCGGGGCCAGCGGGTTCCTGGTGAAAGACGTCGAGCCGGACGAGCTGCTGCAGGCGGTGCGGGTGGTCGCGCGCGGCGACGCGCTGCTGGCCCCCAGCGTCACCCGGTCGCTGATCGCCGCGTTCGCGGCCGGCCGGATGGGCGCGGCCGGGCCGGCCGGGCCCGGGTCAGCCCCGGCCGCACCAGGCGGCCCGGGCCGCCCGCCCGGATCCACCGCCAGGGCCGCGGCCAGCCCCGGGCTGGCCTCGCTGACCGACCGGGAGCGGGAAGTGGTCGCGCTGGTCGCCGCCGGGCTGTCCAACGACGAGATCGCCGCGCGGCTGGTGGTCAGCCCGCTCACCGCGAAGACTCACGTCAGCCGGGCCATGACCAAGGTGGGGGCCCGCGACCGGGCCCAGCTGGTGGTGTTCGCCTACGAGCACGGCCTGGCCGAGCCGGCGGCCGGGCCCGGCGGCCGGCCGGAGCCCGGCCGGCCCGGCTAGGGGACGGCCCGGGTCAGGCCACCACGATGGTCACCCGGAACGACTCGATCACCCCGCAGTGCGCCTGGCCCGACGCGCCCTGCGTGGTGGGCGGGAAGGCCGACGGCCCGCACGGGCTGCGGGTCGAGCTGATGACCGCGGTGCCGGGCTGGGCCGCGACGAAGTAACCGCCGGTGACCCCGAGCGCCAGCATGAGACGGCCGTTCGCCGACGGCACCAGCGCGGCCGAACTCGACTTCAGCAGGGCCCACCTGGCCGTGACCGTGCCCCGCAGGTAGATGAGCACGCCGGTGCCCCGCTTGACGCAGTACGACTTGCTGTTGTCGGCCCCGCTGAGGGTCAGGGTCCGGCCGGGTCCCATGATCGCCGTGGCGGCGCCGCAGGCGGCACCGGACGGGACCGTCCGGCCGGCCGACGGGGTGGCGGAGGCCGGGCTGGCGGTGGCCGTGGCGGGCGCCGTGCTGGCCGGCGCCCCGCCGGACGGCGAGCCTGCCCGCTGCTGGCCACAGGCCACGGTCAGCGCAGTTGCCCCGATGATCACGGCCGCAGCGAGCACGGAGACGCTGCGCATGTCACCTCCCGGTCACGGCTCATGACGGCGGGCGGCGGTCACCGGGTGCCCGGGCCTGCCCGCGCTGGTTAGACGCTTACGGGCCCGGCCAGGTTCCCCCGGATGAGCGGTCCCAGACCGGCAAGTTAGGGTCTCACCAAGGGGGCATGCCGGCATAATGAGCTTTTATCCGGCCTGTGACGACGGCGGCCTGCTCCGCCGGCGTCCGGCGAGCACGTGGTACTGCGCAGGGGGTCTCGCAGCCCGGCGTTGGGCCGAATACGGAGGAACAGCATGAGGTTGCCCACATCCGCCCGCCGCTGGGCCGCGCGCGGCAGCGCGGCCGCCGTCTTTCTGCTGGCCGCGGGCGGTGGCACGCAGGCCATCGCCGCCAGCCAGGCCAGCCCGGCGGCCGGGCCGGCCAGCGCCCCGGTCAGCAACCCCTACTCGCCGGCCTACCACCACCCCTACCGGCACGGGGTCGTTCCCACCGTGGCCCAGGCCCGCCGCATGAAGGCCTGGGCCAGCCAGCACCCCGGCGCCGGTCCCATCACCGGCACCCACGCCAGCGGGCCCAACGACCTGGCCTACGGCGGTGGCGTGGACGGCATCGGCGTCACCACCGGCCACGAAAAGGTGTATCTGGTCTTCTACGGCTCGCAGTGGGGCAGCCAGGGCACCAACTCCAGCGGCGACGTCACGCTGTCCGGCGACGCCTCCGGTGAGGCCCCCTACCTCCAGGAGTTCTTCAAGGGCCTGGGCACCAGCGGCGAGCTGTGGTCCGGCGTCATGACCCAGTACTGCCAGGGCGTGGCGGCCGGGGCCGAGTCCTGCCCGGCCAGCAACGCCCAGCACGTCGCCTACCCGACCGGCGGCGCGCTGGCCGGGGTGTGGGTGGACGAGGGCGCCGCCTCCCCGGCCAAGGCCACCGGCCACCAGCTCGGCGTGCAGGCGGTCGACGCGGCCGCCCACTTCGGCAACACCACCGCCGCGTCGAACCGGGACGCCCAGTACTTCATCCTGTCGCCGACCGGCACCGACCCCGACATGTACCAGGAGCAGGGGTTCTGCGCCTGGCACGACTACAACGGGGACAGCACGCTATCCGGCGGGGCGGTCACCTCCCCGTACGGGGACATCGCCTTCACCAACCTGCCCTACGTCACCGACGTGGGCGCCAGCTGCGGGGCGGATTTCGTCAACCCGACCGGCACCCTGGACGGCGTGTCGATCGTGGGCGGTCACGAGTACGCCGAGACCATCACCGACCAGAACCCGGCCGGGGGCTGGCTGGACAGCTTCGGCAACGAGACCGCCGACAAGTGCGCCTGGATCAGCCCCGGCACCAGCGGTGGCGCGTTCAACCTGACCACCTCGACCGGCGCCTTCGCCGTCCAGACCACGTGGGCCAACGACGCTAACGGCGGTGCGGGCACCTGTGAGGGCAGCCACCCCATCGTCAGCAACGGCAGCGGCCATACCGTCACGGTCACCAACCCCGGCAGCCAGAGCAGCAAGAAGGGGAAGAAGGTCAGCCTGCAGATCCACGCCACCGACTCCGCTTCCGGCCAGAAGCTGACGTATCACGCCAGCGGGCTGCCCCGGGGCCTGTCCATCAAGTCCAGCACCGGCCTCATCTCCGGCACCCCGAGCAAGACCGGCACCTCCAAGGTGACCATCAAGGTGACGGATCCCACCGGGGCGTCCGGGTCGGCCAGCTTCACCTGGAAGATCCACACCTGACCGCCCGGCCGGGGGTTCCGGCCGGCCCGGGGGTTAGGGAAGTCTGGCCAACCTGGCCACCAGCTACTTCACGGCCACCGGACGGGGGACCCGCCGCCAGCACGTTGACGGCGGGTACCCGGCTGTCTATGTTGCGCCGAAAGCGCCGCGCGACCCGTGGCGCCTTCTCACGCCGTGGAGGAAAAAGGATGAGACCCGGTACCGCCATCCGCCGCTGGGCCACCCGGGGCAGCTTCACCGCTGTCGCGGCCTCCGCCCTGCTGGCCGGCCAGCAGGCCGCCGTCACCGGCGCCCAGGCCGCCATCGCCGGCTCGCCGACCGTGACCAACCCGTACTCGCCCGCCTACCACCACGCCTACCGGCACGGGGTGACGCCGACCATCGGCCAGGAAGCGAAGATGCGCACCTGGGCGCGCCATCACCCGGCCGCCGTCCCCGCGGCGTCGGCCAACGACCTGAACTACGGCGGCGGCATCGACGGGATCGGGGTCACGACCGGTGCGCAAAAGGTCTACCTGGTCTTCTACGGCTCGCAGTGGGGCAGCCAGAGCACCAACTCCAACGGGGACGTCACCCTGTCCGGCGATCCGTCCGGCGAAGCGCCCTACGTCCAGGAATTCCTCAAGGGCCTGGGCACCGGCGGCGAGCTGTGGTCGGGGGTCATGACCCAGTACTGCGACGGGGTCGCGGCCGGCGCCCAGAGCTGCCCGGCCAGCAACACCGAGCACGTCCCCTACCCGACCGGCGGCGCGCTGGCCGGGGTGTGGGTGGACGAGAGCACCGCCTCGCCCGCCACCGCCAGCGGCCACCAGCTCGGCGTGGAAGCGGTCAATGCGGCCGCCCATTTCGGCAACACCACCGCCGCGTCCAACCGCGACGCCCAGTACGTCATCCTCTCCCCGACCGGGACGAACCCGGACAACTGGCTGAACGCCGGGTTCTGCGCCTGGCACGACTACAACGGTGACGCCACGCTGTCCGGCGGGCCGGTCACCTCGCCCTACGGCGACATCGCCTTCACCAACCTGCCCTACATCACCGACGCCGGGCTGTCCTGCGGGCAGGACTTCGTGAACTCGGGCGGCACCCTGGACGGCGTGTCGATCGTGGAAGGCCACGAGTACGCCGAGACCATCACCGACCAGAACCCGCCCGGCGGCTGGACCGACAACAGCGGGGCGGAGACCGGCGACAAGTGCGCCTGGATCACCCCCGGCACCCCCGGCGGCTCGTTCGACCTGACCACCGGCACCGGCACCTACGCGGTGCAGACGACCTGGGCCAACGACGGCAACGGCGGCGCCGGGACCTGCGAGGGCAGCCACCCCATCGTCAACAACGGCGGCGGCGGCAACACCGTCACGGTGACCAGCCCCGGCAACCAGACCGGCACCGTCGGGACCGCCGTCAGCCTGCAGATCCACGCCAGCGATTCGGCCTCGGGGCAGACGCTGACCTACAGCGCCACCGGGCTGCCGGCCGGGCTGTCGATCAACTCCTCGACCGGGCTGATCTCCGGCACCCCGACCACCGCGGCGGTGTACAGCACCACGGTGACGGCCAAGGACACCACCGGCGCGTCCGGGTCGGCCAGCTTCAGCTGGACGATCAATTCCACCGTCGGCGGCGGGGTGGTCAACGGCGGCTTCGAGACCGGGACCTTCGCGGGCTGGACCACCAGCGGGGCGGCCACCTCGATCGTGTCCTCCGGCCAGCACTCGGGCAACTACGCGGCCCGGGCCGGCTCGACGACGCACACCAACGGCGCCTCGAACATCGTCCAGACCTTCACCGCCCAGGGCGCCAAGCTGACCGTCTGGTACAACGTGACCTGCCCCGACACCACCACCTCGGCCTGGGCCACGGTCATTCTGAAGGACAACACCACCGGGCACAGCACCACGATCCTGCCCAGGACCTGCAAGGCCCACTCCGGGTGGGTCCAGCTCACCCACACGGTGACGTCGGGCCACTCCTACACGCTGACCTTGCGTAACCGCGACGACAACGACACGGCCGACGCCACCTACACCCTGTTCGACGACATCGGCGTTTCCTAGGTAGCTCCGGGGTAGCGGGCGGCCCTGGCGGGCCGCCCGCTACTTCACCGGGAGTACTCCCAGCGAGTACCGGCGGCCGCCAAGTGCCTCCCCAGGGACGACGACCCGGGCGGCCCGGCCCCGCGAGTATCGGGAGTGGTAACCGCTCCTCGGCTCGTGGGAGACACCGATGACGTACTCACTGACCGGCCGTATCGGCCGTACCTGCTACCGGCACCGCTGGCTGGTCCTGCTCACCTGGCTGGCCGGGGTGGCCTGCCTGATCACGCTGTGGCAGCTTTACGGCGCGCCGGCCCAGGACAACTACTCCGGCAGCGATCCCGGGCAGGCGCTGCTCGACCAGCACTTCCAGCGCCAGTCCGGCGACAGCCTGACGCTGGCCATCAGGTCGGCGGCGCCGGTCACCGCCCCGGCCGTCCGCGCCCGGGTGGACGCGGCGCTGGCCCCGTTCGCGCGGGCGGCCCACGTCACCTCGGTCACCAGCCCCTACTCCGCGCCGGGCCACATCTCCGCCGGCGGCCACATCGCGTTCGCGACCGTCCAGTTCGGCGTGCCCGGCACGCAGATACCGGGCAGCGAGGCGCGCGCGCTCATGCAAGACGCCCGGTCCGCCTCCGGGCACGGCGTGACCTTCAATCTCGGCGGCGACGTGGTGGATCTGGCCGAGACCCCCTACGGCGGGCCGACCGAGGGCGTGGGCATCCTGGCCGCCGCCATCGTGCTGCTCATCGCGTTCGGCTCATTCCTGGCCATGGGCCTGCCGATCGCCACCGCGCTGCTCGGCATCGGCGGCGGGCTGTCGCTGATCGCGCTCATCGGCCACCTGGTCCCGGCCCCGTCCTTCTCCCCGATCATCGCCGCCATGATCGGCCTCGGGGTCGGGGTGGACTATGCGCTGTTCATCGTGACCAGGTACCGCGAGGCGCTGCGGGCCGGGCGGGAGCCGGAGGACGCGGTGGTGACCGCGCTGGGCACGGCCGGCCGGACCGTGCTGATCGCCGGCACCACCGTGGTGATCGGCATGCTCGGCCTGCTGGTGCTGCGCCAGCCCCTGCTCAACGGCGTCGCCGTCGCGGCCGCGGTCACCGTGGCCATGGTCATGCTCGGGTCGCTCACCCTGCTGCCCGCGCTGCTCAGCTTCACCGGCCGCCGGCTGGCCCGGCCCGGCACGCTGCGCTGGCCGGGGAGACTGCGGTCACGCCATGCCCATCGTTATGCCGAATCGGCCGCGGAGCGGTGGGCCCGGGTCATCCAGCGCCGGCCGCTGATCGCCGCGGTCGTGTCCGCGGGCATCATCCTGGCCCTGGCCGCGCCCGCCCTGGCCATGAAGCTGAGCATGCCGGACGAGTCGAGCCAGGCCCGCGGCAGCATGGGGTACGCGAGTTACGCCACCATGGCCCGGGGATTCGGGCCGGGGTTCGACGCGCCCCTGGTCGTCGCGGCCAACCTGCCCGCGCCGGGAACCAGCACCGCCCGGCTGGCCGCCGCGCTGCGTGCCACCCCGGGCGTGGCGGCGATCACCCCGGCAGTGGTCAGCCGGGACGGCGCGGCCGCCCTGCTGGTCGCCTACCCGCGCACCGGTGAGCAGGACCCGGCCACCAACGCGCTGGTGAACCGGCTGCGGGATCAGGTGCTGCCGAAGGCCACCGCCGGCACCGGCATCCGCGCCTACCTGACCGGGCCGAACGCGGGCAACGTGTCCTTCGCCAACCTGGTCGGGCAGCGGCTGCCGTGGCTAATCGGGATCGTGGTGCTGGCCTCGATGGTGCTGCTGACGGTGACGTTCCGGTCGGTCACGGTGGCGGTGAAGGCGGCGGTGATGAACCTGCTGTCCATTTCCGCCGCCTACGGCGTGCTGGTCGCGGTGGTGCAGTTCGGCTGGCTGCGGCAGGCGTTCGGGTTCTCCGAGGCGATGCCGGTCACCACCTGGGTGCCGATGTTCCTGTTCGTCATCCTGTTCGGGCTGTCCATGGACTACGAGGTGTTCCTGCTGTCGCGGATCAGGGAGGCCTACGACGCCACCGGCGACAACGCGGGATCGGTGGCGCGCGGGCTGGCCCGCACCGCCCGGGTCATCACCGCCGCGGCGGCGATCATGGTGGTGGTCTTCCTGTCCTTCGTGCTCGGCGCGGACGTGTCGGTCAAGCAGATCGGCCTCGGCCTGGCCATCGCCGTGCTCATCGACGCCACCCTGGTGCGGATGGTGCTCGTGCCGGCCGTGATGGAACTGCTGGGCCGGGCGAACTGGTGGCTGCCGGCCCCGCTCGCCCGGCTGCTGCCCGCGGTCCTCCCCGGCGAGGACGAGCCCCCGGCCGGGGATCGGGTCCTGGCCCGGTCCGCCGGGTAGGCCACCGGCCGAGGCCTGCCGCGGGAGCGGTGCCCGGCGCCGCCTTCGCCAGCGGCGCCGGGCACCTGCGGGTCCGCGGCGCTCGGCCATACTGGCCTCACCGATGACATGGGGAGGCGCGATGGCGCGGCTCGGCGGGATGTACGGACCTGATGCCACCTTCCTCGGCGTGCCGCGCGCCGATCTGGCCGACCCGGCGTCGTGGGCGGGCACGGACGTCATGATCATCGGCGCCCCGTTCGACGGCGGGACGTCGCACCGGCCGGGCGCCAGGTTTGGCCCGCAGGCGATCCGGTTCACCGACTACCTGCCGCACGACGCCTCCCGGCCGCATCTGGCGCTGGGCGTGGATCCGCTGGTGGAGCTGCGGGTGGCCGACGCCGGCGATGTGGAGATGCCGGGCGGCGACACCGAGCATTCGCTGCGCAAGCTGGAGCAGGCCGTGCTGGCCGCCTGCCAGGGCGGGGCGCTGCCGGTCATCCTCGGCGGCGACCACACGATCGCCCTCCCTGACGCGACCGGGGTGGCCCGGCAGGTCGGCTGGGGCCGGGTGTCGGTCATCCACTTCGACGCGCACGCCGACACCGGCGACAGCCAGTTCGGCTCGCTGTACGGGCACGGCACGCCCATGCGCCGCCTCATCGAATCCGGCGCGGTCCGGGGTGACCGGTTCCTGCAGATCGGGCTGCGCGGCTACTGGCCCGAGCCGGAGACCCTGGCCTGGATGGCCGGCCAGCGGATGCGCAGCTACGAGATGACCGAGGTGGTGGCCCGGGGCCTGGATGCCTGCCTGACCGAGGCGTTCGCGATCGCCACCGACGACTGCGACGGGGTCTTCCTGTCGGTGGACGTGGACGTGGTCGACCCGGGCATGGCCCCGGGCACCGGCACTCCAGAACCGGGCGGGCTGACCGGCCGCCAGCTGCTCGACGCGGTCCGGCGGATCGCGATGGAGCTGCCGCTGGCCGGGATGGACGTGGTCGAGGTCTCCCCGCCGTACGACCAGGCCGAGATCACCGCCTTCCTGGCCAGCCGGGTGGTGCTTGAGGTGCTGTCCGGGGTCGCCTGGCGGCGCCGGCGGCTGGCCGGGCAGCCGGTGCGCCAGCCGGGTGACCCGCTGCTTGAGGGCCGCGGGCCGGAGTGACGCCCGGCCGGGTCCCGGCGCCATGAGCAGGAGATTTGCCACGTTCTACCATTGATTCATGCTGGATGTGACCCGGCTGCGGGTCCTGGTCGCGGTGGCCCGGCATGGCTCGGTGACGGCCGCGGCCCGGGCCCTGAACTACGCCCAGCCGTCCGTCAGCCACCACCTGGCCCGGCTGGAGGCGGAAACCGGGGCCATGCTCACCCAGCGCTCGGGGCGGGGCATCAAGCTGACCGACGCCGGGTGGCTGCTCGCCGGGCGGGCCGAGGAGATCCTGGGCCGGCTGGACTCGGCCGAACGGGAACTGGCCGCTCACGTCGAGCACCGGGCCGAGCGGATCCGGCTGGCCGCGTTCCGCTCGGCGCTGGCGACCATCGTCCCGGCCGCGGTGTCCCAGCTCACCGCGGGCCAGCCGGACGCCGACCCGCTGCTGGTGGAGGCCGAACCCGCCCGGGCGGTCCAGTTGCTGCGGGCCGGGCAGGTGGACGTGGCGCTGGTCGTCCGGCACCTGCAGGACGGGACGCCGGTCGGCCCGGCGGCCGATGCCGACGGCACCCGGTCCCGGCTGATCCTCGACGAGCCGGTTCACCTGGTGACCAGGCCGCTGGCCAGCGCCGATGGCCCGTCCGGTCCGCCCGGTGCCTCCGGCGCGCCCGGCGCGTCCGGCGCGGATGGCCAGGACGGGCGCCCGGATCTGGCCGCGCACTCGGCCAGCCCCTGGATCGCGGGCTGCGAGCACTGCCGGGGGCATCTCATCTGGCTGTGTGAGCAGGCCGGGTTCACGCCGAAGATCTCGGTCACCACCGACGACCACGTCGCCGCCCAGGCGATGGTGGCGGCCGGGCTGGGCGTCACCATCCTGCCCGGCCTGGCCCTGGACGCGGCCCGCCACCCCGGCATCCAGGCGCAGGCGCTGCCCGGTGCCCGCCGCCAGGTGCTGGCCGTGACCTATGGGCCCGGCCCGGACGAATGCGCGGTCGACCGCCTGCTCGACATGCTCACCCTGGCCGGGCAGGTCAGATCGCGGCGTCCCGGCCCTGCCAGTACGCCTCCCGCAGGCGGCGCTTGAGCAGCTTGCCGCTGGGGTCGCGCGGCATCTGCTCGATGAAGTCAATCGACCTCGGCCACTTCATCCTCGACAGCCGGCCGGTCAGCGAGGCGAGGATGTCGGCCGCCAGGTCCGGGCCGGCCGTCACCCCGGTGGCCGGCTCGACCACCGCCTTGACCGACTCCCCCCAGTCGTCGTCGGGGACGCCGAACACGGCCACGTCGGCCACGGCCGGGTGCATGATGATCTCCGCTTCGACCTCGGCCGGATAGATGTTGGCCCCGCCGGAGATGATCATGTCCGACTTCCGGTCGCACAGGAACAGGAAGCCATCGGCGTCCAGGTAGCCGATGTCGCCGACGGTGAAGTAGCCGTGCAGGCGGCCTGCCTCGGTCTTGGCCGGGTCGCCCTTGTACACGAAGTCGGTCAGGGTCATCCGCATGTACACGGTGCCAGGGACGCCCGGCGGGCGGTGGTTCCCGTCGTCGTCGGCAACCATGATCTCGCTGAGCGGCCAGGGCTTGCCCACGGTGCCCGGCCGGGCCAGCCAGTCCTGCGGGGTGGCGATGGTCCCGCCGCCCTCGGTCGCGGCGTAGTACTCGTACACCCGCGGCCCCCACCAGTCCAGCATCGCCTGCTTGATCCCGACCGGGCAGGGTGCCGCCGCGTGCAGCAGCCACCGCATGGACGACAGGTCGTAGCGCTGCCTGACCTCGGGCGGGAGCGAAAGCAGCCGCTTGAACTGGGTCGGGACCATGTGGGTGTTGGTCACCCGGTACCGCTCCACCAGCGCCAGCGCCTGCTCGGCGTCCCAGGAGTCCATGTAAACCAGGCAGTGCCCCATCTGCGCGGCGCCGCACCCGAACACCGTGACCGCCGTGTGGTAGTGCGGCGAGGTGACCAGATGCACGTTGGGCGGGCCGGGGGTGATGCCGAACAGCTGCGGCAGCGCCGTCACCAGCTCGGCGTTCTCGTCCGGGTCGAGCCCGGACAGCGGCCGCCGCACGCCTTTGGGGCGTCCGGTCGTGCCCGAGGTGTAGTGCATGGCCGAGCCCGCGGTCCGGTCCGCGGGCAAGGTGGTGGGCTGGCCCGCCCGGATCCGCTCGACCGGGCAGAACCCCGGCACCTCGCCGTAGCTGATCCGGCCCTGGGCGGGCACCCCCGCCTCGTCCGCCGCGGCGGCCCCGGTGGCGGCGAACCGCTCGTGCACCACGAACGCCACCGCGTCGCAGTCCCGCACGATATGGGCGACCTCGGGCACGGTGAAGTGCCAGTTGACCGGGGTGACATACCAGCCGGACTGGAGCGCGGCCAGGTACACCTCCAGCGGCGCGATGCCGTTCGGCGCCAGCACCGCCACCCCGTCCCCCGGCCGCAGGCCCCGGGCCCGCAG
>DATDGI010000326.1:0-5271 GCA_036522155.1 Streptosporangiaceae bacterium
CGTGGAGATCAAGAACAACATCAAGCGGCTGTGGTGGCGGTCGATGGTCACGCAGCGCGATGACATCGTCGGCCTCGATTCCAGCGTGATCCTCGCCCCCGAGGTCTGGCAGGCCAGCGGGCACATCACCGAGTTCGTCGACCCGCTGACCGAGTGCCAGTCGTGCCATCGCCGGTTCCGCGCCGATCACCTGCTCGAGGCCTACGAGGAAAAGCACGGACACGCGCCCGAGAACGGTCTGCTAGACCTCGCCTGTCCGCATTGCGGCACCAAGGGTGCCTTCACCGAGCCGCGGATGTTCAACGGGCTGCTGCGCACCTACCTGGGCGCGACCGAGGACGAGTCCGGGCTCGCATACCTGCGGCCGGAGACGGCCCAGGGCATCTTCATCAACTACAAGAACGTGCTGCAGACGTCGCGGAAGAAGGTCCCGTTCGGGATCGCGCAGATTGGCAAGTCGTTCCGGAACGAGATCACGCCAGGTAACTTCATCTTCCGCACCCGCGAGTTCGAGCAGATGGAGATGGAGTTCTTCGTCAAGCCGGGCACCGACGAGGAGTGGCACGACCACTGGATCGCCAGCCGGATGGCCTGGTACACCGGCCTCGGCCTGCGCCCGGAGAACCTGCGGCTGTACGAGCACCCGCCGGAGAAGCGCTCGCACTACTCCAAGCGGACGGTGGACATCGAGTACCGGTTCAGCTTCCCCGGGTCCGAATGGGGTGAACTGGAGGGCATCGCCAACCGGACCGACTTCGACCTGTCCACCCACGCCCGCGCGTCCGGTCAGGAACTGTCGTACCTGGACGCCGACTCGGGCGAGCGGTACGTGCCGTACGTCATCGAGCCGGCCGCCGGGGTCGACCGTTGCATGCTCGTCTTCCTCATGGACGCCTATGCCGAGGACGAGGCGCCCGACGCCAAGGGCACCATGGAGAAGCGGACCGTGCTCCGGCTCGACCCGCGGATCGCGCCGGTCAAGGTGGCCGTGCTGCCGCTGTCGCGCAACGCTGACCTGTCGCCCAAGGCGCGGGACGTCGCGGCCCAGTTGCGCAAGCGGTGGAGCACCGACTTCGACGACGCCAGCGCGATCGGGCGGCGGTACCGCCGGCAGGACGAGATCGGGACGCCGTTCTGCGTGACCATCGATTTCGAGACGCTGTCTGACCAGGCGGTGACGGTGAGGGAGCGGGACTCGATGCGGCAGGATCGGGTCGGGATTGATGCCTTGGAGGCGTACCTGGGGGAGCGGCTGGTGGGGTGCTGAGCTCTTTACCCCAGGTTCGTGCTGGGTGCACAGGCGGCGCGCGCGTCCGGCCGGCTGAACGCCTTGCCGGACGTCACGCCGCCTGCGCTTGACCTGGCTCGCTTCGCATCGCCCTCTCTCGGGCTTGCTTCGCATTGCTCCAGCTCGGGCTCGCTTCGCATCGCCACCTCTTTGGCTCACGGCGGACAATTGGGGCGACTGGTTAGCCGCTGCTCGGAGGGTGTATGGGCGCGAGAGTTGTTGTCGGGGTGCTGCATCCGGGGGAGATGGGGGCCGCGGTCGGGGCGTGCCTGACGGGGTGCGGCCATCGCGTCGTCTGGGCATCCGCCGGGCGCAGCACCGCTACCTCCGCCAGGGCAGTGGCTGCGGGGCTGTCTGACGTCGCCTCCCTGACCGAGGTGGTCAGGCAGGCGGATGTCGTGTTCTCTGTTTGCCCGCCGCAGGCGGCGGTTGGGGTGGCCCGGTCGGTGGCTGGGTTTCGCGGTGTGTACGTGGACGCCAATGCCGTTTCGCCGGCCACCACGCGGGAGATCGCCCAGGCGGTAACCACGGGCGGGGCCAGCTACGTTGACGGGGGCATCATCGGGCCGCCCCCGCACACCCCCGGGACCACCCGCCTGTACCTGTCGGGCCGCCAGGCCGCCGGAGTAGCGGACCTGTTCACCGGCAGCACGCTTGAAGCCGTGATTATCGGCGATGAGCCTGGTCAGGCGTCCGCGCTGAAGATGGCCTACGCCGCCTGGACCAAGGGGACCGCGGCTCTGCTCCTCACCATCCGGGCGCTGGCTCGCGCCGAAGGGGTCGAGGAAGCTTTGCTGTCCGAATGGCGGTTGTCTCAGGCCGCGCTGCTTGATCGCTCCCTGGGAGCTGCTGATTCAGCGACGGCCAAGGCCTGGCGGTGGACTTCGGAAATGCGGGAGATCGCCGACTCCATGGCTGCCCACGGTCTGCCCCGCGGCTTTCACGAAGCTGCGGCCGCCATTTACGGGCGGCTCCCGCCGCCTGACACCCCGGCCGGTACCGGAGACACGCTGAGCCATGTGATCGGCGTTTTGCTGGGTGAGGGGGTCAGCGGGCCGGGTCCGGGCGGTGCTGATAGAGGCCCAGCCAGGTAGCGCCGCGGCCGGGACGCAGCACGTTCACGAGGTGGAACCCCGGGGCGAGGTAGCCGGCCGGGTCCTGCCAGGCCCCGATCTCGACCACCCAGATCCGGCCGATGCCGCGCTCCCGCGCCCGCACAACGGGCGGCAGGACACTGGGGGCGTAGAGCCGGCCCGCGTCGGCGCCGGAACTCGCCATCCCTATCTCGCGCAGGCGCCCGAACGCCCACGGATACACCAGGTACCAGGGCGGGATGCTCTTCCCGGGAAAGATGACGGCATCGCCCGGCCGCTGCCGCGCGGCCAGCGCACTGGCGGCGGCGGTCAGATCTACCCGCGGTGCGCGCAGTGCCAGTTGCGCCGGCATGGCCAGCAGCACGATCACGGCCAGGACGGCCGCGCGCACGGCCCAGCCCAGGGCGGCCAGGCCGGCCCCCGCCACCAACGCCACCGCGGGCAGGCAGAACACGATGTAACGGGAGTTGTAGACCGGCTTCAGTTCCGAGGCGGCCAGCAGCGCCAGCGGTGGCAGCACCAGCCACGGCACGGCCAGCCATCCGAGCCCCCGGCGGCCGCCACCGGACCAGGCACCGACCCGGATCGCGCGCACCAGCCAGGACGTTCTCGCCCGGCCGGGACGGCCGGGGGCCGCGTCGCCGGTGATCGCGCCCAGCACGGCCAGCAGGGCGACCGGCACCGCGGACAGCGCCGAGCCGAGCGCCAGCGACTGCACCACATCCACCAGGGCGGCCGGGCTCAGCCCCGGGATCCAGGCGATCTGCACCCGCTGCAGCCAGCCGAAGACCGCTACCGGGAGGACCGCGGCCCCGGCCCCGGCCACCGTGACCAGCCATCGGCGCGCCAGGCGGCTGCGGCGCAGGCGGCCCGGCAGACCGCGCCAGGGGCCCTCCCCGCGCCGCCAGCCGATCAGGGTCACCGCGTGCGCGGCGACCAGCAGCAGCGCCAGCAGCTCCAGGTATCCCAGCAGCACCAGCAACAGCCCGTAGAGGGTGAGACGGCCTGGCCGCGGGTCGTCGGCGACCCGGATCACCTGCCAGCACGCGAGCACGGCGACCGCGGTGACCATCGCGTAGGGCCGGGCGTCATGGCCCTGCAAGGCGATCATGGGCAGGGCGGCGAAGACCAGCCCCGCCCACAGGCCGGTGCGACGGGACCGGAGGCGGCAGCCGAGCGCGGCCACCCCGGCCGCGGCCGCCGCCATGGCCGCCGCCGAGGGCAGCCTGGTTGCCAGCTCACCCGTGCCTGCCACCTGCACCACCGGCCATAGCACCAGGTAGTACAGGCCATGCACGGCATCGACGTGGGTGGTCATCCGCAGCAGCTGTGGCAGCGACCGTTGCAGCGCCGATACCGTGTCGGCCTCGTCGCCCCAGTAGGGCTGGGAACGGATGCCCCAGAGCATCACCGCCAGCGTGACCACCGGGGCGGCGGCCAGTGGCCAGCCCGTCCGGCGCACTAAGGACCGCTGGCCAGCTCGTGCCAGATCCGCCCGTACGCCCACCAAGCCCCCCGCCGTTGCCGACCCCGGCCACGGAGAGCTTACCCGGCGTGAATACAGATGGTGAGCAGATGTGAACGAAGAGTAGTTACCAGGCCGGCCAGGGCGACGTGCCGCGGGGGAGCTGGGCGGGCAGCGGGGTGAAGCCCGCGGCGGTCTGGACGCCGAGTTCGAGGCCGTAGTTGGCCACGTTCGTGCCGCGCGGGAGGATGCCCGGCCGTCCCGGGGTGTGCGCGACGACGATGAGCGTGCGGCCGTCCGGGCTGGACCACAGCACGTCCTCACCCTGGCCCGGGTACATGCCGGGGAGCTGCCACTCGCCCAGGGCGGTCACCGGCTGGCCGGTGGCGGTGGAGAACTCGGTGAAGGCCACTTCGCTGGACAGCGGGTGCAGCGTCTCCGACGCGGTGGCGGCGGCAATCTTCGTGCCATCGCCGGTGATGATGGCGCTGGGGCCGAGGATGACGTTGCTCGCCCGGCCGTGCACGTAGTGGAAACTCTCCGCGTCGTCCCGCCACTGCACCGCCAGCCGGCTGTCAGCCCGCAGGCTCCCGCCGGGGGTCGTGGTGTCGAGCAGCCGGATGTCGATGCTGTTGCCCACCCACTGCTGGAAGGCGAGCTCCCGGCCGTCCGCGGTCCAGGACAGGACGTGGCCGATGCCGCCGGCGTTGTTGGTGACCGGCCCGCCACCGGGCCAGGTCCACACCCGTTCGGCCCCGGTGGCCAGGGCGAAGACCTGGATCCGCGGGCCGGGCCCGCCGCCGCGGCCCCCGCGCCACGCCACCGCAAACTGGGCCGCATCCGGGGTGAGCGCGATGTCGGAGATCGTCGCGCTGGCCGGCTCGGCGGGCAGCGCCAGCCGGGTCAGCCCGGCGGGCCGGCCGTCCGGGCCGAGGTGGAGCAGGTAGAAGGTGGGCGGCCCGGTCCGCGCCGCCACGGCCCGGCCCCGCGAGTATTCGGCCCGCCAGCTGCTGGCGGCGAGCACGAAGTCGTGGCCGTTGCCGGCCGCGCTGGCGAGGTCAAAGGCCCGGAACGGGCGGGGCGGGGTCATGGTCGCCAGCAGCGCGCCGGTGGCGGTCGCCCGGATCTGCGCCACCTGGGGGTAGACCAGCGCCCGCGTGTGCCGGGCGCTGGTCAGCTCGAGATAATACGGCGGCACCGCGGCCAGTGGGTTCTCCACTACCTGCCGGTGGCTGGTCGCGTGACTGGGCGTGCGGGGGTGGTCCGGGGCAACCGATGCCACCGCCCAGATGATCGCCGCGACCGCGGCCGCCGCGGCCAGCGGCGCCGCCCAGCCCGCCCAGCGGGTGCCCCGGGGACGGCGCTGCCCGGGCCGCCACCGGCCGTTCCCGGCCGGGCCGTCCGGCAGCCGCAGTGGCGGGGCG
>DATDGI010000327.1:0-3654 GCA_036522155.1 Streptosporangiaceae bacterium
TGGTCAGCACGATCCGCTGGGTACGCGCCTGGCTCAGTTCGGCTGCGCTGAGTATGGGGGTGGTCCCGGCGTCCGTGCTGCCGCCGCGCACCCGGCCAGTGGGGTCGATGACCTGCACGACGTATTCACCGGGTAGCGGGCTGCTCCCCCCGTCCTCAAGACTGGCCCGCGTGGGGCTGCCCGGTAGCGGACTCCCGTGCGCCGCACCGGCCGATGGCGGGGCATAGCGCCCGGCCCGGTCCAGCTGGGCGGTCAGCTGTGCGTCGATGGTGCCGAGCAGCGAGGCGGACAGTTTGGCCACGAACAGCCAGCTGCCAAGGGCGAACAAGACGGTGGACGCGATGGCGAACACGACGGCAAGCCGGAGGCGGATGGACACCCCTAGCCCGCTTCCTCGTGCCGCAGCCGGTAGCCCATCCCGCGGACCGTCTGGATGTCGTTACGCCCGAACGGCAGGTCTACCTTCCGGCGCAGGTATTTCACGTACTGGTCGACCACGTTGGAGGTGCCGTCGTAGGCGAAGTCCCAGACGGCCTCGATGATCTGGGACCTGCTCAGCACGGTGCCCGGGTGCCGGAGGAAGAACTCGAGCAGGGAGAATTCCTTCGGCGACAGTTCGATCTCGGTGGCCCCGCGCCAGGCCCGCTTGCTGGCCGGGTCCAGCTTCAGGTCCCCTTCGGCCAGCACGGCGGGGCGGCGGCGGTCATCACGGCGCGCGAGCGCCCGGAGCCGCGCCGCAAGTTCCAGCAGGCTGAACGGCTTCACCAGGTAGTCATCCGCGCCAGCATCCAGGCCCCGGACCCGGTCACCAATCTTGTCACGCGCGGTGAGCATGAGCACCGGGGCCCAGATGCCCGCCTCACGCAGCCGCCGGCACAGTTCGACGCCGTCGAAACCGGGCAGCATGACGTCCAGGACGATGGCCGCATAGGGGTTCTCCGTCGCCAGCCACAAGCCGTCCGGCCCGGTCCCGGCGAGATCCACGGCGTGGCCTTCCTCCTCGAGCGCGCGCTTGAGAAGGCGCGCCATCCGCACCTGGTCCTCGACCACGAGCACCCGCATACCGGCGAGGCTATGCAGCGTCAGATGTGAAAACGGTGAGAGCCACGAATTTTCCCAGATGTGAGGGTCTTACATGCTCCTCTCACCGTCGATTCATCGGCGCGCGGGCACGATCGAGTAGCCGGGCAGAACCTGGCCGCAGCAGAACCTGGAAAGGATTACCGGATATGGATTCCGATCGTGAACAGCACGCCGGGCAGATACCGCTGCCCGGCGGGGAGGCGGAGGTCGGCTACCAGCCCGCGGCGACCCGCCGGGACAGCGTCCGACACGCCCGGCGGATGTCGAACTGGACGCTGGCCGCGCTCATCGCCGGTACCGGAGCCGCCACCGTGGCGCTGGCGCACCATGCCTTCTCCTCGGTGGCCACCACGGTCGGCGCCCCCACGACGGCAGCGACCGGCGGCCAGGCAGCTGTGAACGGGACGAGCGGGCCACAGGTGTCCCACTCGGTCGCAACGACCAGCGGGTCCGGCGCTACCGTGACCACCACCACCAAGACGGTGAACGGCAAGACCGTGATCGTCCGCACGGTGCACCCGGCCGCCTACCACGACGACTGATCACGACCATGACGACGATGACCTCAGTGCGGGAACGGGCCGCAGCCGCAGCGTGGCGGCACGTCCACACGGGCGACCGGGCTGTCGCGGTGGCCCAGCGCGAGGCGCTGGGCACCACCGCGCGGCTGGCGGTATGGCCCCCCGAGCATGCCGACGCGGCCATGGCGGCGGTCGATGCCGTCCTTGCCGCGCTGGATTTGCAGGCGAGCCGGTTCCGGCCGGACTCGGAGATCTCCTGGCTGCACCGCAGCGCGGGCGGGCTGTTCATGCTGAGCGGCGGGCTCGCGGAGGCGGTCCGGGTCGCGCTGGAGGCGGCACGCTGGACGGGCGGGCTGACCGACCCCACGGTCGGGGAAGCGCTCATCTCGCTGGGCTACGACCGTGACTTCGCGGCCATCGACCCAGACAGCCGTGAGCCGCCGCCGGCTCCGGTGCCAGCACCGGGCTGGCAGGAGGTCCGGCTCGACGGGCCGCTGCTGTGGCTGCCGGCCAGCGTGCGGCTCGATCTGGGCGCCACGGCGAAGGGCCTGGGATCCGACCGCGCGGCCCGGGCGGTCATGGCCGCCACCGGGCACACCGGCGGGGCCTTGATCAGCCTGGGCGGCGACATCGCCACGGCCGGGATACCGCCCCGCGGCGGCTGGCCGATCGTCGCCGCTGGGCGGTCAGGCCATGACGGCGCAGACTCTCCCCGCACTGGTCCGGCCAGCACGGGGCTGAGCCAGCTTGTCCGGCTGCCCCACGGGGCGGTCGCGACCTCGTCGATCAGCTGCCGCAGCTGGCGCCGGGCGGGGCGGGTACTACACCACATCGTGGATCCGCGGACCGGGCTGCCCGCCGGCGGGCCGTGGCAGACGGCCAGCGTGGCCGCGATGACCTGCGCCGATGCCAACGCCGCCGCCACTGCGGCGATCGTGGCCGGCGAGGCGGCCCCGGGCTGGCTGACGGCGGCGGGCCTGCCCGCGCGGCTGGTCAGCCACACCGGCGAGGTGCGCCATATCGGCGGCTGGCCCGAGCATGACGGCGGCCAGATCGAGGTTCCGCCGGGCAGCCACGTGTACGCCGGGACCGGACCACGCGCAGGTGCACGATGAACGCCGCTGAGGTTGCGCCCGCCTCATCAGGCCATCTGGCCCCGACCGGCGGCCCGGTACCGCGGCAGCCTGTTACTGCCGGGGCGATCAAGCCTGCGGCTGCCCCGGGGTGCAGCCACCCGCGTCGCGGAAGACGGGCGGGGTGTGCACGATGAGCATTGCTGCCGCCGCAGCAGGGTCCCAGGACCTGTGGTATGTCTCGCGGGCCAGCGGGCTGACACTGCTGATCCTGTTCAGCGCGGTGATGGTGCTGGGCGCGGCTTCGCGCCTGGGCGCGGCACCCCGGCGCTGGCCGCGTTTCGTGTTTCCCGAGGTGCACCGCACGCTCGCGCTGTTCTCCGTGGCCTTCCTGGCGCTGCACGTGCTGACCGCGATCCTGGATCCGTTCGTCACGATCGGCTGGGCCGCCACGGTGCTGCCGTTCGCCTCCGGGTACCGGACGCTCGCGATCGGCCTGGGCACGCTGGCCGTCGACCTCGGCGGCGCCGTGATCATCACCAGCCTGGTGCGCCGCCGGCTCGGTTTCCGCACGTGGCGGGCGGTGCACTGGCTGGCTTACCTGGCCTGGCCGGCCGCGTTCGTGCACTCCCTGACCGCAGGCAACGACCTCGGGATCTGGTGGGTCGCGCTGATCGAGTGGGGATGCGCCGCGGCGGTCGCCACCGCGGTCCTGACGCGCATCCTGGAAAGCGTCCGCCACCCCGGGCCGGCCGGGCAGCCAGGGGCCAGCTTTGACCGGATCACCTCCCCCAAGGGAGCTCTGCGCTGATGCGCGCCCCCGACAGCGTCCAGTACTCCGGCTGGCCGGCCAGCCAGCCCCCGCCCGATCGGCTGCCCCGGCTGCTGCCCTCGGGCTTTGCCGCTGGCCCGGCCAGCCTGGCCGAGCACCTTGCCCGGTACGGGCCAGCACCGCCAGGCGGCCTGAGCGGGCCGCG
>DATDGI010000328.1:0-3074 GCA_036522155.1 Streptosporangiaceae bacterium
ATGACCCGGTGGCAGGGGATGACCGGGGCGATCAGGTTGGCCGCGCAGGCCGAGCCGGCCGCCCGGGCAGCGCGTGGCATGCCCGCCCGCGCGGCCAGGCCGGTGTAGGTGACGGTGGTCCCGGCCGGAACCTCCCGCAGCGCCGCCCACAGCCGCGCCCGGCCCGGGCCGGCCGGGTGCTCGACCGGCAGGGTGCCGGGCGCGGTCAGGTCGCCGTCGAAGTAGTCACGCAGCGGCTTGACCAGCCAGGGCAGCTCGGCCGCGGCCAGCGGCAGCGCCCGCAGCGAGGGGTGCAGCCGGGCGTGCAGTTCGCCCGGGTCGCCGGTGAAGCCACCGCCCACCAGCGCCTCGCCATGCGCGAGCAGGCTCAGCGGCCCGATCGGGGTGTTGAGGATCGCGGCCGTGATGAGGTCGGATGCCATGGTGTTACTCCCGTCCAGTAGGCAGAAGATCAGTTGTCGGCATAACGGCATGCGCCCCCGTCCCGCCGGCATCAGCCGCCGGGCCGTCCGGGGCGGTCCATAGGTGCACCGCGGCGTAGGCGCGCCAGGGCCGCCAGCGGCGGTCGTGGCCCGGCTGGCAGCCGAGCCGGGCCATCGCCCGGCGCAGGCCCAGGTCGGTGCCGGGGAAGGCGTCCGGGTCGCCGGCCGCCCGCAGCAGGATGTAGGCGATCGTCCACGGCCCGATCCCCGGCAGCTCGGCCAGCACGGCGGCGGCCTCGTCCGGGTCGGTGCCGGGGCCGAGGTTCAGCCGCCCGGCCGCGCTCGCGGCGGCCAGTGCGTGCAGGGTCTGCTGGCGGCCGGTGGTGAGGCCGAGCCTGGTCAGGTCGGCCCCGGCGAGGTCGGCCGGCCCCGGGAACAGAGTGGTCAGCGGCCCGGCCGGGGTGAGCGGCCCGGCCGCGGCCAGCGGGGTGCCATACCGGCCCGCGAGCCGCCCCGCCAGCGTGCGGGCGGCGGCGACGGAGACCTGCTGGCCCAGCACCGCGCGCACGGCCAGCTCGAAACCGTCGTAGGCGCCGGGCACGCGCAGCCCGGGCCGGGCCGCCACCAGCGGCGCCAGCACCTCGTCGGCGGCCAGCACAGCGGCGATCGCCTGCGGGTCGGCGTCCAGGTCGAACAGCCGCCGGGCGCGGGACACCACCTGGCCGATGCCGCGCAGCCCGGTGAGCCGGGCCCGCAGCCGCACCTGGCCGGCCCCGGCGCCCGCGGGGGCCGGGATCAGCTCGATGATCCCGGCCCCGCCGGGCGCGCGGATCGTGCGGGCGTACCGGCGGCCGTCCACCGCCTCCACCCCGGGGATGGCCCTGGCGGCCAGGAAACGCAGCAGCGACTGGCCGTCGAACGGGGGCCGGACCGCCAGCCGGAGCGTGAGCCAGGTGCCGCCGTTCGCGGCGGCACCCTCGGCGGCAGCCGGCCGGCCGGCGGCCCGCGCCGCCGTGGCAGCGGTCCCGGTCCGCGCGCGCAGCGCGGTCGGCGGCTGCTGGTAGACCTGGCGGAAGCTGGCGTTGAACTGGCGGACGCTGGCGAACCCGCTGGCGAACGCGATCTCGGTGACCGGCATGCGGGTCTCGGCCAGCAGCCGCCGGGCCGTCTGCAGGCGGGTCGTGCGGGCCAGCGCGATCGGGGTGGTGCCGAGCTCGGCCAGCAGCAGCCGCCGCAGATGCCGGTCGGTCACCGCCAGCCGCTGCGCGAGCCCGCCGATGCCGTGCTCGTCGGCGTACCCGTCGGTGATCAGCTGGACGGCGCGGGCGGCCAGGTCGGCCCGCGCGTTCCAGTCCGGGGAGCCGGGGCTGGTTTCCGGCCGGCATCGGCGGCAGGCGCGGAACCCGGCCGCCTCCGCCGCCCCGGCGTGCGGGAAGAACCGCATGTTGCGCCGGGCCGGGGTGCGCGCCGGGCAGACCGGCCGGCAGTAGATGCCGGTGCTGGTCACGCCGGTGAAGAACCGCCCGTCAAACCGCGGGTCGCGGGCCACGACGGCGCGGTAGCAGGTGTCGAAGTCGAGCGTCATACCTTGATTCAAGCCGAGGCAGGGCGATGGTGCTGGCGGGAATCGGACATGATGGCCGGCGGGCGCGGGCGGGCGGGCCGCCCGGGTCAGATGGCGGCCGCGTAGATGATGTGCTCGGTGCCGAAGACGGTGGCGTGCTTCTCCGGCTGGAGCCCGATCTTGGCCGCGACCCGGCGGGACGGCAGGTTCTCCGGGTTGATGATGGCGATGAGACGGCTCAGGTGGATCCGGTCGCGGGCGAAGTCGCGGGCCGCGGCGGCCGCCTCGGTGGCGTAACCCTGCCCCTGCAGGCTGCTGCGGACGTGGTAGCCCACCTCGATCTCGTCTACGCCGTCCACATGCTGCGGGGTCAGCCCGCAGTCCCCGGCGAACTCGCCGGTATCTCGCAGCAGCATCGTCCACAGCCCGAAGCCGTGGCGGCGGTAGAGGCGCTGGTTCCATTCGATCCAGGACTGGGCTTCGTCGCGGGTCATCGGCTTGGGGTAGTAGCGCATGACGTCCTCGTCGCCGAGCAAGGCGGCCAGGTCGTCCAGGTCCCCGGCGGTCATTTCACGCAGGATCAGCCGCTGCGTCACCAGCACTGCCATTCCGGTCATGCTACTGCCGGCCGGGCCGGGCGGCCGGTGCCCGGCTGCCCGCCTGGGACGGGTCAGCGGGGCCGGGCGGCCAGTCCCCTGCGCGCCCGCCTGGCCGGTGTCAGCGGGGCCGGGCGGAGCGGCGCCAGACGTCCGCCCCGGGCACCAGCGGCGCCCGCAGCAAGTGCGCCCGGTCGGCCCAGCCACCGGGCCGCCACCGGGCCGCCGCGGCTCGCTCCTGGCTGGCCCGGGCGGCGAGCACGGCCGTGAGCGCGGCGGTCAGCGCGGCCAGTTCCCCGGCCGTCGGCTGGCCGGCCACGACCGTCAGCTCGGGCGGTTCCCCGCTCATCCGCGGCCGGTGCCGATGCCGAACTGCCGCCGGACCCGCTCCCAGAACGCGTCCCGCAGCCACTCCCGGGCCTCTTGGTAGGGGCGCAGCGACAGGCCGAGTTCCTTCTCGGCGTCGACCAGCAGTTCCTTGTCGATGACCGG
>DATDGI010000329.1:0-1632 GCA_036522155.1 Streptosporangiaceae bacterium
CAGCAGTTGGCGTTTACCGTAGGTGGCGTCGGGCGCTCACAGCGGACGATGCGTAACACAAGCATCGAGTCACGTGACGCTCAGGATCTGGTGCCGATCCTCGTCACGGGCCGGGCCGGTATGTGCTGGCCAGTAGGGCCAGATTCCGGCGGCCGGCGGCGAGCAGGCGCCTGATCGTTCACTGATCACGCACTCAGCTGGCTTGGCGGGTCTCACCTGAGCCCTCTGGCAAGAAGCGCTGCGGGGTTGGCGGCCTGCGCGCTAGCGCCGGTATGGTGGCCAGGTGCCGCCGCCCTACGACGTCCACAACTTCTTGAACCTGCTGGGGATCGAGATCGCCGGGGAAGGCGAGCAGACGACCGCCCGGCTGACCGTCCACCATGATCTGATCGCCGGCACCGGCTACCTGTGGGCGCCGGTGGTGATCGCGATCGCCGATGCCCTGTGCGCGTTCGGGGTGAGCCGGCACTGGCCGCAAAACGCCGCCAGCTTCACCACGATCGAGGCGAAGGCCAACTTCTTGTCCAGCGCCGGGGAGGGCGACGTGGTGGTCGGTGCTGCAAGCCCCCTGCACGTGGGGTCGACCACCCAGGTGTGGGACGCCACCGTTCGCAACCAGACAACCGGGAAGACGATGGCCGCCTACCGCTGCACCCAGCTGATCCTCTACCCTCGGCCGTAGGCCGGGATGGCAGGCCAGAGTCCCGCACCTGCAAAGGACCCCATCCAACGTCCACCTGCGCGTCGATCGTGATCAACGCACAACTCCCACACGCGGGGAAGCCGGTTTCTCCACCAGCGGCCCGATCGTTCCCCGAGCACAGAATGCCCACGTCTGCATGCCCACGGCAACCAACCTCGCGCCGTGCCCATGAGCGCATTGGGCGGATCTCGCGCGATGACCGCGACCAGCAATCATTACGCTGGGCGACTGATGTTCCGGAGCTTGAGCGACCCGAGCGCCGAATATTTATGCCCGCCGGGACGTCGGCCGACTGTGATGACGACATTCATATCGCCCAGTTCTGGGCGGCATGCCCGCGCAGCGCTCGTCCTGTTGTGGTGACACGGCGTATTCGGCAGGTGCACCCGAATTGAGCCGTGTTCAGATCAAACGGAGCCGGGCCCGGCGTTAGTGCCGCTGCTCGGCCTGCGGAGGCGCTCGCGGCGCACGCCAGGCCGCGCCAGCAACGACTGCAGCACGTCAGCGGCGGCGCTATCCGGTGCGGTGGCCGGCAGCTACGATGACGGTGCGTCAGGTTCGGCGCTCGGCCGGGGGCGACCGAGGGAGGGGCCATGGGGCAGCGGCTCCGGAGCTCGCCGGCCAGGTGCCTGGCCGTCCTGGTCGCGCCACTTCTGGTGCTCGGGTGCGGGTCGCCGGGGACCTCGGTGTCTGCTGGGGGTTACGTCCAGCAGGCCGAGCTCACCGCCCTGGGGACGGCGGGGGGCCAGTTCGGGCTCTCGGTGGCCCTGTCCGCCTCGGGCACCACCGCCCTGGCCGGGGACGCTGGCACCATCGTGACCAACGGGGCGGCGTACGTGCTGACGCGGCGGGGCGGCACCTGGTCCCGGAGCGCCGGGCTGACCGCCTCCGACGGGACGCCGGGCGATGCGTTCGGCTTCTCGGTGGCC
>DATDGI010000330.1:0-2282 GCA_036522155.1 Streptosporangiaceae bacterium
GAACCTGGTCGCGGTCCCTGACAACACACCCGGCGAACATCCAGGCGAGGGCGAGGGCGAAGGAGCGAGCCACGCCGGGATCGCTGTCCTCCAGGCACCCGGGGATGGCCTCAGCGAGGCACACTGTCACGCGGGCCGCGAGGTCTGGGTGACCGCCGTCCAGCAACTCCGAGGCCCGCTCTTCGTCGCCGTCAAATGCGGCGTCAATGAGGGCGCCGACCGTCCGGTTGACCTCCCGCCCGGTGAGCGGGCCTGGGTCAGATGTCATGCGCCCATCCTGGCCGGCGCTCTCTATGCGAACCGGACCTTCCTGTTGACGATCTCCGCGCTGCCGCCGCGGACCCGGACACCCCGCTGGAACCAGTCGAAGAACAGGTTGTCGAGGCCACTGCCGCTGCCGTGGACCTCGATCACGATTTGCGGGCCGCCGCCAGCCCCGGCGCCGCCCGCGGCGCCCCTGATCCCGGCCGCGCCCGCGACCTGCCCGGCCGCCGCGGCGACCCCCGCCGTGGTGGACAGCATCCCGGCGGCGAGCATCTGCCCGATCCGCCGCCCCGCCACATCCGGCGACCCCGCCCCGGACAGCGGCCCCCGCCGCGCCGGGGAGAACGGCAGGAAATTGCGGATGTCCGACACGATGTTCTCAACCGCGTGGACCGGGGCCATCGCCGCCGACTCGATGCCGTGGACCAGGCCCATGATCATGTTCACCCCGGCCTGCCACAGCATCTTCGGCCAGCCCAGCGTCAGCCGCACGATGTCGTTCCCGATCCGCGTGAACCACGACACGACGTCATGCCACAACTGCTGCGCCCCGGCGACGATCTCCTGCCAGTGGGACTTGATGAACAGGACCGCCAGGCCGACCGGGCCGGTGAGGATCGCCAGGACCAGCGGCCAGTGCGCCTTCAGCCAGCCGAACACGGCCTCGAACATCCGCCCCACGTCCGCCACGACCACGCGGAAGATGCGGAAATGGTTGTAGGCGTAGATCACCCCGATGACCAGGGCGGCGACGGCCGCGATCACCAGCCCGATCGGGTTGGCGTCCAGCGCCACGTTCAGCAGCCACTGGACAGCCGCCCACGTCTTGGTGGCGATCTCAACCGTCTTGATCGCCAGCGCCGCGATCGCCAGCCCAGCGGCCAGGGCACCGACCGCGGCGACCACCGCCACCGTCGCCGTCTTGTGCCGCAGCAGCAGCCCGACGAACGCCTGCAACGGCGGGATGATCTTCTCCCCAATGGTGACCATCAGCGCCTTGAACCCGCTGTCAAGTTCGGCGAGCTGCTGTTTCAGCTGCTTCTGCGTGTCACCCCACGCGGTCCCGAAATCGTGCGCCCCCTTGGTGATCGCCGGGTATTTCGACTTCAGCCGGTCCATCTGGTCCAGCAGCACGTTCAGGCCGGCACCGGCGCGCTTGCCGAACATCTCCGTGATGTAGAGGCCTTGCTGCTTGGCGGTGATCCCCGCCGCCCGCATGTGGCCGATCAGCATCTGCAGGGCGGGCAGCAGTCCGCCGTGCTGCATCGTCACCGCCAGCTGCGTCGCACCGATGCCCATCTGGCCCAGCAGCTTCGTCCCCGCCGCGGTCGGCGCGGCCAGCGCCATCACCGACATGCGCAACTGGGTGCCGGCGTGCGCGCCGCGGATGTTGTTGTCACCGAACGTCGCCAGCGCCGCCCCCACATCGGTCAGGGACAAGCCGAACCCTTTGACCGTCGCCACCATCCCGGACCCGAACGCCTCAGCCAAATCCTGCATCTTCATGTCGCCGGCGCCGACGATCGCGTTCAGCGCGCCCATGGCCTGCGAGTAGTTCTGCACCCCGGGGATGCCGCTGGCCACCGCGGCGGTCAGCGCGTTCGTCACGTCGACCAGGTCAGCGCCGCCGACCTTCGCGCCCTCCGCGGCCATCTTGACCACCGCGAGCTCCTTGGCCGCGCTGGCGCCCATCGACTCGAAGTTCGACGCGACGTGGTAGAGGGACTGCGCCAGCGAATCGGGGGAGAAGCCGACCTGCGCGGCGAGGCCGAGAACCCCCTGCTTCAGCACCCCGAGCTTGGCGTTGGACACCCCGGCCTGGGTGACCAGCATCTCCATCGCCGAGTTGAAGCCGATCCGCCATTCCTTGCCGCGCTCGCGTGGGCGGCGATTTTAGCGATTTTTTTCTACCCAATGCAAAGACGGCTCGCGAAACGGTTCTCCGAGAGCCGAGCAGCCGTGCTCAGCACTCTGACGGTGACTATCTTGCTGATCGTGCCGGCCATTCTGGTCACAAC
>DATDGI010000331.1:0-4567 GCA_036522155.1 Streptosporangiaceae bacterium
CGGCCGGGCGGTGGGCACGGTGGCCTGTGCACCGACGGCCACCACCGTGCTGCCCACGGCCGCGATCCCGGTCAGCGAGGGCGGCACGGCCGGCGTGGGCGTGCCGCCCGGGCCGGCGAACTGTGCGTCGGCGAGCACGGCTGACGGGCTGGTGACGATCAGCGCGGATGGCCCGCCGCTGCTGCCGCTGCCCGGGCCGGTGATGACGATGCCGGCGATCGCTACCGCGATCACCGCGACACAGATGCCCGCTCCCACCAGCACCCCGCGCCCGGCACGGCGGGAAGGCTCACCGGGCACCCGCGGTTCCGGCCGCCCGGACGCCGCCGTTGCGCCCTCGCGTCCTGGCCGGGCCTGATCGCGGCCCGGGACGCCGCTCGCCGCCGCCGCGGCAGCCAGGGCAGCGTCCTCCGGTCGCCCGGCACCGTTCCCCTGGCCAGCCGGGCCGCCGGTGATGGCGGGACCGATGTCCAGGTCCAGGGCGCCGACGCCGGACTCCACGCTGCGCCGCGGCTCGGGCACGCCGCCCAGGGCGGCGATCCCCGGTTCCGGTACGTCGGCCCCGGCCTCCGGTTCACCGCTGGCGGATCCAGGCACCTCCGCGACCGGCGCATCACCGGCGGGCCCAGGCACCTCCGCGCCCGGCGCATCACCAGCGGGCCCGGACACCTGTACGTCCGGCTCACCACTGGCCGCTATCTCCGGATCCGGCCCGGTGCCGGTCTCCGGTACCGGCTGGTCCAGGCCGGCCTCCCCGCTGCTCCCCTCAGAATCCGGCCCAGCCCGTCCGCCGGGACCAGGTGGCTGCTCCGGGGCAGATCCGGCCGGCTCCATGGGCGGGATCCCGGAGGCGGGCACGACCGGGATCGGCTCGGTCCGCTGCAGGTCGACGTCGGCGGGCGTCCAGCCGGCCGGGCGCTGCCACTCCAGGCCTGCCTCACGCCACGCGTTCAGCGCCCGTTGCCAGACCGACTTGCCGTCGTCCCCCGTCATCGTCCCCCCCGTCTCCCGGCCGCGGCCCGGCACCTGCCCGGCCCGTTGCCGTCTCCCCGTCCCCGGCCCGCTCCCCCGAGCCGGACCCCCGCCGCTCCCCAGGCCGCCGCTCCCTCGGCCACCACCCCGCCGTGCGTTCCCCCGCTGGGCGCCGTTCCCCCGCCCCGCCGGCCCGGGGGGCGCGCTCTCTCCCCTGTTCAGCGCCCCGGATCCGGCCTGAGCCGTCCAGTCCTCCGGGGGAGCGGGCCACGCCCCATGTACCGCCTGGTCCTCTTCGGCCAGCCCGCCGGGCCAGCCGGGACCGGCCACATCGATCCCACCGGGGAAGCCCCGCAACGCGGGGGTCTGGCCGAGGGCGGGGATCACCCCGCGCAGGGCCCACGACGACACGGTCAGGCCGGTCTCGCCACGGGCAGCACCCGTCTTCTCAGTCACTGGCGATCAACCGCATCGGCCGGGCGGGGGGACAGCGCATGTGCGGGCGGGGAGGGGAACGCGTGCAAGCTCACGCCCGATGATGCTAGCGGCGCGGGGTCCGGCAGCCATGGAGATCCGGCGAGGTCCTGGCGCAGTGTCCTGATCCGGATGGGTTTCCTGTGACGCCGGGCGTGGCCCGGCGCGGGGTTACCGCACGGCCAGGCGGCGCGACCGGGCGTCCACCAGTGCGCTGGACAGGCTCTCCATTTCGTCGTCGCTGACCCGCTCAAGGAACCGGCGCATCGTGATGTCCTCGTCACCGCCGGACCGCAGCACCTCGGCCATCAGCCGCGCGTCGTGGTCCTCACGCGCCTCCACCGGCCAGTACCGCCACGCCCGGCCGTCCTTGTCCCGTTTCAGCACGCCCTTGCCGTGCAGGATGTTCATCACGGTCATGACCGTGGTGTAGGCGACGGGCCGGTCGTACCTCAGCCGCTCCCGCACCTCACGCACGACATATGGGCGGTGCGCCGCCCACATGACTTCCATGATCGCCTTTTCGAGCCCACCGAACTCGCGCACTCCCCGCCACCTCCCGGTTCCCCATGTAAACACGGGTGCCGCCGCGGCGGCAGACAGCGGAGTTCCGGCGGGGAGGAAAACCGCCACCGTGGCGATGATTCATCGCCCGTCGCCGGTGTTTCCGCTGGTAGCGGACGGACGGCTATCCGTCGCCGCCGCGTTCGCGGTGGCCGGCCCAGACCGGCGCCCGGCGATGGCGGCGCACCCACCAGACCGCGATCGCGACGAGCACGAGCACGGCGATGGCGATCGCGAAGCCGGTGCCGACCTCGCGCGCCACCACCGCGTAGGCGGACCCGGCGAGATAGCCGAGCAGGCAGTAGCCGACCCCCCAGATGACCCCGCTGATCGCGTTGTAGGTGACGAACGTGCGGTACGGCATCCGGGCCGTGCCGGCCAGCGCCGGCATCAGCGCCCGCAGCACCGCGGTGAACCGGCCGACCAGCACGGCGATCGCCCCGCGCGCGTTCAGCGTGGCGGCGGCCTTTTCCACCGTGCCCGACATCCGGCGCAGCAGGCGGGAAGCGACGATCCGGCCGCCCATCCGGCGGCCGATCTCGTACCCGACCAGCGGGCCGATGATCGCGGCCGCCACCACCACCAGCATCAGCAAAGGCAGCGAGACCCGCCCGCGGCTGGCCAGCACCCCGCCCAGCACCACCGCGATCTCGCCAGGCAGCACGAACCCGAAGAACAGCGCGGTCTCGCCGAACACCAGCCCCGCCACCACCGCGTAGGCAACCAGCCCGGACATGTGGGCCAAGTCGCTGGTAATAGCGCCCACACCTGCTCCTGCCGCTGGCTGATGGCGCCCGACGGCGCCCTTCCCGACGATAGACGGTCCCGGCCTGCACCCCGACCGGTGCCCGGTTCGCCCAAGAGGTGAGATTCCACCACTTCTGCCGCTCTGCCGCACGGACGTGCCCGTTCGTGCATCATCAAGACAACGTTCGTGCGCCGCGGATGCTCTGGCCAGCGAGGAGGTGATTCCTTGCTCTCACCTCACCCTGGCGTTGAGCTGATGCTGTTCGGCCCGACCGCCCGCTCCACCACCCTGAACGGCCTGATCACCCAGGACGGCGCCACCGGTTATGCCGCCGAGCCCGGCCGCTACCAGCTCTACGCGTCGCTAGCCTGCCCCTGGTCCCACCGGGCCGTGATCGTGCGCAAACTGCTCGGCCTCGAGCGGGTGGTCGGCCTTTCGCTGACCGACCCGATCCGGGACGAGAACGGCTGGCGGTTCCCGGCCAGCACCGGCGGGGTGGACTATGTCACCGGCGCCCGCTACGTGTCCGAGCTGTACCTGGCCACCGACCCCGGCTACGCGGGCCGCTTCACCATTCCGTGCCTGTGGGACACCCGCACCCAGCGCATCGTCACCAACGATGTGCCGCAGATCACCGTCACGCTGGAAACGGAGTTCCGCGAGTACCACCGGCCGGGCGCGCCCGACCTGTATCCGGAAGAACTGCGGCCGGATATCGACGCGCTGAGCACGCTGATCTTCCACGCGGTGAACAACGGCGTGTACAAGGCCGGGCTGGCGACCTCGCAGGCGGCCTATGAAGACGCCTTCGACACACTGTTCGCCACCCTGGCCGCGCTGGAGGAGCGGCTGTCCACCCGCCGCTACCTGGTCGGCGGCCAGCTCACCGAGGCGGACGTGCGGCTGTTCCCGACCCTGGTCAGGTTCGACGCCGTCTACCACACCCATTTCAAGTGCAACCTGCGGCGGCTGATCGACTACCCCAGCCTGTGGGGATACGCCCGGGATCTGTACCAGCAGCCCGGCTTCGGCGACACCACCGACTTCGGGCAGATCAAACGGCACTACTACCAGACCCAGGACTGGATCAACCCGACCCGGATCGTGCCCAAGGGCCCGTATGTGAACTGGCTCGCACCGCATGACAGAGAGCGGTTCTCTCCTCGATCATGACCTGCGTCTTCCCTGATTACAGGGGATGCCGGCCCAGGTAACCTGAGGGCGGGCAGATGACAGGTATGCAACCGTCGGAAGAGGGCGATGTCCGCCGTGCCTCCGGAGCCGCCGCGGGCGTCCGCGGAACCCACCGAGCCAGCCACTGAGCGGGCCGGCGAGCCGGCCGCCGCCACGCCGTCCGCGGCCGATTTTGGGCCGAACGAATGGCTGGTGGATGAGCTGTACCAGCGCTATCTGGCCGATCCGGGGTCGGTCGATATGGCCTGGTGGAACTTCTTCGCCGATTACCAGCCACCCGGGGTGACGGCCGACCAGGCCGCGCCGGGTGCCGCGGCCACCTCCGGGGCCGGGGCTGGGGCAAGCGCACCGGCCGGCCTGGCCGCCGGGGCCAGCGAGTCCGCCGCCACCGCGGGCGGCGTCCGGTCGGCGACCACCGCAGGCGGCCGATCCGCCACCACCGCGGGACCGGCGACCGCTGCGGGACCGGCCACCACGGCAGGCCCAGCCACCGCCGCGGGACCAGCCGCCGCGGGACCGGGCGCTGCGGGACGGGGCGCTGCGGGACCGGGCGCTGCGGGACCGGGCGCTGCGGGACCGGGCGCTGCGGGACCGGGCGCTGCGGGACCGGGCGCT
>DATDGI010000332.1:0-17531 GCA_036522155.1 Streptosporangiaceae bacterium
TCAGGAAGTTCTACTCCAGCGAGTCCGCCCGCCGCGCCGCCCTGCCAGCATGGCTCCACGACTACAACCACCACCGGCCCCACACCGCGATCGGACGGTCACCGCCAATGTCCAGGTTGACCAACGTCCCCGATCAGTACAGCTAGGCCAACGGGCCGCAACCGCTCGGTGCAGCCGCAGGCGGTAATCCCGGCCGACCTATCCCCATGGAGGAGTGCCAAGCCTTCCGCCGACAGAGGGTCCGTCATCGGGCCATCCCGGAAGGCCACATCGGCCGATTGTTGCGCGGCGGCTGCGCATCGCGGGCGGGCGCCGAATATTCCGTCCCGTGCTCGCTCCCTCCGCAGGAGATGCCATACGGAAAGACGCATACTCGGTCGGGACTACACCGCCGCGCCGCGCTTGGTCACGCTGCGCGGGGCAGCCGGTCATTTGAGTCAGTTCTGAGCCGCCAGCCGCGCGACGGCCAGGGCCAGGATCTTCGCGCGCGCCTCGGGGGTGCGGGCCTTGAGCAGCGGCAGGATCACGGCGTACCGGCCGGACTTGCCGAGCCGTTCGAAGGCGGCGTTCGCGCGGGCGTGGCTGGCCAGGGCGGCCGCGAGATCGGGCGGGACCACGGCGGTGCGCTGCGATTCGTATGCCGCCTGCCAGCGCCCGTCGGCCTGGGCGGCCGCGACCTCGGCGAGCCCGGCCGGCCGCATGCGCCCTGCCGCCATGAGTGCCTCGGCCTTCGCGACGTTGGCCTTCGACCATGAGCTCCCGGGTCGGCGGCGCGAGTACCGCTGCAGGAATGACACGTCGTCGCAGGCCCTGCGCAGGCCGTCGATCCAGCCGAAGCACAGGGCCACGTCCAGCGCCTCGGCCGGGGTGACCGAGACGATCCCCGTGTGCGCCCTGGCGATCCGCAGCCATGCCTCGGCCTGCCCCTCGTGCTCCGCGGCCAGCCAGGCCTCCCACCGGGCGGCATCGGGCAAGTCGAGCACGCCCACGCTAGGTCGGCCTGGCGGACGCGAGGATGTCGAGGTAGTGCTGGTTGTACATGACGCCGAGCACGTTGCCGAACGGGTCGACCACGGCGGCGGTGACGAACCCCTCCCCGCGTGGCGTGATCGGCTGATACTGCGTGGCGCCCATCGACAGCAGCCGGTCCACGGTGGCGTTGGGGTCGTCGACGTGCCAGTACATGATGGCGCCGCCGGGCCCGCCCGCCGCGCCGGGCGGCGCGTAGCTGCGGTCGATGATGCCCAGCTCGGCCTGGTAGTCGCCGATGCGGAATTCGGCGTAGGCCAGGCGCCCGCCGGGCCCCGGCCGCGTGAAGTAGGCCTCCTCGCCCAGGAACCGGGTGTACCACGCCACGGCCGCCGCCACATCGTCGGCCCAGAAGCTGATCGTGCTCAATCCTCGCAGGCTCACCATGCCGCCTTCCTTATCGCTGGCCCCTGCGGTGACGCTACCGGCACGTGCGGAACTCCGGTCGGGCGGCTCCGGCGGACTGCTTCACGCTGCGTGTCCGGCGTGCGGCTCCGGCGGGGCGCGCATCGCCGTTCGGCGCGGCCAGAGCTGACACCAGGTCTGACAACCAGGCCGAGTGGTGCCTGCCTAGATGTGCAATATATTGCCTTCGGAAGGCGAGGCATCTACAATGAGCTTATGAGCGCGCAAACGTTGGGGTTCGCAGTCCAGCCCGAGGATAGGCCTGTGCTGGACGAACTGGTTGCCTACTTCGGTGACGGCAACAGGTCTGCTTACCTGCGGGCGACGCTCAAGGTGATGAAGTCGATCATGATCGCTAATCAACTGCGAGAGGCGCAGGCGTACGGTCAGCAGCGCACCGCTGAACTAGGCATCGATCCAGCTGACGTGCCGACTCGGATCCAGGAGTTCATGAAGGGTCGCCCGGAGAAGGGCGAGTGAATCGCCTCGCGCCGGTCCCCTCGGCAGCTGTCTATGACATCAACGTCCTGGTGACGGCTGCGGCAAGCGGCAATAGCCCATTCCGGTCCTGGCCGTCTCCACCACCCGTCTCCGGCAATCCCTCAGCCGACTGCCTGGGCGTCATCGTAGATGCGGCCGAGTTCGCCCTCTGGCTATCCCCTCACATCACCACAAACGTCGACAGGATCCTGACTGACCTGTTCAAATGGGGTGAGCCTGAGGTGAACGCTTACCTTGAGGCAGTCGTCAGGGCAGCAGAGCACAGCGGTGGAGGCGTCCTGGCTGAGGTGCCACGAACGGTTCACGACTGTCCAGATCATGAGGACAACCTGATCCTTGATCTGGCTGCCGAGGTCGGGGCGCTGATCATTGTCTCGAACGACACCGACCTGCTCTCGATGTCCCCGTGGCGCGGTACCCCGATCATTGAGCCAGCAGCATTCGCGGCCAAGGTTGACGCCATGCGGCGGCATGCACGGCGACGCCGGTAGCCCAGGCCGCTACGGCAAAGAAGCAGCACTGCCGGGCACCGAACCGCGTTGCCGAAATCACCTGTAGGGAAGATCAAGGCGGCACCTGCGGCGCCGCTGGCCCGGCGTCAGCGCCGGGCTCTGCGTTGGGGGACGCGCCGCCCGCCGCACGCCGGGCCACGCCCGGCAGACTACAAGATCAGACCGGATCATCGTCACGCACGCGGGTACAGCCTCAGCCGTCTTCCTCGGCTCCGATTGTCCGGCTCGCAGCTACAGCGTCAAGGGCGGCCCAACGGGCCGTCGCACACGACCCAATGCCGCGTAGTTAAGGGTCTGTGAACCCTCGGGCTGAGGGGCTAGAAGATCACGGCCCCGGCGAGAGCATGGCCGCGGTGAAGTTGACGTCCAGACCGTTGCTGACGTGGTGGCCGCGGCTGGGCGCGAGGAAGAGTGGCCTGGCGGACAGCGTCGCGGATTCCACCAGGCAACTTCCGGGGCACGGTCCCACGATGAGGTGCCGGCCATCGGGCAGCCACAGGGCCCAGCCCAAGTCCTCACCGAGCGTGATCCGGGGCCTGGGGGCCACCCGCACGGCTCCGGTGCGCGGGACGACCAGCGCCAGCCGGGCGTAGGCGGGGGCCATGCCGTGCGGGAGCGTCTGCGGGAACACGGCCAGCTGCGTCCCATCGGGAGAGAAGGCCCCTCCTATGGCGAAGCCGCCCGGCATGGGGCTGCGTACTGTCCGGGTGGCCAGGGTCGCGGTGCTGGTGATGTTGAGCAGGCAGTTGTCCGGGAAGGGGCAGGCGGCCGGGAGCCAGGCCAGCAGGCTGGAGCGCGCCCCGGGCGGGGTGTAAGCGGCGATGATCGCCAGGGCCCGGCCGAGTACCCGCACCGTGTGGCTGCCCGGGTTCCATAGGCCGAAGACCTGGGGGTACGACTCTCCGCTTTCCCGGGACTGGACGATGACGCCGTTGGCCGTGGCCAGACCCGGGTAATCGAGTCCAGGGAGCCCATCGCCGCCGGGCAGGTACCAGCCGGGTGGCAGGGTCAGCTGGCGGAGGGCACCGCCAGCCACCGGCAGTTCGCCCAAGGTGGTGGCGTCCTGCGCCATGAGCAGATACCGGCCGTTGGCCGACAGGAAAGCCGTACTGCCCGGCCCGGCGATCCCGATCTTGCCGGTGGCCCGGTCCAGGTACTGGACGATCTTCGGATACCAGGCCCGGTATGGCATGAATGGCACGGCTCCACCCATCGGGTTGACCCAATAGATGCGCCCTCCGGCCGGCACCAACGGCAGCAGGTCGGCGTTGACCTCCGGCCCTGCCCGCTGGATCACCTGGCCGTCCGGGTGGACAGAGCCAACACGCAGGTGGATGCCGTCATACCACACCGCGGCCCCCCCGGATGAACGGGCAGCTAGGCCGGTGCCCGCCACACCCGGGCGGTCGGCGTCCTGGCCAGATGCCCGGTGCGGCCAGGTCACAATGACGACGGTCACCACCGCGGAACCCACCAGGACCGCGGCGATCCCGGCCAGCCACCGCCGCCGGCGGCGCCGCCGGGCCTGTATAAACAGGGCCTGCTCCACATCAGCGCCAGGCAACGCGGGCGTGCGTGGCGGGGCGGTCAGAGAGCCCACCTCAAGCGTTGCCGGGCCCGCAACATGGAACTACTATGACTAGGACCATGCTGGATGTCAACATCGACCGCTCGGGCCCGGTCCCGCTTCATGATCAGGTCGCCGCGCAGATCCGGCGCGCCATCGGCGAGGGCGAGGCGGGCCCGGGCGAGCGGCTGCCCCTGGCCAGGGACCTGGCCGCGGTGCTGGGCGTCAACAAGAACACGGTCCTGCGGGCACTGCACATCCTCAGAGACGAAGGGCTGCTGGAGTTCCGGCGCGGACGCGGCATCACAGTGGCTGGCACTCCCCAGAAAGGCGCCGTGCTCGCCCGGACACGCGATCTCCTCGAATTCGCCCGGCACCACGGCTTCGGGCGCGAGGAAATCATCCGGATCATCGAAAGCCTGCCCTGACATCCCCCACGCCGTCAGCCCAGCACAACAAGATCGCGCCCGCCGCGCGCAAACGGATCCCCGGGACACCGGCCTGGCGCCGCACTCTCTCCGGCTGGCTGACCCTCGTTCGTCACATGGTCCCAGAGGGCCTGGGTGGCACTTGAGTTTTATCTATTATAACGATAGGATTACTAGCTAATAGCCAGGAATGACCCGCCCCGCCTGGACCACCGGGGGAGGGATGGCGCCGATGGGGATCGATCCGCGGGCCGCGGGGCCGCGGGGCCGTGGGGTCCCTGACGGCCCCGCTTTGCCCGCTCATCCGGCGGGTCCGGCCAGGCCGCCCGGCCCTGGTTCCGGCCCAAGTTGACAAGGAGGCATTTGACCCATGAGCCGCTCCACAGCGCTGGTAGACGCCGACTGGGTGCAGGCGCACCTAACTGATTCCGGTGTGGTGCTGATCGAGGTCGACGAGGACACCACCGCCTACGGCAGGGGGCACATTCAGGGTGCGGTCAAGCTCCACTGGAAGAAGGATCTGCTGGACCCGGTGAAGCGCGACTTCGTGGACCGGGCCGGTTTCGAGGCCCTGGCCGCCGGCTGGCTCATCAACTGCACCGGGCCTGCCGCTGACATCACCACCACCACCGATCCCCTCCTGCGTCACCTCCTTGCCTCCGGCCTGGCCCGGCCAGACCCGCTGCGGCTGGGACTGGACGCCGACACCAACGGCGCCGTGCGAGACGCAGATGGCAGGCCCGCCAGCGACATCTTCACCCTGGGCCCGCTCCTGCGCGGGCGCTGGTACGAGACGACGGCCATCCCCGAGATCCGCGACCAGGCCGCTGCGCTCGCCCGCCACCTGTTCACCGGGCAGGCCAATGCGGCGCCCGGCGTCGCCGCATGACCAGAACACTGAGGCCCGCCCCAGTGCTCCTCACTGTCGGCCAATGCCCTGATCAGATCCACCCCGGCAGCCGCAGTGCAACGGATCCAGGCCAGCAGAGCGACGGTAGCCGTCGGCGCCACGGCCGAGCCCGCTCGCGACCACGGCGGTGCTGCGTCAGCGTCTCCTACTCGGGTCGGCCAGGGTGAGCAGTCCCCGCAGGCAGGTGTCGAGGATGAGGCCGGCGATCGCGATGGTGATGATGCCGGCGAAGACGAGTGCGGTGTCGAGGTAGTCCCCCGCCTGCATGATCATGAACCCGAGCCCGCTGGTGGCGGCCAGCAGTTCGACCGCGACGATGCTGCTCCACGCGCCCGCCATCGAGATCCGCATGCCGGTCAGAATCCCCGGCAGGGCCGAGCGGATCTGCACGTGCAGCAGCGTGTACCGGCGTGACGCGCCGAGGGTCCGCGCGCACAGCCGCAGGTCCTCGGGGACCTCGTCGAGCGCGGCGACGGTGGTGACGGCCATGATCGGGACGACCCCGACGATGATCAGCACCTCTTTGGGCAGTTCCCCGATGCCCAGCCAGACGATGAACAGCGGGATGAAGGCAAGCGGCGGCAGTGGCCGGATGACCTCGATGACCGGGTCGATGAGGTGGCGGGCGAACCGCCAGCCCGACATCGCGGCGCCGACGGCTACGCCGGCGGTCACGCCGATAACGAAGCCGATCAGGATCCGGCGCAGGCTGATGTACAGGTCGAACCAGAGCGGTTTGCCCTGGGCCGGGTATGGCCGGACGAGGTAGTGCGCGAACTGAGCCACAGTCTGGGTGACCGATGGCAGCGCGACCTGATCGCCCAGGATGGCCGCGCCCACCTGCCACAGCACCAGCAGGACCGCGAGGGCCGCCGCCCCGGTCGCCAACCGCCGGAAACGGGCGCGGCGCCCGGCCTGGCGGTGGGCCAGCAGTTCGGCGCGCTCAGCCAGTTCGGCACCATGGCCGATTTCCGGCCTGGCCTGGTCCTGGGCCTCGATCACCGCAGTGGCGCCGAGCGGGGCGTAATGCCAGCCTGACATGACTCACTCCTTTCCGGCTGAACGGCTGCCGCCCGGCCGGCCGCAGTGGGGGCGGAACCGCCTGCCTGGTGCTGCTCATGCCGTCAGTGCTGCCCGGATCCGGCGTTTGACCGTGAGGAAATCTTCGGTGTCGACGTCGGCCGCGTGCCGGGGCCGGGGTAGAGGCACGTCGATCACCTCCCGGATGCCCGGCGGCCGCCCGCCCATGATGGCCACCCGGTCACCGAGCAGGACCGCCTCTTCGATGTCGTGGGTCACGAAGATGATGGTGATCCGGTACTGCTCCCACATGCGCAGCAGGAAATCGTGCATGCGGACCCGGGTGATGGCGTCGAGCGCGCCGAACGGCTCGTCCATGAGCAGCAGCGAGGGCCGGGTGGCCATGGCGCGGGCGAACGCCGCCCGGTGCTGCATCCCGCCCGACAGCTCATGCGGGAACGCGTCACTGAACTGGGCGAGGCCGACGGTTTCCAGGATGGCGTCGGCCTCCGCATCCAGTTCGGGGTCGTCCCGCTCGTCGGTGCCCGCTGCCCGCTGCGCCCTCGGGCCGAACAGGACGTTCTTCCTGGTGGTCAGCCAGGGGAACAGCATCGGGTGCTGGAACAGCATGCCCCGGGCGGGCGCCGGCCCGGCCACCGCCCGCCCGGCGACGGTGACTGAGCCCTCGTCGCACTCCAGCGCCCCGGCGACGATGCGCAGCAAGGTGGACTTGCCGCAGCCCGAGGGGCCGAGCAGGCAGATCAGCTCGCCGGCGGCGGCCCGCAGGCTGACGCCGGAGATGGCCACTGTCCGCCGGCCAGCCCGGCGGAACGTCTTGCCGACCGATTCGAGGACCACGTGGGCTGTGCCGCCGGCCGGCAGCTGCTCCGGCCGGTCTCCTGTCATCCCCGGACGGGGCCCGGCGGCCACCCTCCCCACGCTGGGGGCTGCCGGGTCCGCGCCTCGCATGGCGTCAGCAGTCACCTGCGAGGGCCTTCTTCACGAAGGTCGGGTCCACGTGGGCGGCAATCACTGCGGCGGACGGCGCTGACGTCAGTCGGCCCTGGCCGACCAGGAACTGCCCCGTCTGCACGTAGGCCCTGACGATCGGGCTGCTCGTGTCGCCCGGCGCCGACCCGAGCCAGTGCAGTTGCTGGCTGGGCGGGATGAACGGGAAGTTCTTCGTGGCCTGGACGATGAGGTTGCCGGGGACGCCCTGGACCTTGGCGCTCTGCGCCAGGTACCGGTCCGCCCGTGGTCCGGTGAAATCGCGGGTCGCCTGGACCTCGGCGCACACGTACTTCTGCACCAGCGCGGGATCGCTCTTGACGACGCTGTCCGCGACCGCGACCACGTTCAGGCCGGGGATGCCCAGTTTGGCGATCTGCTCCGCATCGATCAGCGGGTGGCCGCCCTTGGTGATCAGCTGGGCTTCGGGCCCGGCCTGCACGTACGCCGCGGTCACCGAGCCGCCCAGGTAGGCGGCGGCCGCTGCCTGCTCGCTGGCGAAGCCGACGACCTTGACCGAGGAGGTGAGATGCTCCAGCGCGAGCCAGCCGCGCAGCTCATAGTCCTCCGACGATCCGACCAGCACGCCGACGGATTTGCCGGCCAGCCGGGCCGGTGTGCGGATCGATGGGGGGACGATCAGCGCGTCGGCGTCGAAGCTCTGCGCGATGACAACGTCCACGCCGGTATGGGTGCCGATGGCGCCGACGACCGGCGGGTTACCGACCCCGCTGATGGCCGCCAGGCTGCCGCTGCGCATCTCGGCGATCGCGGTGACGCCGGCGTCGAACGGCACGAAATGCAGGTGGGCGGGGATCGTCTTGGCGAGCGCGGGCTCGCTGGCGATGATGCTGTCGGAGTTCGCGACGGTGCCCTGCCCATAGGCGATGGTGAACCCGGGAAGGGGCGCACCGGGGCTGCCCTGGGTGACCGCCCAGATCAGGACGGCGAGGACGGCGATCACCGCCACGGCAAGGCTGCCGTAGATCCGTCGCCGCTTGCGCTTATAGACCGGGACCTGCTTGCGTTCCCGCTTGGTGACTTCGGCTGAAGTGCTCATGGATCTGCCTTTGTGATCGGGTGACTGGGGACGTCGGCCGCGGTGGCTGGGGCCTCAGTGCGCCGCGCCCGCGTAGTACGTGGCCGCGTCGCCCTTGATCGCGATGCTGGGGCGGCCATCCACGCCTACCGGCACCGGGCCGGCGACGGTCACGCGCTCGCCGCGGCGGTGCTCGATGCCGTAGTCGAAGATCGCGTAGTGCTGGGTCGCGCGGTTGTCCCAGATGGCCAGATCGCCCACCCGCCAGCGCCACCGGACCGTCTGCTCGGGGCGGGTCACGTAGTCCTGCAGGATCCGGATCAGGTCACGCGAGGCTTGCGGCGAGAACCCGGTGACGGTACGTGCGAAGCCGCCGAGGACCAGGGAGCGCTCGCTGGTCTCTGGGTGCACCCGCACGGCCGGGTGCTCGGTCTCGTAGATGGTGGAGAGGAACTCTTCATGCCGTTCCTGGACCCGTGCGTCGTCGCGTGCGTCCCGGCTGGTCACCGTCGCGAAATCGTAGTCGTTGGTGTGGATGATTCGCAGCCGGTCGGCCAGCTGACGCAGGTCATCCGGCAGGCTCTGGTAGGCGGTCACGGTGTTCGCCCAGATGGTGTCCCCGCCCACCGGGGGGATCACGATCGCATGCAGCAGGGTGAAGGCCGGCGGCCGGTCGACGAACGTCACGTCGGTGTGCCAGTGGTTGGCGCGGCCGCCCTTGCGTGAGTCGATCTCCTCCAGGTGGGGCTGCTCGGGTGGCGATGAGATCGCCGGGTGGCCGAGGGTGAGCGGGCCGAGGCGCCCGGCGAACGCGACCTGCCTGGCGTAATCGAGGTCCTGGTCGCGCAGGAAGACCACCTTGTGGTCGAGCAGGGCCCGCCTGACCTGGGCGAGTTCCTCATCACTGAGTGCGAGGCCGGTGTCGACGCCGCTGATCTGGGCACCGATGTTGCCGGCGAGCTTGGTCACCGAGATGCGGGTCTGGCGGGCGATGGTGTTGGTCACGGTAATGCCTTTCGGCTCGTGGGCGGACGCGAGTGCGGGGCATGGCCGGCCCGGGCATGCCGGTGCCGGCCCGTATCCCGGGCGGAGATGGGTGAGATGAGACAGGCTGGCTGGGCCAGCGCTCAGAGCAAGACGAACGACGGGAGAGTCAGGACCGCGGGAGACAGAGCGCACTGGCCACGAACACCATGTCCACGTAACGGCGCTCGGCCCGGTCGTAGCTCGTCATAGCCCCGAGCATGGCATGCCCAGGCCGTATAGTCAATATTATCGATCGATTAACTAGGATTATACCTGGAACTCCCCCCCAGGCGCAGCAGATCAAGGCGATCGGCGGCCAGCCCGACTACGTCCTCGGCAGCGTGCATGCGGTCACCCGGGACGGCACCCTGGTGATCGCCTCCGCCCCGGGCAGCCCGAGCTCGCCTCCTTCGCCTGGGGCGCAGCCAACGTCATCCTCGTCGTCGGCGCGCAGGAGCTGGTCCCGGACCGTCGGCCAGATCGGCGGGCCGGAAGGCATCAAGCTGGGCTCTCCTGGAGGGAAGAGCCCAGCCGATTGGGTGAACGGCCCGGGCGCTGACGGGGGCACGGTGCTGCCGGGTCCAGGGTCAGGGTGTAAGGGCGGCGGTGACCTGTGCGGTGTCTTCGGAGCTGCGGACGAAGCACGCCTTGCCGTCACGGAACTTCCAGTAGTGGTGCATGTTCATCGCGACGTGCTTGCCGGTTGCGGTGACGGTGAAGGCGTAGCGGAGGAACACCATGACGTCGCCGTCGTCGTTGCTGGTGATGGCCAGCGGGGTGAATTCGGTGACCGGCCCGGTGCTGGCGATGGCCGCGAAAAAGCTGGCGACCCCGTCCTTGCCGTGCCGCGGGCCGTACCAGGGCGCGGTTTCGATCGCCGCGTCGGTGGACCAGTCCACGTCGTCGGTGACCTGGTCGAGGATGGCCTGAAGGTCCCCGCGGCCGAACGCCTCATACATTTGCCTGGCCGTCTGGATGTTCTGCTCGGTGCTCATGTTTTGCTCCGTTGCGTTTCAGGGGGGTCAGGCCCAGAACGCGGCAACGGCGGCCGGGTCGCCGACGAACTGGTCGATGCTGCGCACGCGGCCGCCGTCCAGGGTGAACAGCACGATCTGCGGGCCGTCCATGGAGCGGCCGTCGGAGCGGGTGGCGCTGAGCCGCACCAGCACGCTCACCCGGCCTTCGCCGTCGGCCAGGAACGACTGCGGCACCGCGCGCAGCGTGCCGGCCGTGAGCTGGGCGGACTCGGCCAAGTAGGCGGCGATCTGGTCGCTGCCGCGGTAGACGCCGCCGAGGCGGTCGTCGTTGCGGTGGTGCCAGGTCGCTCCGGGGTGGAGCAGGCCGCCGAGCGCGGCGAGGTCGGCGTCGGCGAATGCCCGGAAGACGGCGCGGACGACATCGGCGTCGGTGATTGTGGCTGTGGCGGCTGTTTGGGTGCTGGCGGTCATGACGGCTCCTTCGCTAATTGCCTGCCAGGAACCGTAGGCAGGCGGTGCTGCCCGGGGCTATCGACCGTTCAGTCGATTTTGGCGGCGGCGGCCGGGCCGGTCCTGGCCGCCAGACCGCGCCGCATCGCGAACATCGCCAGCCCGGCCCGGGTCGAGACGCCGCACTTGGCGTAGATGTGCACCGTGTGGGTGTGCACGGTGGACTGCGAGATCACCAGCTCGGCGGCGATCTGGCGTTTGGTGGCACCCGCGGCGAGCCGGCGCAGGATTTCCAGTTCCCGCTCGGTCAGGCCGGCTGGCAGGGAAGGCAGCGCGGGCGGCGGCGCACCGGCAGCGTGCAGTACCGCGCGAACCGCGTCACGGTCCAGCGGCAGACCTGACAGCACCCGTGACGCGGCGGCCAGGTCCAGCGCGGCCCGGTGCGGCCGCGCCTCCCCGAGCCCGTGGCATGCGTCGGCGGCAGCGAGCAGGCACGCCGCCGTATCCAGCTCGGACCCGCCGACGCCGGCCGGGTACCCGGACCCGTCAATGCGCTCGTGGTGGCGGCTGGCGATCAGGCCCAGCGGCGCGAGCACCGGCGACCGCGCCAGGATCCGGCCGGTGTGGTATGGGTGCAGGCGCACCAGCTCCCACTCTTCGGCCCGCAGCGGCCCGGGCCGCTCCCAGATGCCGGCTGGGACCGCCACCCGGCCAAGGTCATGCAACAGCCCGGCCCGGTAGACGGCCCGCGCATCGGCCGGCGATGCCAGCTCAGCGGCGGCCCGGGCAAGCCCGGCGACCCCCCGCGAGTGGCCAGTGAACCACGGGCTCTTCAGGTCGGCGGCGTCCCCGAACCCGGCCAGAGCCTCCTCGAAAGCGGCCTCATCGCTGAACGCGCGCCGCGGCGCCGGCTCGGCGTCGACCACCGCCGCCCACAGGTCGCCCGGGCTGCAGAGCGCCAGCAACTCGCCCGGCGCATCCTGGAAGATCGCGGCGATTGCGGGGTCGAGCGCGCGCCCGGCCCAGCGAGCCACCGTCTGGGCCGCGGCCTGGCCGCCGCCGACGGAGTCGAACATCACCGCCGCATACCCGACAGCGGCGAACCGGGACGCCTCGGCGACCTCCGCACCGGCCCGGCCGGCCGGGACACCGTGCCCGTCGAAACGCTCGAAACTGTCCAAGACCGCGCGCCGCACCGCCTCCGGCAGCCCCAGGCGGGCCGTCAGATCCGCGCCGACCTCGCAGTCCGCCCGCGCCCCCTCGGCCTTCAGCCTCGCCACGCCCGCCGGGCCGCCCATAACCTGCAGGCGCCCGGCATCGATGCCCAGGCCTGCCAGGAACTCCATGGCCTCGCCCGGCTCAGCCGGGTCGATCAGATCACCCCGGGCACGGACCACGATGTCATCGCCGCCGAACACCGCAGCGATCTCGTGCGACGTCGCCGCGCAGCCGGCGAACCGCATCAACGTCCCGTAATAGACCTCGCCCTGACCGGGCTCATCGAGCCGGGCCCGCCGGGCCAGCTCCGTCGCGAGCAAGCACGCGCGCATCGCCTCCCCCGGCGGATGCCCCCGGGTCAGGTCACTGACCACCGACAACGCCGCAACCACGCCCGCCACGCCGGCCGTCGCCCCCACGACCGCAAGTCTAAAGATCAATAGACGGGCAGCCCGCTAAACAGGCAACAAGCCACGCCAGCGGAGCTCCTGCCAGCTAATGCGCTCCTCTGGGGGTGGCGGACCGTCCCTCTGGTAGCGCTCGACACGTGCCAGGAACTCTCGCTGAGCGTCGGGGTCGCGCCAAGCGTCGGCCTCGAACCACCAGCGCCGTACCGTCTGTAGCAGGGGGGTGAGGTCGCCGTGCTCGCGGGCCTCCTCGAACGCCTTGTCTAGGTCAGTGTCGTAACGCAGCAGCACCTCGGGGTCGGCGTTGGCGGCCAGCACGGCGCGGATCGCCGCCGGGGTGCATGCGGGCCGCGCAGATTCGGCAGGAAGGGCAGAACGGCGGCGAACACCAGACAGGATGCGGCGTTGGCCAGGAACAGCGCCTGGAACGAGCCGGGGTGATGCACGCTGGCGACCACGGCGCCGACCGTGGTGCCAACGCCGAGCGCGGCGTTCTGAAGGGTGAAGTTGATCGCGAACGCGCGCTGCTGGGTGGCCGGTTCCGGGGTGAGCCCGGCGATCATCGTTCGCAGCGCTGGGAACATCGGGGTCCAGGTTGCGCCGTACAGCAGCATGACCGGCAGCGCCGTCGTCGCGTCGTGCGCCCAGGCCAGCAGCACCTGGGCGGCCGCCTGGCCAACCAGGATGCCTGACAGCACAGAGCGGGCGCCCAGCCGGTCGAGCATGATCCCGGAGATGGGCACCACAACCAATCCGGCCACGGCCGAGCAGGCCAGGAGGGCCCCGACGACCGGGAGGGCCAGGCCCCCACCTGATGCAGGTAGATGAGGGTGAACGCGATGACCAGGCCCGTTCCGGCCATGGACACCGTGTTCCCGGCGAGGAACAGGCGCGTTACCGGGGGCAGCCGGGCGGGAGAGGACACACCTGACATCGATCAACCCTCCCGGCCCGGCGCCCGCTCATCCCCGCAGGTGAGCCGGGACGTGCGCACGGCGCCGCCCGGGCCTGGCCTGCGAGGGCTTCCGGTGGTCACGGCGGCAGGCAGACCGGCGACCATCACATAGGTAATATGGCATATAGCTATTTAGCTGTCTAGTCGGTCATTGCCCAGCTCGCCAGCCCCTAGCCATGCGGCCGGCCTGCCCGTGCATGACGCGGGAGGCCGAACGCGTCTCAGTGATCGCGTTCCTGCGGGGACCTGTGGGCGATAACGGTCACCTCGACCTGCATCCCGGCGGTCAGGCCGGCACCCACCGTGGTGCGCACCGGCTTGCTGGGCCCAGGAAAATGCTTCTCGTAGCTGGCGTTGAAGTCAGCAAACTGGTCGAGATCGCTCAGGTGCACCAAGCAGGACACGACATCCTTCAGCGAGGCGCCCGCGGCGCCCAGCAGCACCTCGATATTGCGAAACGTCTGCGCGGTCTGGCCGGCGATGTCATCGCTGACCAACTGCCCCGTCTCTGGATCGAACCCGCCCTGCCCGGACAGGAAGATCCAGTCCGCCACCGCCAGCCCCGGAGAATACGGCCCGCCCCGCGCCGGGGCCCCGGCGCGGCTGATGAGTTCCTTCGTCACAGTGCCTCCTGTTGCCCCCGCGAGCAATCCCATCATAATATAGCTAAGGGCCTATATACTACCCACGCAGATGGCGGACTCTCATGCCGGGAGGGTTCACAAGAACTCAAGGCGGGCCCGTCTGGACGCCCGGCCCGTCTGATCTAGAGCTCGTCGCGGAGCCGCCGCGTGAAGGCGCGGATAGCTTCCTCATCGCGCTTGTAGAAGGTCCACTGCCCGACGCGCTTGGATGTGACCAGCCCGGCCCGGGCCAGTGCCTGCAGATGCGAGGTGGCCGTGGGCTGGGCGACACCCAGCTTGTCGGCGATGTAGATCACGCAGACCCCGTCGTCGACGAGGTCCCCGTCGCGCTGAGGCGGAAAGTGCTCGACCGGGCTGCGGAGCCACTCCAGGATCTGCAGCCGCTTGGGACTGGCCAGAGCACGGAAGACCTCGGCCGCGGGGAACACGGGTGCTGAGGCTGCCATGACATCACCCCAGTCCCGGATGTATAGTTAGCTAACTATATTTCTACATTACTTTGGAGTATACCGGATCATGGCCAAGCCTGGGGTTATCCCGAGCTCTGTGGGGTGGAACGGGTCGGCCGAACTCCACCCGTACTTCGTATGCGACGTCTTCACATCCGAGCCCCTGCAGGGAAACCAGCTCGGCGTGTTCATCGACGGCCGCCCGTTCGGGACGCAGCAGATGCAGCGCCTGGCGCGGGAGATGAACTTCGCTGAGACCGTTTTCCTCTTCCCGCCGCACGACGGCGGTGACGCCAGGCTGCGGATCTTCACCCCCACTACTGAGCTGCCGTTCGCCGGGCACCCCATCCTTGGCACGGCGTTCGTCGTCGGCGCGGCTCTGGGCACCGACACCGTGAACCTGGAAACGGGCGCCGGCCTGGTGCCCATCGCGCTGGAACGCGACGGCGACCGGATCGTGTTCGGGTGGATGAGGCAGCCGGTCCCGGCCTGGGAGCCGTTCGAGCGGGAACGTGAACTGCTTGGCGCCCTGGGCACCGGATCATCGCTCCTGCCGGTCGAGGTCTACCGCAACGGGCCGCCACACGTCTATGTTCGGCTCCCCAGCGAGGAAGCCGTTGCCGGGCTCAGGCCAGACCTGGCCGCCCTGGCCGACCTGGAGGTTGCCGTGAACTGCTTCGCGGGCCGCGGCCGCTCGTGGAAAACGAGAATGTTCTACCCGTCCGCCGGCGTGCACGAAGACCCGGCGACGGGCTCGGCCGCGGGCCCGCTGGCAATCCATCTGGCGCGGCACGGGCAGACCGCCTTCGGCGATCAGATCGAGATCCGCCAGGGTGCGGAGATCGGGCGCCCTTCGGTGCTCTACGCAACCGCGGCTGGCAGCGGCGACACAATCGACTCCGTCCACGTCGGCGGCACCGCCCTCATCGTCGCCGAGGGTCGCTTCCGGATCACGGCCGACCCCGCCAGGCCGTCCGCTGGCAGCCGTGCCTCCCAAGCAGTAGGTCGCGCGTTCGAACCCCGCTCGGGCGGCCGATTCGGTGAAGCTCGTCGTTGACCCTGGCATCGTCCAGCCGGCCTGGCCCGTGCGGTATGGGCGGCGGGCTGAGATGTCTCGGGCGGGTGTGTCGTGGGGCCGGTGGTCTATCCTGGCTTGGGCGTTGTGGGGCGCCGCCGGGTCCGCGGGCAGGACTTAGTCCACCTTCAAAGTTTCTAGATGGCTGATTGCGGGCGACTTCCTGACCGGCCTGGGCACGCGGACCTCCAGGGCCGTAGGGGAGACGTCATGGCAGTGCTTCCAGCCCAGCCGCACCTCGACCATCTGCGCCGCCAGGCACGCGATCTGCTGCGCGCCGCGCGCGCTGGCGACGCCACCGCGACCGCCCGCATACTCGCGCTGTCGGATCGGCTCACACTGGCCGCCGCCCAGCTGGCTGTAGCCCGCGACTACGGGTTCGCAAGCTGGGCGAAGCTCAAGGAGGAAGTCCAGGCCCGCGTCGAGGACCTGCCCCGCCTAGCCCAGGAGTTCTGCGAGGCCAGCATCCGAGACTGGACCGGCCGTGCGCCCAGAATGCTCGCCGCACGACCGGAACTCGCCGACTACAACTTCGCCACTGCCGTGGTCCTCGGCGAGATCGGGAAGGTCCGCAGCGCCATCGATGCCGACCCTGGTCTTGTTACCAGGCCAGATCCGCGGACAGGCTGGACCGCGCTGCACGCCGCGTGCGCGTCGCGGTGGCATCAGCTCGACCCGGCCCGGGGCGACGGACTGCTTGCCGTCGCCGCGCTGCTGCTCGACGCCGGAGCAGATCCCACCGGTCGCGCTGACGGCACTCAGTGGACGCCGCTGCGCTGTGCGGTCGCAGGGGCGGCGAATCCCGCGATCACGCAGTTGCTGCTCGACCGGGGCGCGTTGCCAGCCGACAGCGACCTATACCTGGCCGGCTTTGCTGACGATCATCAGTGCCTGCGGATGCTGCTCGACCATGCCGCCGACGTGCGTGCCATCGCGAGGATGGCGCTCGCGGCGCCGATCAGCGGCAACGACGTAGAAGGAGTGCGGCTGCTACTTGAGGCCGGCGCTGATCCCGGCCAATATCACAACGACGACGACCAGCCATGCCCGGTGATCTCCGCCGTGGTGCAGGCAAACGGCACCGCCGGCATCCTCGATCTGCTCCTCACCCACGGTGCCGACCCAGCGCTGCCGGGCCCGGACGGCAAATCGCCGCTTGCGCTGGCAACCAGCATGGGGCGTGCGGATCTGGCGGAACTGCTTCGCCAGCATGGTGCCCCCGATGACGCAACCGATATCGACGTGTTCCTGTCGGCGTGCCTTCGCGCCGACCGCGCAGGCGCAGAACGCCTGCTCGCCAGCCAGCCTGATCTTCTCAGCCAGCTCACAAGCGAGCAGCAAGCCACCACGATGATCCGGGCCGCGGAGACCGGCAACACCGAGGCCATGCGGATCATGCTCGACGTGGGCTTCCTCATCAATGCTCTCGGCGGAGATAACGGGAGCACGGCGCTGCACGCCGCCGCCTTCTCGGGTAGCGCGGACGTCACCAGGCTCCTGATCGAGCGAGGCGCCGACGTCGAGGCGCGCGACAGCGAATGGGATGACACCCCTGTCGGCTGGTCAGTTGTTGGCAGCGGCTTCAAGCCGGAAGACAACCCGGGCGCCGACTGGCTGGCCACCATCGGCGTGCTGGTCGAAGCCGGTGTCTCCCTCGACGGCATCACACTCAGCCCGGACGACCCCAAGCCGCCCAGCCCAGACGTCGCTGACCTGCTGCGTCACTACGGTGTCCGTGATGAGCAGCGCTAGCGAGGCGGCAGAGCCACCTCATGGTCTGATGGCTGCCCAGGCTCAGCTAACGAGATACCGGGGTGCCAACCGGGCGCCCAGGTAGCGTCGGGGTATGTGGCGTGGCCGGAGTTGGTGCGAGGCGTGTGTTGCCGACCGGGCCTGGGCGGCAGGCAGGAT
>DATDGI010000333.1:0-29287 GCA_036522155.1 Streptosporangiaceae bacterium
GTCCACCCTGGGGTTGTCCCGGATCACATGAGGCGTGGCTGCCATCAGAGTGACCAGCGACTCCAGATCATTCCCTGCGTCGACTACATCGTAGTGCGGGCGCTGGCCGGTGGCCCACAGCAAGAGCCCGCGCTGGGTCAAGTCGGCGACCGTGAACTCGGCATACCGCTCGAATTTCACCAGCTTGGTGGCTTCCAGCCGCTCCCGGGACCAGACCGTATCGGCCACCCACACCGACACGCCGTAGAAGCCGTACAGCTCAGCGTTGAGCATCGCGGCCCGCCGCAAGTCATCCACATCTAGGCTGGCGTCGCCGAGGATGCCGCGCAAGACCAGCTGCCCGGGCCCCGGCGCGGGGTCATCGCGCCGGGCACGTGTCTTAACCACCCGGCTATCGTGCCCGATCGACCACAACCGGGGCCCAGGTTCTAGCCAGTGAAGATCTGGTCCATGATCTCAGCGCCCGTGGTGATCACCGGGCGGAGCTCGCGCCGGTAGATGGTCTCGGTGGTGCGGCTGGAGCTGTGACCGGCAAGGCGCGCGATCTCCTCGACGCTCACCCCACGGTGGCTCATCAAGCTGACAAACGAGGTGCGCAGTTCCTTGGGTACCCAGCGCTCGCCGAGCCCGGCAGCCTTGGTCACCTTGCGGAAGTCGCGCCGGACGTTGTGCGAGTCCAGCGGTGTGCCCACCGAGGTGGCCAGGACCAGCCCATGCTCCTGCCACAGCGGCCCGGCATTGTCCCGTTCCCCGGCCTGCCGCTCTTGATGCTCGCGCAGCGCCCTGACCACGGCCCCGGGCAGCTTCAGCGTGCGGCGCGACCGTTCGGTCTTCGTGTCGCCGTGCGCGCGGACCGACCGCCACACCGACACGGTTCCGGCGTCGAGGTCGACGTGGTCCCAGGTGAGCGCCCGTGCCTCCTCCGAGCGGATCCCGGTGAGCAGGCACAGGGCGATGTACGCATGCAGGCGGGACCACTCGGCCGCCGCGAGCAGCGCGGTCGCCTGTTCCAGGGTCAGCGACTGGGACGGGCGCCCCGCCCGGCCGGGGGGTGTATCAACCAGCGCGGAGACGTTCCTGCGCACCAGGTCCTGGGCCTCCGCATGGCGGATTGCGCGCGTCAGGCAGTTGTGCGCCTTCTGCACGGTGCGGGTCGCGTGCGTGCCCGCCATCGCGGCAAGCGCGGCGCGCACGTCCTGAGCGGTCAGGTCCTGCAGCGGCTTCGTGCCGATCCGGGCGAGAACTGGCTTGAGTGAATCCCGGTTGACTTCGATGGTCTTCGCGGTCCGGCCCGGCAAGCCCACCGCCAGCCAGTCGGTCACTGCCTGCTCGACGGTGTAACCGCGTACCGGCCGCACGCCCGCGTCCAGGTCGGTGTGCAGGTCTTTGAGCTTGTCCTTGACCTCGGTCTTGGTCTTGCCGCTGACCTTCTTCCGGGCCCGCTTCCCGCTCGGGCCATACCCCAGCGACACCACGCCGCGCCACCGCCCCGGGCAACTACGGTGATAAGCGGGGTCGCGGCAGTCGCCACGATGGTCGAAGTAGATGCCGTCCTCGCCATAGCCGCGCCGTATCACCACAACAGGCTACAACCTGGCTCCCCACTTGGCTCCCCAGCGAGCCAAGATCGAATGCGAGCGAGACGCTGACCTGCTGAAACTGGGTGGAGCTGAGGGGATTTGAACCCCTGACCCCCTCGATGCGAACGAGGTGCGCTACCGGACTGCGCTACAGCCCCAAGGGACGGCTGTCAGCGTAGCAAACGTGGTCACCAGCCTGCGCTGTGCGCGTGAACCGGCCGGTCGCGCCCCCCGGGGAGAGCAGGCCTCAGTCGCCAACGGCCCGTACTACAGCGTCGGCGTACTGGTCGTAGAGCTGGTCGCCGACCCGGGCCGAGATGTCGATGATCTGCGCGCCGGGCTCTGTGTCCGTGTCCGGGCGCGCGGCGTCCGGGACCGCCCCGGCCCGGCCGGGCCGCGCCACCGGATCCGCCCCGGCATTGGCGCGTCGCCGGGCGGCAGCCGCCCGGGCGCGCTGGGCGTCGCTGCGGGCCGCCTCCCGCAGCAGCAGCACGAACCCGGCCAGCAGAACGCCCGGCGGGATCACCACCCAGTCGGCGGCGAGGTGCGTGACCGCGATCCCCACCGCCCCGGCCGTGAGCACCAGCAGGGTGATCAGCGTGCGTCGGCGCGCCTGCATGATCCGTGCCCGCCGCTCCGCTGGTGACGGGACGCCCTCCCGGCTGGGGGACGGGGCCGCGGGCGCAGCCGGCGGCCCGGCAGCAACGTCCTCGTGTTCTCGCTCAGGCCCCAGAGTTCCGATCGGCCCGGCGGCAGCATGCCCGGGCCAGCCGGTGCCGGTTTCCGCTCGCAGCAGGTCGGGCTCGCCGAACGAGCCGGCATACCCGTCCTGGTCGGCCTCGTCCTCGTCGGCCCAGGCGAAATCCTCCACCCGCCGGTACCCGGCCGGCTCGGTGAGCTGGCTCTCCAGCGTCCGCGACGCGGTGTGGCGCGGACGCAGCCAGCGGGGCACGAGCACCACGGCCCAGATAGCGACGATCGCGAGATAAAGGATCGCGCTGCTCACAGCCGCACCTCACGCCTGGGCCGAGGGCATCCGGAACCCACCTGCCGGGCAGGCAGCAGTGCCATCGACGCAGGCAAGCTCACGTGACGCACGGTAGGGGGCGGCACGCGAGTTGACGAGTATTCCGCCCGGTGTGTCGTGAGATAGCAAATAGCCGGCGGGCTCTGCGTGCCTTATCGCGGCAATTTCCCCCGGTATCAGCTGGCGGTGCCCGAACGGGACGCCGACAGCGTGTCGCGCCAGCGTGAAAGCAGGCCGCCACGCACATCTTCCACGGTCAGCGCATAACACAAGTGATCCCGCCAGGACCCGTCGATATGCAGGAAACGGCGGCGCAGGCCCTCTTCCCGGAATCCCAGCTTTTCCACCACTCGGCGGCTCGCTTGATTCTCCGGGCGGATGCTGGCCTCCACCCGGTGCAGCCCAACGGTCAGGAAACAGTGGTCGATCGCCATTGCCAGCGCGGTCGGGATCACCCCCCGGCCGGCCGCCGACTCGTCGATCCAGTAGCCGACCTGGCCGGACCGCGCCGACCCCCAGATGATGCTGCCGACGGTCAGCTGGCCTACGAACCGGCCGCCGTAGGTGACCACCCACGGCAGCGCCTGGCCCTGCCGCGCCTCCCGGCGCATGGTCCGCGCCATCGCGATGTACGGGCTCAGCCCTGACCGGTACAGCGGCGTCTCCGGGTTGGTCGGCTCCCAGGGGCGCAGCCACGAGGCGTTGCGCACCCGCGAGTCTCGCCAGACCCGGGCGTCACGCACCCGCACCGGCCGCAGCCCGACCGGGGCGTCCAGCAGCGAGGGCTCGATGAGCGACACCGGCCATCCCCGTGCGTGTCCCACAGGATCATCATTCCCTGCGCCCGGTCCGGATGCCACGCCGTGTTCACCCCCAAACCAGCAGTCATTCCGCCAAACGATAGGCATCCACCACCCACGGCACCATCGGCACCGCCGTTATGTACGGAAAGGAGTTGTTCTCTGCCCCGGCTAACCGGCAGGGAGAGGATGGTCGCCGCCACGGGCCTGATCGACCGCGTGGGCGAGGATCGGGCCGAGGACGGCCATCCCGTCGCGCACCCCGCCGGCCGACCCGGGCAGGTTGACGATGAGCACGCGGCCAGCCAGCCCGGCCAGGCCGCGCGACAGGACCGCGGCCGGGATGCCAGCCGCCGCGCCCGCGGCCCGGATCGCCTCGGCGATGCCGGGGATCTCCCGGTCCAGCACCCGGCGGGTCATCTCCGGGGTGAGGTCGCCGGGGGTGAGGCCGGTCCCGCCGGTGGTCACGACCACGTCGTAGCCGGCCGCGACCGCGTCCCGCAGCGCCGTTTCGACCGGATCGCCGTCCGGGACGACCAGCGGGCCGTCCACGGCGAAACCCGCCTCGGTGAGCAGCCGGGCCAGCACCGGGCCGGAGCGGTCCGGGTAAACACCGGCGGCGGCCCGGTTGGAGACCGTCACCGCGAGTGCTCTCACGGGCGGTGCCAGCTGCCGGTCTTGCCGCCGGTCTTCTCCTCGACCCGGACGTCGCTGATCACCGCGGCCGGATCGACCGCCTTGATCATGTCGATCAGGGCGAGTGCGGCGACGGTGACGCAGGTCAGCGCCTCCATCTCGACCCCGGTCCGGTCGGCGGTGCGGACCGTGGCGGTGATCTCGACCGCGTCGTCGGTGACCTGGAGGTCCACGGTGACGGCGTGGATCGCGATCGGGTGGCACAGCGGGATCAGGTCGGGCGTGCGTTTCGCCGCCTGGATGCCGGCGATCCGCGCGACCGCCAGCGCGTCGCCCTTGGGGACCTGGCCGGCCCGGAGGGCTCCGATGGCTGCGGCCGAGAGCAGGACACGCCCGGTGGCGCGGGCCGTGCGGGAGCTCACGTCCTTGCCGGAGACGTCGACCATCCGGGCTTGCCCGGCGTCGTCAAGGTGACTGAGCGGGCCGGGCTGGGTCATGGCAGCGACATGACGTCGGCCGTTTCGCCCGCCTCCATGCCGGCCACCGGTTCCGGCACCACGATCAGCGCGTTGGCCTGGGCCAGCGCGCCGAGCTGGTGGGAGGCCTGGCCGGGCAGCGGGGCGACGGTGCCCGCCGCGGCGTCGAGCACCGCGCGCAGGTAGGACCGCCGGCCGGGGGGTGAGCTGACCCCGGCGGTGAGGACGGCCCGGGTGAGCGGTGGCGGCACCGGGGCCAGGCCCTGCCGGGCCGCCATGGCGGGCCGGACGAACAGATGGAAGGACACGTACGCGCTGACCGGGTTGCCGGGCAGGGTGAACAGCGGGGTCCGGGCCGGGCCGACCACGCCGAACCCCTGCGGCATGCCGGGCTGCATGGCGACCTTGCGGAACGCGACCTCGGCGTGCCCGGTGAGGGCGGCCTTGACCACGTCGTGCTCGCCGCCCATGCTGATGCCGCCGCTGGTGACGATCAGGTCGGCCGAGGCGCTGAGCTCGTCCAGGGCGGCCACCACCGCGTCCGGGTCGTCCTTGACCCGGTGCCGTTGCGCCACCCCGCCGGCCTGCCGGACCGCGGCGGCCAGCAGGTAGCTGTTGGAGTCCCAGATCCGGCCGGGGACCAGCGGGCGGCCCGGTTCGGTGAGCTCGTTGCCGGTGGCGATGACGGCCACGTGCGGCCGGGGCCGGACCATGGCCTCGCTGTAACCGCCCGCGGCCAGCAGTGAAATCTGGACCGGGCCCAGCCGCGCCCCGGCCGGGACCATCAGCTCGCCTTCGGCCACGTCGTCGCCGCGCCGCCGGATCGCGTTGCCGGGCCGGGCGGGCTGGCTGATGGCGACCTGGTCCCGGCCGCCGTCGGTCCACTCCACCGGCACCACCGCGTCGGCGCCGTCCGGCAGTGGCGCGCCGGTCATGATCCGCACGCAGCTGCCGGGTGAGATGGTGTGCGGGCTGGTGTCGCCGGCCGTGATCTGGCCGGTGACGGGGAGCACCGCCGGAGCCTCCGGGGCGGCGGCGGCAACGTCGCTGGCCTGCACGGCGTACCCGTCCATGCTGGAGTTGTCGAACGAGGGCAGCGGGCAGCGGGCGGTGGCGTCCTCGGCCAGGACGCCGCCCTCGGCCTCCTCCAGCCCGAGCAGGACCGGGGCCAGCGGGTGGGCGATCGCGAGCACCTCGGCCAGGTAGGCCTCCACCGGCACCATGCCGGTCATCCTAGGTTGTCGAGGTATTTGCGCAGCCACGGGATGAACTCGGGGGCCACGTCCGGCCGCTCGCAGGCGAACTGGATCATGGTACGCAGGTAGTCGATCCGGTTGCCGGTGTCGAACCTGCGGCCGTGGAACAGGTAGCCATAGACCCCGCCGCCCTCGGCGGCCGGCATCTGAGCCAGGGTCTTGAGCGCATCGGTGAGCTGGATCTCGCCGCCCCGGCCCGGTGGTGTCCGCCGCAGCACGCCGAAGATCGCCGGGTCGCAGACGTAGCGGCCGATGACGACCCGGTTGCTGGGCGCGTCCGCGACGGCGGGCTTCTCCACCAGGTCGGTGATCGCGACCACCTTGTCGTCGCCAGTCGGCTCGAACGCGGCCGCGCCGTACAGCGAGATCTGGTCGAGGTCGACCTCCATCAGCGCGACCACCGAGCCGCCGGTCCGCTCCCGGGTCTCCAGCATGCGCTGCAGCAGCGGGTCGGCCGGGTGGATGAAGTCGTCGCCCAGCAGCACCGCGAACGGCTCGTCGCCCACATGCTGGGCGGCGCAGAGCACGGCGTGACCGAGGCCCTTCGGGGCGCCCTGCCGGACGTAGTGGACGGTGGCCAGTTTGGTGGGGGCCTGCACCAATTCCAGCCCGGCGGTGTCGCCCTTGGCGGCCAGTACCTCTTCCAGTTCGTGCGCGGTGTCGAAGTGGTCTTCTATGGCCCGCTTGCCGCGGCCGGTGACGAGCAGGATGTCCTGGAGCCCGGCGGCGGCCGCTTCTTCCACCACGTACTGGATGGCCGGCTTGTCGACGACCGGCAGCATCTCCTTCGGCATCGCCTTGGTCGCGGGCAGGAAGCGTGTTCCCAGGCCCGCGGCGGGGATGACCGCCTTCCGCACGGCCGCTGGTGTTGCCATATCGGTACCCTAATCGAGTGCTCTGCCTGCTGGCTGCGGCCCGGCTGGTTGCCGGGAGCGGCGCCGCCTGCCCCGCGCCTGCCCGCGCCGCGTGCCGTTGCGCCCGGCTGGGCCGCCCGGGGGCCCGCGGTGCCGGGCCAGGGGCTCACTGCCCCGGGCGACGGCGACCTAACCGGCTGACTCCCGCCGGTGGATAGCTCAGCCGCCGGGCAGCTGGCCGCGGAGAAGGCGGAACTTCGGCGACGGCTGCTCGCCGAGCGGGCCCGGCTCGGGGCGGGCCAGCGGGCCGCGGCCGGGCAGGCGCTGCGGGACGCCATCCTGGACCTGCCGCAGGCGCGGATGGCGGGCACGGTCGCGGCCTATGTCTCGATCGCCACCGAGCCCGACACCCATGGCCTCATCTATGCGCTGTGGAAGCGCGGCACATACGTGCTGCTGCCCCTGCTGCGGCCGGACGCCGACCTGGACTGGGCCTCCTACGAGGGCCCGGACTCGCTGCGGCCGGGCCCGCGCGGGCTGATCGAGCCGTCCGAGCCGCCGCGCGGCCGGGCCGCGATCACCAGTGCCGATCTCGTGCTTGTGCCCGCGCTGGCGGCCGCGCCCGACGGCATGCGGCTCGGGCGGGGCGGCGGCAGCTTCGACCGGGCGCTGGCGCGGGTCGGCCCGGCTATCCCGACGATCGCCCTGCTGTACGACAGCGAGCTGCTGGACAAGGTCCCGGCCGGCCCCCACGACCAGCGGGTCCGGCTGATCGCCAGGCCGGCGGCCGGGATTATTTCCGCGCTGCCATGAGCTAACATTTGGCAGTCGAGGGCCATGAGTGCCAGCGTCGTGCCAAGGAGGGACCCGTGCCGACGTACCAGTACGCATGCACAGCATGCGACGAGCGGCTGGAGGTCATCCAGAAGTTCACCGACGACCCGCTGACCGTCTGCGAGGTATGCGGTGGCCCGCTCCGGAAGGTGTACTCCGCCGTCGGCATCGTGTTCAAGGGATCGGGTTTCTACCGGAACGACAGCCGCAACGGGTCCGGCAGCGACAAGGACAAGCCGGTGAAGGCCGGGGAGGGCGCGTCCAGCAACGGGGATGGGGGCGGCTCGCCGGACGGAAAGACGTCCGGGTCCCCGGGGGACAAGTCCGGGTCGGGGGCGGCCCCGGACGGCAAGCCCGCCAAGAAGACGGAGGCGGCCAGCAAGGGCGGTTCCGGCAGCGGCTCGAAGGTGGCCTGAGCCCGGTGGCCGGCCAGCCCAGCATCGCCGTCATCGGCGGGTCGGGCTTCTACTCGCTGTTCTCATCGGGCGAGGAGATCAAGGCAGAAACCCCGTTCGGCCCGCCCAGTGACCCGATCGTGGTCGGCGAGGTGGCCGGCCGGCAGGTGGCCTTCCTGCCCCGGCACGGCCGGGACCACCGGTTCCCGCCGCACCGGATCCCGTTCCGGGCCAACCTGTGGGCGCTGCGCGCCCTGGGCGTCCGGCAGATCCTGGCGCCCAGTGCCGTCGGCGCGCTGACCACCAGCTACGAGGTCGGCACCCTGGTCATCCCGGACCAGCTCGTGGACCGGACCACCGGCCGCGAGCAGACCTACTACGACGCCGACCGGGCCGTGCATGTGCCGTTCGCCGACCCCTACTGCCCGCACGGCCGGGCCACGGCGGTCGCCGCGGCCCGCGACGCGGGCTGGCCCGTCGTGCCTTACGGAACGCTGGTGGTGATCAACGGGCCGCGTTTCTCCACCCGGGCCGAATCGCGGTGGTACGCGGCCCAGGGCTGGACCCTGGTCGGCATGACCGCCTACCCAGAGGCCGCGCTGGCCCGGGAGCTGGCGCTCTGCTACACCTCGCTCAGCCTGGTCACCGACACCGATGCGGGCATCGCCGAGGGCGAGGGTGTGACCCAGGAAGAGGTGTTTCGCGCCTTCGGGCAGAACGTGGCCAGGCTGCGCGAACTGGTGCTCGCGATCGTCGCGGCCCTGCCCGAGGAGCGGACCTGCCCCTGCCCCGATGCCCTGGCGGGCATCACGCTGCCCTTCGAACTCCCCTGAGCCCAGCCGCGCGGCGCCCCGGCCGGCCTCGGCGCGGGCCAGCAGCATACCGGTTACGCTTGATCGGGCTGACTGCCCAGCATCCGGCCCCGATAGCTCAGTGGATAGAGCGACTGCCTCCTAAGCAGTAGGTCGCGCGTTCGAATCGCGCTCGGGGCGCAAGTAGATGAATGTTTCCGCTATTCAGTTCGCTCGCAGGGAGCCAAGCGGGGAGCCAAGCGTCAGCAACCGGCCACGGAGGCCAACCGAACGGCCCTGCCCGTGCAGGTAAGCGGGAATCCTCACGTTCTGTGACAGCCAGCCGTGCCCGGGCAGCGCCGTGCCATCGTTGCGCTGCCACCGGCGGCAGTGGGGCATCCTGTGCAGGTGCACGCAGGCAGGTCTTTCGATGGCGAGGTGTTTGCCGCCACGGACGTGCACTACCTGCCCTCCGGCGGGGCCCGGGCGGTCGCGGTCGTGGCCGCCGATGCCGCTTTCTGCCATCTGCTGGCTGACCGTATCGAACTGGTAGCGGAGGTACGGCCGTACGTGCCGGGCCAGTTCTACCTGCGCGAGCTGCCGCCGCTGCATGCGGTCCTGGACGGGCTGGAAGGGCTGAGGCTGCTGATCATCGACGGGTACGCCGATCTGGACCCCGCAGGCCGGCCCGGCCTGGGCGCCTACGCCCAGGCCGAGTTCGGCGTGCCGGTCGTCGGCGTGGCCAAGACAGCCTTCCGCACCGCCATCCACGCCGTGCCGGTGATACGCGGGGAACGCTCCACCCGGCCGCTGTTTGTCACCGCCGCCGGGATGCCCTGCCAGGACGCCGCGGACCTGGTCCGCGGCATGGCTGGGCGCTACCGGCTGCCCGATGCACTCCGCCGCGCCGACGCCCTTGCCCGCGGCCACCCGCCCAGCTCGTGACGCCTCGCCACCCCAAGCGCCCACCGCGGCAAAGAGCGCGTTCGGTTCAGGCAGGGGTGGTTACTCATGGTCTGCCTGGCGTTCGGTGGCGCGGGCGGTCAGGTGCCGGTAGAGCAGCGGGAGCACCTGCAGGTCTTTGGGGCGGCCCGCTGATTCCTTGGACCGGATCACGTCGGCTAGGTCGGCGACCACGACCTTGACGTCCCCGACGCGAAGGCGGTGAGCGCCGGGCGCAAGCTGGGCGTAGCCGGCGGCAAAGCCGGCCGGGTGGAATGAGATATCGAACTCGCCGTCGGCGCAGATCAGATTCCACACCTCGGCCGCGGCCAGCGAGGTGGCGTCGTGACCGAAAGGCAGCCCGCGTGGTTCGGCTTGGGTGCGGATCCGCGCACCCAAGCCGGTCAGGGCCCGTGACAGCCGGGCCAGGTTGCCGGCGCTGGCATCGGGGGTGATGCCGATAGCGCGGGTCGCCGGGATAGGAGCCCGCTGGGCGATGGCCGCGAACGCGCCGATCACGACGTAGCGGACCTCATGCCGGTTGAGCGCGGCCACGATGGCCGCTGGGCTGAACGATGACCCGCCCGGCTCCTCCGGTTCCCTCACGCGACGTCCTCAGCCGGCGCCGCCTCACGCCAGGCCTGAAGCTGGCGGTCGCGGCCGCGCCGCTCCGCCTCGGAGCGGCCAGCTTCCAGCCCGGCCAGGATGTCATCGTGCGGATCGTAGGCGGCCAGGTGCAGCCGCAGATCGAACCCCGCAGCGCGCAGCAGCCGCAGCAGCGTCGCGAGCGTGGGCTGCCGCTGATCACGCTCATAGGCGGAGATCATCGTGACCGGGACGCCAGCACGCCCGGCCAGCTCCCGCTGGGTCAGGCCGGCTTTCAGCCGGGCCAGCTGCACCAGCGCCGACGATAGCGACGGCAGCGGCCCGGCACCCACCGGCTGTGTCATAACACAATCGTTATGACTTAATCGGCTGGATGGGTAACCAGGCGCCGGCCCCGGAGCACCGGCAACCAGCCAGCCCACCACCCGGGCTGGCTTCAAACCCCGTGACAGCTCGCCAAACGCTGATGTGAGGGCGTGTATTGCCGGCTACTTTATGCGTGGGCCTGCAGGGCCTTCTGAGCTCTCCGGGCTGCCTGGGCGGCATGCTTGCGGACACGCGGGTCGGCGTGGCTGCCGGCTATGTGAAGCAAGGTAGGCAGTGCCTGTTCATTGCCGACTGCGCGGCGCAGGGCTGACATCGCATGCAGGGCCACGTCCGGGTCGTGGCACAAGCTGGGAAGGGCGGCGCAGATGCCGGGCTGGCGGCGGAAGCGCCACAGTGAGTAGACAATCATCTGGCGTGCCGCCCCGAAGCGTGCGTCCACGGCGAGCGCGAGCATCTCAGCGGCGTGGCTGTTGCCGGCGGCTGCCGCGATGGCGTTGCCGAGTTGCCACCCAGTGCCGAGGGGGTACTGCGCCGCCCACCGCCGGAACGCGGTGATCAGGGCAGGCACAGCGGGCCCGGACCAGGCAGCGGCCAGATGCCCGGCCACCGCCTCCACTGCGTGCGGGTCTGCCAATGATGGCAGCATCCGCACCAGCACAGGCATGGCGGCCCGGGCATCGAAGGCAGACGGCCCGAAGCGGCTGGTGTCATTGACGAAACGGCCGAAGTCCCCGGCACCAGCCACTCCGGCGTCGGTCAGCGCCGACCGCAGATGCTGGATCTCGCCCGTCTGCCGCACGCGCCAAGCATGCCGCACCGGGCAATCAGCAGCCAGCCCGGACTCTGACAGCGGCATGACCGGATGGTTCTTGGGTGCGCATACGGGGGGTGATCTATCCGGTGGCTGCGGTTTGAATCTCGCGTTACCGCACTAGACCAACAACGTCCCAGTCCCGGGCGTGGCGCCGGAATGCGACAGTCATGCCCTCGGACTCCGCGGCGCGGGCCATGCCCTGCGGCGGGTGGATGAAGACCCGGAAGTCATTGCGAGTGAACCATCGGTAGAGGTTCTCGGTGCCGAACTGGGCGCGGTTGATGGCGTTGGCTGCCGGGTGGCTGTAGGCCAGGGTCTTGCGGGCGTGGCCGGCCGCGGCTGTGAGCAGCGCGGCATAGTCTGGATAGCAGCACACGACGCGGTGCAGTACGACGACATCCGCAGGCTCGACCTCGCCGGGCGCCTGTGCGATGTCGAGGAATCGGCGTGTGACCTGGTCTGTCATCCCGGCCTCGTCGAGCAGGCGGGCCGCCTCGGCCTCGTAGTTCTGTGAGATCTCCAGGTTGGTCACATGTGAGGCGCCCCGGCGAAGCAGCTCGACCTGGAGTTGCCCGACGCCGCCGCCGATCTCCAGGACCGTGGCGCGCTCAATCCCCCGCGAGGCGACGAAGTCGGCAATCCCCTGCGCCGCCGGGGTCAGGCCCCGCCGTTGATAGCGCTTCGTCTGACGTCGCGCGAAGCGGCCGGAAAAGACCGACTGATAATCGTCCGGATCGCAGCACTCGGGCACGGGGTCAGTATCTCCCTCAGCGCTGCCCTCGGGGATGAACGCCCGGTCATGCTGCTCACCGCAGGGCCGATCGCGGCATGTGAGTATGACATGACCCAGCTCGCAGAGACCCTATAGCTGGTTATTGCGTCGCTCTCGACTGCGAGGGAGACATTCGCCTGTGGTAGTAGTGATCGGTGACTGTGCTGACATGTGGGGCCTGCTCGGTACCGTGGGCGAGGGCAATGGGATCGTGGAGGGCGCAGTGAATGTTATTGGGGCCGTAACAGCTGGGGCCGCAGGGCTCGCCGCTGTTCTCGCTGGCGTCAATCTACATGTGTCTGGCCGACGCGAACTAAACAAGTGGACCCGTGAGGCTCTCGTCGAAACATTCGTAGTGTTTCTTGAGGCCAGCTTCGCTCACAATCGCGCCTGCTGGACTGCTGAGGAAATTCCGCCAGCGGACGTGGGGCCAGCCAGCCTCAGCGCCGCTGTCGTGGCCGCGCACGACCTGGAAACCGATACCCTCACCCGGCTTCGGCTGCTGGCTCCATCGCGGGTCGTGACAGCTGCAGAGGCGCTGCACGAAGCGGAGCACAAGCTCGCTGAGGCATGCTTCATGCGCCCGCCACCGTCGGCGGAAGCTCTTGACAACGCCCGAGTGCCGGTGCGCCGCGCGCGTGCGGCGTTCTTGGAGTCCGCGAGGTCCACCTTGCGCCTTCGCGACACTGCTGCGATTGGTCACCGTCACCACGACACCCGGTGGGCCGCCATGGTCCAGGGATCTAATGATCAAGCGAGCTCGCAAGGAACCAACAATCACTGACCGGCAGTCATCGTCTCCGTCTGGCTAAGGGAACAAAGACTCCGCTGTCGGCGGCAAATGAGTGCGATCTCGCGGCAGTCTCAACCGGCCAGTTCCTTTACTCAGATGTCGTGTCGGCTTCGTAGATACGGCGCTTGAGCAGCTCCTCAGCTTGCGCTCGATCGACATTCACGTCGAACCAGGTGCGGTCACCCCGGAGTCGGGGATCATCGAGGCGAACAGCGACCCATGTGAATGCGCCGGTCAGTACTTCCGCCTTGCGCGCCGGCGCGCGGACAAACAAGGCGAACACCACGGCTAGGGCGGCGCGCCTGACGATCAGGGTCTCCGGATCGGTCGGCGACCGGACGCCGGCGGTCAGGAACACTGGCTCATCGATGATCTTCACCCACTCCAGTACCGATCCTGGCACCTGGCCCGCCAGAATCGCCTGGAGCTGGCCGCGGACCGACGCGGCAGGCGTGTCCGGCAGCCAGCCCAGCCAGTGATCGGGAGCCTCCAGCCGGGCGAAGTCATCGCGGATCGGTCCGTGTCCGGGATTGCGGGCGTACTCGCCGGTGGGCCGGCCATCCGGACCCACTGCGAAGCCGCCGATGATTGCCTCGGCGGGCACGTAGCCGTCGGGGTTGCTGACCATGGAGCCGTCGATCTCATACACCCAGCCGCCGGGATGAGCGGCAGCTTCCGCCGCAAGGTGTGCTGGCATCGTGCGCCGCTCCATCGGCCACCGCGGTTGCTGGTCGGTCATGGTCGCGCAGCCTAGCCACCCGGGTCAGCTGCCGCCACCGGTGCCGCGGCTCGATGGGAATGTCGGCGTATCGGGCGTAGGGCGAAGCCCGGTCCTCGTGCCTGACCGGATCCCCGCAACCACTGATCGCCCAGTGGAGCGACAGCCAGGCCCATCGCGGCGAGTGTGCCCGCTCATCGGCATGAGTGAGCATTACTTGGCGGCTCGTGGGCTGTCCCGATACCCTTCGTGTCGCCTTGGCCAAGCTCGCCATTATGCCGCGGGCCGGTGGGCCTGACCCGTGAGCGCCCTGTGCGTCGTCTCCCAGGCGGACTGGGTGACGAACGGCCTGGACGTGGCAGGGAGGTATGGCAAAGCTCGTCCCCGTAGGCATCGGCGCGGGCCCAATCCCGTTGTCTCGCTTGCACCCGGCCCCGTGGCCCCGGCCAGGGACAAGTCTTATCCGCTGGCTCGAGGGCTGTAGTCCTTGCCGATTTGAGGGGTTCGGCGCCGCGTTCGGTCGCCCGGCCTGTTACGAAGAGTGCGGGATCTTGGGGAGCCAAACGGGGAGCCAACAGCCGCAGGCACCGGGCGATGCTGGGCTATATACAGCCCGAGTCTGTGCAGCTAGACGCCATGTCAGGCCCCAGACAGCACCGCCTGGCGACCCCATGGAAGTGCCTCCTAAACAGTAGGCCGCAGGTTCGAATCCTGCTCGGGGCGCCCAGCGAATCCGCAGGTAGACGGCCAGACGGCGGCTCTGGTGACAATCATCAAGACGCCGACCGGCGAGGATGTCCCGGCCTTCGTAGAACTTGAGAGTGGCGGTCCCCCGCCCGTGGCCTGCCAGGTGGTAGGTGTCGGGCAACTGCCAAGTCATCCGGCGAAGGAAGGGGACCGCCGTGAGCAACACCTACCAGAAAGAGCGTCGTCGTGCCCAGCCTGACTTGTGTCCGGGCGAGGTCGTGGTGCCGGAGCAGGTGATGGTGTCGATGGCTGAGATCGCCGAGTCGGCGAAGGAGGGCTTGCTGGCCCTGGCCGTGGGCACTGGCCTGCAGGTGATGGCGGCGATGTTCGACGAGGACGCCGGGCGGCTGTGCGGGCCGGACGGCAAGCACAACCCCGTCCGGGCGGGGTACCGGCACGGTAGCGGGGACGGGTCGGTCACCCTGGGCGGGCGGCGTATCCCGGTGATGCGGCCGCGGGTGCGGGCCGCTGATGGGTCCGGGGAGCTGCACCTGCCCAGTTACGACCTGTTCAGCAGCACCGAGATCCTGGGCCGGCTGGCGATGGAGAAGATGCTCGCTGGCCTGTCGTCGCGCCGCTACACCGCCGGGCTGGAGCCGGCCGGGCAGGCGGTGGAGAACACGGCCGCATCGACGTCGAAGTCGGCGGTGTCGCGCCGGTTCGTCGCCGCGACCGGGACCGCGCTGGAGCAGCTGATGAGCCGTGACCTGTCCGGCCTGGACCTGGTCGCGTTCATGGCCGACGGCGTGCACTTCGGCGAGCACACCTGCGTGGTCGCGCTCGGCATCGGCATCGACGGGACCAAGCACCCGCTGGCCATCGAGGAAGGCTCCACCGAGAACGCCACCCTGGTCACCGGTTTGATCACCGGGCTGCGGGAGCGCGGCCTGGACGTCACCCGGCCGGTCCTGGCCGTGCTCGACGGGTCGACGGCGCTGTCGCGCGCGGTGAAGGACGTGTTCGACAAGCCGCTGATTCAACGATGTCAGCAGCACAAGATCAGGAATGTCCGGGACAGGCTGCCCGAGCGGCTCCGCGCGGTGACGGAAAAGCGGATGCGCCAGGCCTACCACGCCGAGTCCGCGCTGAAAGCCGAAGCCGGGCTGCAAGCGCTGGCCCGCGAGCTGGATAAGACCCATCCCGGTGCCGCCGCGTCGCTGCGCGAGGGCATGGCCGAGGCGCTGACCATCCTGCGCCTGGACGTGCCGCCCACCCTGGCGCGCACGCTGCGCTCGACCGACCCGATCGAGTCCATGATCGAGATCTGCCGGGAGCACGCCAAGAACGTCAAGCGCTGGCGGGACAGAACCATGGCGCTGCGCTGGTGCGCCGCGGGCATGCTCGAGGCCGGCCACCAGTTCCGCCGCGTCAACGGCCACCTGCACCTGCAGAAACTTCGCGCCGCGCTCGACGCGTCATTCACCGGGACTGTCAGCGCCGTGAGCCAGAATGAGGATCAGAAAGTGGCCTGATGATCACCGGGACCGCCACCGAAGTTCCACGGGACTCGGGACAACCTCCGACCGGCGCCGACGTGCCCGTTGCGTGCCGATCAGGCAGTCACTTGAGGTCAATCATAGGCAGCCAGGAGCACACCAACCTGGACAGAGCTGCGAGCACGCGGGTGGCCCGGAGCGAGACAGTCTGATAAGGAAGAGGTCCCTGGTTCAAGTCCAGGTAGCCCCACCCAGGTCAGAGCGTTGTGCCCCTACAGCGGCCAGAGCGGTGGCCCTAGAACATGTAGGGCTGGAAGGCCATTCGGCGGAGTCAGGAGGCAGCGGCTGCGCCCTCGCGCTGGTATCCGGGTCGTTGCTTTCGTAGGCATGCAGGCGGCTCACGGCCTGGTTCAGGGCGTGCAGGATGGCGGCCCGGTCCTGGGCGAACAGGTGCCCGTAGATGTTCTTGGTGGTCTCGATCTTGCTGTGCCCCATTTGCCGCGCGACCTGCATGTCGGATGCGCCGGAGGCGATGAGCAGGGAGGCGCACACGTGCCGTAGCTCATGGGCTGTGTAGCTGACCGCGCCGTCGGGGTGGGCGGCGGTGTAGCCCTGGGCGAACCGGAGGTACTTGCGCCAGGTCGCGTAGCCGAGGTAGCCGCCACGGTCGCCGTTGATCAGCCGGGCGTAGAGCGTGCCGCCGCTGCGGTCCCGGCCTGGGGCGCCGCGTCCGGTCAGGCGGTGGACTGCGGGCATGGCGATGTCGGGGATCATCACGGTGCGGACGGCGGCTCGGGTCTTCATGTCCTCGCGCACGTCCCGGCGGCCGCCGGACTCGCTGGCGGTACGGTCGATGATCATCCACTGCGCGTGCAGGTTGACGTTGCTCACCGGGACGGCGACAGCTTCCTCCCAGCGCAGCCCGGTGAATGCCAACACCATCGCAACGTCACCCAGGCCGGGCTTGAAGTGATCGAGCGCCGCCGACAGCCGCAGCACTTGCGGGATGGACGGGATCACGACCCGGCGGCGCACTGAGCTGCCCCAGCCGGTGCGCAGTTCCAGCGCGGGATTGGCGGTGATGATCCGCTCCTCGCGTGCCCAGGCGAACAGCCGTCGCAATACCGATGCCACGGTGCTTTTGGTGCTGGCCGAGGCCGGGCGGCCGTCTTGCAGCGCCAGGTTGCGGATGGTCGTATTGAGCTCGGGCAGGTCGAGGTCGCCGATCCAGGCGTTGCCCAGCGCCGGGAGAATGTAGACGTTGAGGCAGGTGCGCTCCTTGGCCAGAGACGATTTCGGCCGCGGGGTGCCGTCCCGTTTGACCCGGTAGGCGAGTAGGTAGCGGGCTGCCACGTCAGCGAGCCGGATCCGCTCGGGCTGCAGCCGCCCGGGACGCCGCTTGGCCTCGTTGAAGTCGGCCAGCAGCCGAGCGGCGGCGTCGAGGCCTTCGGCGGTGCGCTCGATCTGCCGTTTGAGCACCGGATCCCACATGCGGACCCGGTAGACCGGCGTCCCGTCCGGGGTGATCACCGCCACCTGTCCTCTGCCGTGCTTACGGGTCTTAGCGGTGATCCCCTTGGGTAGGTCACGCCGAGCGTCGTTGGGCATGGTGATTCTCCTGTTCTGTCGGCCAGTCGATCAGCGATTTGGGCAGCACCACCGGCGCGCGGGCACGAGCCCGCGGCAGGGTTGCCGAAACTTTGGGGGCGTTGGGCGCTTCGGGGGATCGGCCGGGCCGGGCAGGAGGACAGGACCATTGTTCGACCTCTTGCTCGGCGAAGCGCAGCAGGCGTCCCACTTTCCGGTAGGGGATCGCGTCGCGCGCGACCAGCTTGCGGGCGTGCCGTTCTGTGATGTTGAGCCACTGACACAGCTCGGCCAGCGTGAGCATGCGCGTCCCCTGCCCGAGCGGTGGTTCCGGGCTCATGCCGCGCTCCTGGTCGCCGCAGGCTTATCCGGCTGGGGCGCTGCTCGTCGCCTGGCTTCGTCCAGGTCGCGTTTCCAGCGCATCCGGTCCTCGACCACGAGCATCAGCCGCCGGGTCAGCGGAAGATAGTCTTCATCAGCGGGCGTGACACGCTGCCAGCGGTAACGGCTGTTGTCGTCGGTTGCCGAAAGACCAAGCTGCTCCATCAGCCAGGCCTTGCGGTCGCCGCGGTGGTCGGCCAGGGTCTTGCACGACCACTTGCGGGAGACCAGGATCCGGCGCCCGGCGTAGCCCAGGTGCTCGTGCCGGTGCGCCTTGCCCTTGCATGCTCCGGGCAGTAAGCCGGGCCGGGGGTTCTTCGGCGTGATGCCATACCGCAGCCAGTTCGCGCACGTCGGCGAGCACGGCTCGTACCGCAGTGCTTCGATCAGGCGACCGGCGTGGGCGCGCTGGGCGTCGGTTTCCGGAGTGTGGCATTCGGCGACCTGCTTGACCAGATATTTGGTCAGGTAGCCGATGCACCGGCTGGCGTCCTTGGACCCGGCCAGGACACCCTGGGCGTCGAACTTGGGCCCGAAACGGGCCATGTGCCGGGGCGGATCGTGCGGCCCGATCGCGTCCAGGGCCTCATCCCAGGAGGGGAGAAACTCCCCTGTCTCCGGGTCCAGGTAGCGGCCGGAAGCCTCATGCCACACCGGACGGTGATCATCGTCAAAGTGGACCTCGCTCGTGGCGGGCCACCACACCTGGTGATAGGTCGCCGCCAGCACCTTGCGGAGGTCGGCCCGGGAGATGGTGCCGCGGATCGCGATGTGCAGGTGCGGAGCCAGCCGCCGCTGGGGTTCGACAGCGGCGAAGTACTGCACGTCGAACCCGGCGAAGCGGCGCAAGTTCTGGATGAACCGGTCGAACAGCGCTGCGAAATGCAGCGCATCCCGGGCTGCGGATTCGTAGTCGTAGCCGTCAGGGTCGACGGGGGTGCCATCGTCGCGGACCGGGCCGTAGCTGGGGCAGGTCAAGGTGATGAACATCGACGGCCGGTAGAGCTGGCCATTGCGGCCGGGATAGACCCGGCCCACCGTTGAGGAGTTCATCGTGCGACCGGGCAGATCCGGGGCATCCTGGCGCCGACGGGTCGACCGATGCCGCCGCGGTCGCTTTCTGTCGCCCGGACGAGACCCGCCATCCTTCTTGTTACTGGGGTCGGGATGGCCCCGCACCCCGGTTGCAGCCAGTTCCTCTTCAAGCGCATCGATGAGATCGTCGAGTCCGATGGTGTCCTGGTCGGCAGCCGGGGGCTGATCGCTGCCAGAATGCAGATCGGCCAGGGTTTCTATCAGCCACTTCTGGTAGTCGTCGGGCGGGCGCGGATCAGCGGCTGGCTCGTCCTCGAGGTGCCAGCCTTCCCGGCACTGCACCGCCCGCAGTACCTTGGCCCGCTCGGCGCACGGCAGGCAGACCTTGGCCAGCGTCGAGCCGCACGGGATCAGCACCTGTTCGACCTCTCCGGTATCCAGGTTGGTCTTGCGCAGCTGCACCGGTCGGATGCACGCGCCATAATCCAGCGCCACCGCCTTGACCACATCCCGCGCCAGTGGCCAGGCGGCACGCTCAGCGCGAGTATGGCGTCCGACCACCAGGCGGCTCCTTCCTAAGATCGTCCTTGCAAATCGACGGGCAGCAGCAAGCCACCCCACCGCCCGCTATCCGGCTCAATCGCCTATGGCCAGCAACGGCCATTCAGGCGAAAGCCGCGCAGCAAGCGGCGCTTTGACTGCGCTCGCAGCCGAATCAAAGGAAAGGCGCCCGCAGGATTGGCAGATTTAGCAGATAGGGCGGGTCACCCAGGGGCTCATGCCCCGCGGCCAAGCCGCATCGTCAAGATCACGCCCCAAGAGGGGCCATTAGCTATGCCGGTGGACCTTGGGCTTCAAGCCCGCCACCATGGGCAGGTTCCGCTCTTCGCGTCCCCTACTGTCTACCCCATCCCGAGACCGGAGCAAACCAGATTGGCAGGGGCCGACCCGGCGAGGATTGTCCATGAGTGTCCACCAGAGTCCGCAGCAGTCCGCCACAGTCCGCCAGTCCGCAATGGATGTGAGCCAAATCACATGTTCCAGGCGCCAGGCAGGAGCTCCGCAGGCACGCGATGGTGGCATGGCATGGAACTCGCGACATGGCGCCTGCCGTTCTCGCGGCCGTTTCGCGGGTCTTCGCGGTTGCGTTGCCGAATCTGGCCTTATATAGATCAAGGCGGCGCCTGCGGCGCCGCTGGCCCGGCGTCAGCGTCGGCCTCCGGCCTTGGGGAGGCCCCGGCCGTCGCGCGCCGGGCCACAGCCGCAGGCCACACAGACCAAGACAGCTCATGCGCCACGCTGACCGGAACTGCGTGCAGCCGTCATTCTCGCGGGCCGCGGTCCAGTTCGCCGTGACCGCCAAACCCGGCGTCATGCGCGTTCGCTGATCCATACCGACACATGGGCCGGTTCCAGGGCCTGGTATACGACACCGGCCAGATCATCGCGGACCGAGTCCAGAGCCGCGGCGTCTTGAATGCGGGCGGCGAACGCGGCCACCATCTGGTCGGCGTTGTACCGGGCCCGGTTGAACCGGCGGTCCACGGCCCGCTGGACCCGGCGCCGCAGCGGGTTGAACAGTGCCGCGGCGGCCAGGGTGGCGGCGGCCACCGCCAGCGGGGTGTGGAATGACAGTACCCGGGTGGCCAGCAGCACCAGGCCCGCGTACACCCCGACCAGCAGGCCGGTCACGATCGCATAGGCCAGGGTGCGGGAGATGATCCGGTCGATGTCATACAGCCGGTACCTCAAGATCGCCACCCCGATCGACACCGGCAGCGCCGCGAGGCCGATAGTTGCGACGTCGAGCACCGCCTGGAAGGCGGGTGGCGGTGACCCTTGAGGGCCGAGGGTTTGAGGGCCGAGGGTCCCCACGATGGCGATGACCGCCAGGCCAGCCATGCACACGGCCCCGCCGCTGGCCAGCCACTTGAGCTGCTGGCGGCGGTCGCCGTCGGCGCGGCGCCAGGCACGCACCTGGCTGGCCGCGAACGCCAGCCAGAACACCGCCAGCACCAGTACGATGACCGCCTCGACCGGCCCCAGCCACGCCGAGCTGCCCGCCGGGTTGTCCACCGCACGCAGGTCACCGCCGGGTGCGAGGTGGATGTCGCCCGCGGCGACGGCGCGGATCGTCACCGCATAGATGCTCACCGGCCAGCACGCGGCCACCGCCAGGTAGGCCCACAGCACCGGCCGCCACCGGGGCGAGGGCAGCCGGCCATCCGGGAACAGCAAGATCATCAGCGGGAGTGTTACCAACAGCCAGACCCAGGCCGGGGCGAGGAACACGCCCACCACGGCCAGCGGCAGGTGATGACCGAGCCGGTAGCTGAGCCATGCGTAGTCCCCCCCGCCATCTGCAAGCACTAGCAGCGCCATCAGCGCGAGAAACATCCAGCCCAGTGGATTGCCGGGCTGGCGCCGCGCCACGACGAACCCGAGGAGTGCCGTCGGCAGCACAGCGATGAAGGCCGCGAGATTCGCGCCGCTGCCGGTCCCCGCCCACCAGGTCGCAGAATCCAGCGGCACTTTGGCGGCAAACAGGAGGAAAATCAGCACACCCAGCGACCACGCAGCAACCGCTGGGGCCGTTATCCGGGACCGGCGCCTCGCCGTGCCCGCGGTCACCGGCCCGTGCCCGGCTGCTGGGTGCGCTTGACCCCCCACAGGGGGCAACGCTACGCCCGGATCGTTCCGGCAACGTTACGGCTCACAGCGGCAGGTACATGATTGCCGGTGGGCTCAGATCCGGGGACAGCCCGCTCAGTGTCCGGGGATGCCCCTCCTCCGTCAAGGGCACCCAAAGATCCTTTCAAAGAGCGCTTCGCAGAAAGCATCTTCAGGACCCACCCTTGAGCGGCGGAGCCTCTGCACCCCCTCCGGCCAGCAATCAAGGGCCAGGCCCGAGCCAGCCCGGACCGGACGCGGGCCGTCCCCTTCAGCGGCGCGGGCGGTCAAAGGGCCGGATCGTGCAGCCAAGCCCCCGGACCCTGGCGAACAGCAGCAGACTCCCGGCCCCACCGGCCAGGGCGGCCAACCGGGCATGCTGGGCGAGATAGCCAACTTGTAAACGGCAGGTCAACCGCGCACGTTCGGGTTATGTCCCGTAGGTGGCCGATCGGTGAGAGATGTCGAGCACGAGGACAGTGTGAGTCTGTTCGTCGATCCGGTACCGAACCCGCCAGTCCTGGCCACGCCGAGCGGAGTGCTGGCCTGCATACTCATCACGAAGCGGATGACCAACCCGACGGGGGCTGTCGAGCAGAGGGCCGACGATGAACTCCACGGCCGCGGTGGCGATCTTCTCGGGAAGGCTAGACAGCTGGCGCTGGGCGCGCGGCCGGACGTCGAGCTTCCAGCGGCCACCCGGCTCGGTCACGCAGCGCCGGTGCTGCGGAGCAGGTGGGCGAAGCGGCGCCGGAACTCAGCTTCATCCAGGCCCGGCTCGTCCTCACCATCACCGGGTCTCTCGCCTGATGCGGTGTGCCGGTCGGTCGCGTCGCGGCGCCACCATGCTGTGGACTCCGCCGATTCCAACTCGTCTAGCCGCTGCCATTCCTCGGCGGAGACCAGGACGACGGGACGATGGCCGGGGCGCACCAGGGCCACTGGTCCGTGGCCAGCCTCAACCTCGTCAGCGATCGCATCCAGGTCCCCGGAGTCGCTGAGCGGCTTCTCTTCCACGGAACCAGTATGGCCGCCGAAGGCTACCGGCGGAACCGTACACCACCTGGGGTAGCGGAGTGCGATCCCTAGGGCTGGCCCTACAGTGGCCCTACAAGGCTCGGGCCGACCTGGGAAAATGAGGGACAACCTAGGGCAGTCCAGAGAGCCGCCGGGCATATGAACCGCAGGTCAGAAGGCCAAAGCCAGCGTCTGGGCGAGAGAGCCGACACTCTGATAAGGAAGCGGTCAACTACTCAACTTGGGAGTCACCGAACGAGGAATTGCTGCGGCTGCGACACTGACGACGTGGTATTCGTTGCTGACGACCTTGCATCCTGGCTCATCGGACTGATCGCCGATGCAGGCCGCAAGAGGCTAACGACGGCCTTGCTTGGTACTGACCAGGAGCGGGCGCTGCGGTCGGCCGCCACCGCGGCGGTTCAGCTGACCGCCAGCGAGCTGCGCCCAGACGATGACGAGCAGGCCGAGCAGGTGGCGCTCGAAACCAGCCAGGTTTTCGGCAACCCGGTGCCGGACGCTCCGCTGGCCGGGGTACAAGACGGTGACGGAAGCGTTGCAGGGAGGTATCGCCGAACAGTTGGTGGTCCTGGATGATGCCAGCCTGACCGGCACGGGGCAGTCTGCGGCTGATGCGCTAGGTGTTTCTGGCGCAGTGCTGGCCGAGAAGCTAACCGATCACTTGCTGTGGCAGATTATGGTCCGTGGCTCGCGGGGTGGGCCGCTGCAACCGCTGGCCAATCAGCTGAACCACAAGATGACTCGCCAACAAACTCATGATGCGGTGCGCGAGTTTGGCAACAAGATCCTTGAGGCCATCGCCCGGCAGGATGCTACCCGCACGGCGCAGCAGGCAGGCTCGCAGATGTCGGCAGATGTTGCGTTGTATGTAGAGCAACTCCTTGATGACCTGGACCTCGGTGGCCATGAAGAAGCACAACGCCGTGTAAATCGCCTGTTCCAGCCTGTCGCACAAAGGCTTGGACGTCTCATATTGCGAGATTTCGACGCGGTGGGCAGCGTGGGGCTGCTGCTCCGCACCGCCATGACCAGCGCAGACCTCGGATGCAACAGGCTCTCAGAACGCTCCATCTCGCGATACGAGGAGGATGTCCCGGTCTTCGTAGAACTTGAGAGTGGCGGTCCCTCACCCGGAGCCTGCCGAGTGGTAGGCCACGGGTGAACGACCAAGAACACCCGAAGGAGAGGGACCGCCGTGAGCAACACCTACCAGAAGAAGTCCCGCCGTGCCCAGCCTGACCCGGCGGCGGAGGTCGCCGTCCCGGAGCAGGTGATCGTGTCGATGGCCGAGATCGCCGAATCGGCGAAGGAGGGGCTGCTGGCCCTGGCCGCCGGGACCGGCTTGCAGGTGATGGCCGCGATGTTCGCCGAGGACACCGAGCGGCTGTGTGGCCCGGACGGCAAGCACAACCGCGAGCGGGCCGGGTACCGGCATGGCGCCGGGGCGGGGCCGGTGACCCTCGGCGGGCGCCGGCTGCCGGTGACCCGGCCCCGGGTGCGGGCCGCGGACGGGTCCGGGGAGCTGCACCTGCCCTCCTACGGCCTGTTCTCCTCCACCGAGATCCTCGGGCAGCTCGCGCTGGAGAAGATGCTGGCCGGGCTGTCGTCACGCCGGTACGTTCGCGGCCTGGAGCCAGCAGGGCAGGCCGCCGGGGACGCCGCCGTGCCGGTGAGCAAGCCGGCGGTGTCGCGCCGGTTCGCCGCCGCCACCGAGACCGCCTTGGCGGAGCTGATGAGCAAGCGGCTCGATGACCTGGACCTGGTCGCGTTCATGGTCGACGGGGTGCACTTCGGCGAGCACACCTGCGTGGTGGCGCTGGGCATCGGCATCGACGGCACCAGGCACCCCCTCGCCGTGGAGGAGGGCTCGACCGAGAACGCCACCCTGGTCACCGATCTGATCACCGGGCTGCGCGACCGCGGCCTGGACGTCACCAGGCCGGTCCTGGCCATCCTCGACGGGGCCAAGGCCCTGTCCCGGGCGGTGAAGGACGTGTTCGGCAAGCCGCTCATCCATCGGTGCCAAGAGCACAAAATACGGAACGTAAAGGACAAGCTCCCCGGGAAGCTCCGGGCCGTGACCGAGCGGCGGATGCGCCAGGCCTACCACGCCGAATCAGCGCTGAAGGCTGAGGGGCTGCTGACCGAACTGGCGGCTGAGCTGGGCAAGACCCACCCCGGCGCCGCGGCGTCGCTGCGGGAAGGCATGGCCGAGACGCTGACCATCCTGCGCTTGGGCGTGCCGCCCACCCTGGCGCGCACGCTCCGCTCCACGAACACCATCGAATCCATGATCGGGATCTGCCGTGAGCACTCCAAGAACGTCAAGCGGTGGCGGGACGGCACGATGGCGCTGCGCTGGTGCGCTGCCGGGATGGCCGAGGCGGGCCACCAGTTCCGGCGCGTCAACGGTCACCTGCACCTGCCCAAGCTCCGCGCCGCACTCGACGCGCACTTCAGGAATGTCACCACCGTAAGCCAGAATGAGGACCAGAAAGCAGCCTGATGATCAAAGGGCCGCCACTGAAGTTCCACGGAACTCGGGACAACCTCCGATACGAGACACATTTGGGTTTGTGCGACAGGCTGGTTCATGCATCTTTCCCGAGATCAGCAGGCGGCCGCGGTCGAGGCAATCATCAACGTGGCCACAACGACCAAGGATCACACGTCTGAGCTGCTCGCCTGCTCACTGCTTGAGGCCGCCGACCGGCTAGACCCGATGCTGACCAAGATCGAGGACGTGGAGGCCCTAGCCCGCTCTGCCGATTTTTCCTTGCGCAGTAGCGCAGCGGTGCTGCTGTGGCAGTGGGCAGAGTCAATTCCTGGCCGCGTGCCCGTCCCCCTGCTAGCCAGACTTACTCAGCCCAGTGCGGAGGACTGGTACGTGCATGCCGCAGCCAGAGCCGGTGCGAAACAACTGCTGTTGCGCCGCGCCGCGGCCCGCGCAATCTTCGACCGGATGGCGGCTAGCCTGGACCGGGAGGACCGGTACTATGCGGCGACGGACCTGCTGGAGGTAGCCAAGATAGAGCCGCGCGCCGTGCCTCCTGACCTTGCACAGAAGCTGGCACGTGACCACGACAAGTCTGTGGCGGCCCAAGCGGCCAAGCTGCTACGCGCAATAGAGAATGTGGGGGAAGACGGGCGCGGGAACTACTATGGCCCCTTCGGAATGTGACTCCTCGCGCTGCCAGGCTGAAGAGCCAGGCCTGATGGGTGTGGCCACCCCTATTGCAAACAAGGAGTCAGAGCGGCACCGTACAGCAGCCGAGTACAGCAACGGTCGCGCCCAACTACACATCCGAGCGGTTAGTGACAGCCCGCCCGAGCTGGGACGACAGCCAAACGCCCAGGGATGCCGCTAGTTCGGAACGAAGAAGGCCGCCGGTGCATGTGAGAGCAGCAACGCGAGCAGCAACACCGATGTACTACTTGGGACAGGCGCACACCGGCTCGGATGAGAATGCCCTCGTCAGCCGAAGCTCCGGACGGACGGACAGTGTCGAGGGTGACCGAGCCTGTCTCTTACTGTAATTCGCGGGTTGGCAACGAAGCCGGGCAGACCGTCGTGCGAATTTGACACCCGGAACTTTACGCCCAGCCGCTGGTGGCATCAGCCACGAAGTTCACGATGCGTTCAGCCGCTCGGCGCTGTGGATCAAGGTCGGGGTTGTACACGCCAAGGCTCCACCCGCGAACGCCACCAACGCGTAGCGCCGACGAGGTCAGGTCGGTGAGCTCGGCCCACGACAGGCCGCCGGGCAGCGCGACCTCGCCCGCCGCGCCGCAGGCGCTGAACTCCTCGCGGTCGAGCACATCGAAGTCGATATGCAGCCACCAGCCGGGAGCCTGGAGCGCGACCTGCGCGGCGGCTTGTCGGCCGTCCTCGAATGAATCCTGGTGAAGGTCGACTGCGGGAACAAGGCAGACCCGGTCGGCGATCGTGGGGACGTCGATCTTGCGGCGGTACAGGTCATCGCGCATCCCCAGCATGACGGTCGCCTCCGGCCGCAGCACGCCCACCCCGCTTCGCAATGGCTCCGGTGCCCGCTGGCCGGTCAGGCCTAGCAGCATGGCCACCTCCATGTTGGCCGCCTCGCCAGATGCCGACAGTTCCATCGGCGTGGCATCTTCGTGACCGTCGATGAACACTAGGCCAGCCGCGCCCGCCGCTTCGGCAAGCGCAGGCACCGCCGCCAGCAGCACGGCGCAGTCCGCGCCATAGACCAGCGGGAACCGCCCCCGGGCCAGTGCGCTGCGCACCCGGCCGGACAGCATGCCCGCCATTTCCAGCAGCGCGCGCTCATTCAGCAATCCTGACGGCCCGCGTACCGGGACGGGCGCTGAGACGATGACATCAGGGGCCACGCTCGCCCGCCCGCGCAAGGCCGCCGCCAGGCCAGCCTCCCGCAGCGCCGCAGGTGCCCGTGCCTGGCCGCCGGGGCGGCCCATGCCGTCGAAACACACGCCAATAAGATCAACTGCCTCCAGCCGGGGCGGCCCCGCGCTGGTCTCTAGCCCGGTCATCAGCCTTACCCTAACGGGGCGGATGAGTTCACGGCCGTGACCGGGACGGCGCACGGTGTACACCCGGGAACCGTCTCTCAAGCTCGCGTTCCAGCAAGTCGGTCGGTACCAAGGCACCGGTGTGGCCGACCAGTGTTGCGCAGTGACTGTCGTGCAACCATGGCGAAACAGCAAGCCATCGGCGAAGCCGCTCAGAGCATATCCGCCCAGGTCAGAAGGGTATAGCCGGTGAGGCTGCCGTCCTCTGTAAGACGGTCGGCTTCCGCGTGCAGCCAACAGTGCAGCCAAGGCACCGGACTACAGCGGACCTGGAGAGACCGCCACAGCCGTTGCGAGCAGCGCGCATGCTTTCCTGCCTGCGCCCTTCCGCCAACTTGTAAACGGCAGGTCAGCTCGCCCTAAAGCGGGTAATCGTTGCTCCTCGTCTTTGCGGGGAAGCTCGTCAGCGTGCCGCAGCACGACCTTCCACTCGCCGTCCTCGCGGCGGTAGGCCTGGGTACAGCGCAGCGTCCTGGCCTGCGGGTGGTCTCCAACGTGCCGGGTCATGTGTTCGAGATCGACGGTGTAGGCCATGTCATCGCCGACGACCGTTACCACGTTCTCCGCAACCCGATCGGTGGCCTTGATGCCCTTAGCGGCCCAATCGAGCCGCGCGCTGACCTGCTGCCAGCCGCGCTCATGGCCACCGAAAGCACCCATGATCACCACGTCATCGGCGCGTGACCACAGCGCCTTGAATGGTTCCGGCCGACCTTCGACCAGCTCGCCCAGCGCTTGTTGGCAGCGGGATACGAAGCAGTCCCAGTCGCTATCCACGAGTAGATGATGCCAAGGCACGCACCTGGCTGGAAGCCCAAGGCAGGCCGCTGACGCATCTACGCCCTACAGGGCTCGCCGACGTGGCAGGGTCAGCGAGCAGCAACCCGGGCAGCAACGCTGATGCACGAGACCGTACAAACGCCAACCGCCCCGGACACGTCGGCGCTGGTCACCCATAGGATCGGACGGCTTCGGACGGTTTCGACACTCGCCAAGCCTGTCTCTTAATCCGTGGGTCCGGCCGTGCCCGCTACGTGCCTGTGAGGCAGTTAACCAGGGCGATCGGCGGTCACTCCCGGACAACCTGATACGGCGGCCGACCTGGGACCAGGCAGGCAGCGCGGGCGTCTGAGACGACCTCCTAAGCAGTAGGCCGCGCGTTCGAATCGCGCTCGGGGCGCAAGCAGGTGAGTATTTCCGCTATTCAGTTCGCCTATGGGGAGCCAATCGGGGAGCCAGGCGCACCTGGTCCGCCCACATGCTGGGCGCTGCCGGCTGGCCGGCGCCCTTGCCCGCAGCGACCCGCCGGGCCCTGACGCCTCGCCACCCCAAGCGCCCACCGCGGCAGAGGCGGATGTCCTGGTGGTGCCGTGGGGGTGAATGAGCTGGGCGGCGGATGGTCTCTTGCTACCCTAGTAATACCACAGGTAGGATTGGCGGTATGAAAGTGAGTGTGAGCCTGCCGGAAGAAGATGTCGAGTTCCTCGACTCCTACGCACAGGCCCAGGGCATCGAATCCCGGTCGGCGGTGGTGCAACAGGCTGTAAGACTGCTGCGGGCGGCTCAGCTCGAGGACGCTTACGAGGAAGCATGGACGCCCTGGGCTTCCTCCGACGATGCCGCCGCATGGGACAGCGCCGTCGCCGACGGGCTGGGCGGCTGAATGCGCCGCGGCGAGATTGTCACCGTCATCCTCGATCGGGGCCGCGGGTCGGAGGCCAGCAAGACCCGCCCGGCGGTCATCGTCAGTAACGACGCCGCCAACGCCACAGCGACCAGGCTGGGACGCGGCGTCATCACCGTGGTGCCCGTGACCTCGAACACCGCGAGGATCTACCCCTTCCAGGTCCTGCTGCCAGCGAGCCAGACCGGGCTGCGCCAAGATTCCAAAGCGCAAGCCGAGCAAGTCAGGTCCATAGCAGTCGAGCGGGTTGGTGAACGAGTCGGCCAGTTGCCAGCGGCGCTCATCAGCGAACTTGACCAGGCACTCCGCCTTCACCTCAGCCTGTAAGGCGCAAACCAACTGCCAGGACCTTGAAGCGACACACGACACGCAGGCGAGCTGGGCCGCCCCGAGCTTTCCGGACAGCGGATTTGGAGCTATTTCATGCTGCACGTTGCCGGTCCAGGTACTCGTCGTGGACTTCTTGCGGAGTCCGGTACCCGAGTGCCGAATGGAGACGAGTCCGATTATACCGGAGCT
>DATDGI010000334.1:0-9808 GCA_036522155.1 Streptosporangiaceae bacterium
GCAGTTCACGGCGACCTTCGTGTGCCGCTGTCGGCGGTTCGCGGCGTCGAGGTGGTCGACGACGCCCACGGTTGGACCGGGATCGGGGTCGGGTTCAAGGTCGGGATGCGCCTCCCCGGCGTCGCTACCGTGGCCACTGTCCGCGGCCATGGCGAGAAGATGTTCATCGCCGTCCATCGCGACACGCCGCGCGGCGTGAGGGTGCGCTTGGAGGGTGCCCCGTGGGATGAGTGGATCGTCGGCTGCGCAGATCCCGAAACCGTCGCCGGCACGCTGGCGGCAGCGACCTGAGCCGTCGCCGCAGTGGAGTAGAGAATCAGTCGAGGTCGAACTCGTTGCCCTCGATGTCCTGCATCACGATGCACGACTCGTTGTCTTCATCGGCAGGAAGCAGCCGCACGCGTACCGCGCCGAGCGCGATCAGCCGTGCACATTCGGCCTCCAGCGTGGCCAGGCGCTCTTCACCCATGAGCCCCGTGCCGACCCGCACGTCAAGATGCACCCGGTTCTTGACGACCTTGCCTTCGGGAACGCGCTGGAAGTACAGTCGCGGGCCCGCACCTGAGGGATCACTGCACGCGAACCATGAACCCTGATCCTCAGGAGGCAGCGAGCGATTGAAATCGTCCCAGGTGGCGAACCCTTCCGGTGGCGGCGGTAGGACGTACCCCAGCACCTCGCACCAGAAACGAGCGACGCGCTCGGGGTCTGCGCAATCGAAGGTGACCTGGAACTGCCTGACCGACGCCATCAGTCCACCTTAGGGGCGCGTGTTGCCGGGAGCCACGCCCGGCGTACCTGGATGAGCAACCCGGGAACGGGCCATGGTCTACCAGTGGGTCCAGCCATCCCGGGAATACGGCTTTGACAAGATGGAGGATTTCCTGAGGTCGCTGCTCGATTCAGGGGGAACTGTCTCTGCTTAGTCGAGCCCTGCATCCCCCGGGGACATCCTCATGCCGGCGTCGGCGGCTCAAGTGGGATGGGCGGCGGCTGTGGCTGCCCGAAGGCCGCCTCGGCCGCTGACATGGCGCCGTAGTCGGTCGCCAGGTTGGCGTAGATCGAGTAGACCAGCGTGATGAAGATGCCGAGCTTGAGCCATAGCGTAGGCGTGAAGAAGAACAGGAAGCAGACCAGCGGGAAGTTGATCAGCCAGTAGATCGCGCCCCACAGGTGGACCTTGTACTGGGTGTATGGGTTGGTCGACAGGTCTTTGAAGAGCAGGTTCATCCAGGCGTGCCGGTTGTGCACCGCCGTGTGCGCGGCGTGCAGCCGGGCGACGTCGGCGCGGAGTTGGCGGACCTCGGCGATCAGGGACTCGGTCTCAGTCATGACGCCAGTATCAGCGCTCACGCCGGTGAGCACGACGCCCCGGCTGTACGGCCCTCTACCAGTCGGGACGGCCGGATTTGAACCGGCGACCCCTTGACCCCAGTCAGAACCCGGGCATCGCCGGGTGTGACTCAGGAGGGCTCACCAGGAACCTGACCAGCAGAACTGGTGGCTTGGCGCAGGTGCCCGTCGTTCGGCGTGGGCCCATGTTGGCTCTTGGAATGGCTCCTGGTGGCACCTGATATGAGCCGCGTCGGCTCCTGGGGCACCGGCGGCCCGGTGCCGGGCAGGCGAAGGGTCGTGCCCAGGTGGCCTTGTTGTGGACTTCCTGTGGAGAATGCGGGCCTGAAGGGGGATAACTGCCGCCGAGCTGTGGATAATCTGTGGATGCCCAAAAGAACTCGAAATTGCTCACCAGAAACCCTTGCGTGAACCCTGGCCACGGGCGTAAAAATCTCTCACTGCCGAAAACGGGACTACCCGGGGGCACCCGGGACGCAAGAGGAACTGGGTAACTGGGATCTCAGGCGGGTATCCGGCTCGGTAGCTGGTCAAGTGGCAGGGACGCGAGCATGAGATAGCGGTGTCCTGGCTGCGAGATCGGGCGGGCCCCTCCATCTCATGCATGGAGGGGCCTTCTCTATTGTTCCCCACCAGTAGCGACGTGCGACGATTCTGCTGTTAGCGACGCAGCCTTGCCTGTGTGGACTGGCTTTCCCGCTGCCTGGAGGCCTGATCGCCGCTGCAGCTGAATGCATCCAGCACGGCACAGCAGTACACGTTGCCCTCCCGGGCCGGGGGCGCGGTGATGCCGGTCACCCAGAACAGGCCCGGCTGGTGCGCGGGAACTGGCGGTTGACCAGTGAATCATAGCTCTGACCTGCGGTTCTGGGTAGAGCTGAGGGGATTTGAACCCTGACCCCTCGATGCGAAGGAGGATCCCGATGTGGCTCCATGTGATTCTCCCGCTGATGTAGCTCAGCAGGCATCGACCCGGTCTTACGAAATGCAGCAACTCAGGGGACAGGCTGGTGGCCGGCCTGGGGTGACCCGGTTTGAGCGGCAAGGCCTTGTGCAGTGGTGGGCGCTGCCATGACCACGTCCGCTGCCATGCTCCTTCTAGTGTGGCCGGGCTGGCAATACGGACACGCCTGCGGTATTCCCGTTTTCAAAGGCTGTGGTATGGGCCACAGTAGAGGTCATGAGCCGGTACGTCCCTGTAGGTGTGGGGGACGAAATACAGCGCATGCAGGGCGGTGTGCGGGACTGGGTGCAGCGGGCCGCGGGCCGCGGCAAGCGCGGGCTGCGTGCGGCTTCGCCAGCAGTAATCCTGTCGCTGTTGTGCGCTAGCGCGCTTTGCCCCTTGCTCATGCCTCTCACCGGTGCAGTCTCCGGCGTGCTGGCCGCTGTTGGCGGGGGATTCCTGGCCGAAGTCGTCTCCGGAGTAGTTGACCGGCTGCCTGGTGGTGGTGAAGGACACACAGCGTCACGGGAGGATCTGGAGACGGGGATAGCCGATCAGATCCAGCTGATCCTGGCGGCGGGGGACGAGCACTCGGACGCCCTACGGGGTGAGATCGCGTCGGTACTGAAAGAGATTGATGCGGGCGGGACGGCGTTGCGGGCCGCGATGGAGAAGGGCAATGAACGGGTTCGAAGTGACGTGATAGCCGCGATCCGCGTCCTCAGTTCCGACTTCAGTGAATTGGCGTTTCTCATCAAGGAGAGCGCGCAGGCAGCCGCGGAAATCCGGAAGACCCTTGACACTCAGGGCGCTGATGTCCGGACGATCATCGAGCAGAATGACCGTCAGTCAACAGATATACGCCTGGTCCTGGAGGATCTAGCAGTTCTCGCAGGGCGAACCGGCAGTGGCCCTGCTGGCGCCGGACAGGCTGACGGGGGCCCGCGTTGGGTGCACGGGTGCCCGTACCGGGGATTGCTGCCCTTCGGCGAGACCGACGCCGATGTGTTCTACGGGCGGGAGCGGCTGGCCACGGAACTGGCCGTGAAACTGGCCGCACGGGTGAACCGCGGCGGGCTGGTTGTTGTCACGGGCGCATCGGGGGCGGGCAAGTCATCGCTGCTGCGCGCCGGCCTGTTGCCGATCTTGGCCCGCGGCCACCAAATACAGGGATCGAATCAGTGGCCCCGCATTGTGATGACGCCCACCAAGGACCCGCTGACTGAACTGGCCGCACGCCTGGCAGCACTTGGCAGCGGCGATACCGTCGCGGTCCGCGATGGGCTCGTCCAGCACCCGGACCAGGCACACCTGGCCGCCTGGTCGGCAGTCCTTGCCGCCGCCGTCCGCCAAGACGAGGCCCAGCAGACGTCCGGCGACAACGCTGCACGGCTGGTGCTCATCGTCGACCAGTTCGAGCAGATCTTCACCCTGAATCCCGGCCCAGAAAGGAGGGCTCAGCGGCAGGCATTCATCACAGCATTGCATGCGGCAGCCACCACCCCGGTTGGCCCGGAGCAGGAGCCGCCTGCGCTGGTAATAATCGCCGTGCGCGGAGATTTCTGGGACCGGTGCGCCGCTTTTCCCGAGCTCGCGGGCGCGCTCCAGGACGGGCAATTTGTCGTCGGGCCCATGACCGAATCTGAGCTGCGAATGGCGATCACCGGTCCTGCGGACGCTGCCGGTCTCCGCATCGATCCCAGCCTGACCGACACCATTCTCAGCGATCTGCGTGCAACGGCCGGCGACGGCTCGGCAGGAGTGCTGCCGCTGCTATCCCAGGCAATGGCCCTCACCTGGGAGAAACGCGAAGGCGACCAGTTGACGAACCGCGGCTACAGCCAGGCAGGCGGAGTCAGCCACGCCGTCCAGACCGGAGCCGACAAGGTTTACAACGCCCTCCCGGCCGCGCAGCAGACGCTTGCCCGGGAAGTACTCCGCAGTATGACCGTTGCCAGCCGCGACGGCAGGCTCACCCGCCGCCCGCTAACCCGGGCCGACCTGTACTCCGGGCTCCCGGGTGCTGACCAGGCGCAGGTCGACGCCGTCCTTGAAGCGTTCGCCGCTGAGCGCCTGATAGTCCTCAACGAGGACACGGCCCAGATATCTCATGACGCCCTGCTGCAGGCCTGGCCGAAGCTACGCGCCTGGCTCGAAGAAGACCAGGCCAGCTGGATCCTGTACGGCCAACTTGCCGACGCCGCCACCGACTGGCACGACAACAACAGCGATCCGTCGTTCCTCTACCGGGGCTCCCACCTCACCACCCTCCAGCAGGCGGCCACACAATGGTCAGCAAACCCGGCGCGCTACCCAGCGCTCACCGGCACCCAGCGCGACTTCCTGCAGGCCAGCGAACGCGCCGCCATCCGCAGCGTCCGCCAGCGGCGCAGCGCCATAATCATTCTTTCTGTGCTGGCTCTGCTCGCTTCTTCGGCCGCGATCTTCGCGTTCCAACAGCGCGCCACCGCACAAGCAGAACGCGACAACGCCGTCTTCAATCAAATCACTGCCGAAGCAGGACAGCTACGCAGCACCGATGCGTCTCTCGCAGCCCAACTCGATGTGACCGCGTACCACATGAAACGCACTCCGGCTATCTACACAAATATGGTCACTGCGGAGAACACGGCCCTGTCGATACCCCTGACCGGCCAACGCAGCGTTGTTCACACAGTGGCGTTCAGCCCTGACGGCCACACCCTGGCCAGCGGTGGCGAGGATCAGACGATCCGGCTATGGAACGTGACCGACCTGGCCCACCCCACGCCCCTGGGCCAGCCGCTGGCCAGCCACGTTGGCTACGTTTGGTCGGTGGCGTTCAGCCCCGACAGCCACATCCTGGCCGTCGGTGGCGGCTTTGACGGAAAGATCCAGCTGTGGAACATTACCAACCCGGCGCATCCCATACCCCTGGGCCATCCGCTGACCAACGTCGGCTCCAGCCAGTCAGTGGCGTTCAGTCCCGACGGCCGCATCCTGGCCGCAGGCGGCGGCGATGACACGATCCGGCTCTGGAACGTCACCAACCCAGCTCACCCGACGCCCGTAGGCCAGGCCCTAACCAAAGTAGGCCCCGTCTTGTCGGTGGCGTTCAGTCGTGACGGCCGTACCTTGGCCGACGGCAGCTTCGACGGCAAGGTCCGGCTGTGGAACATCACCAACCCGGCCCACCCCCGGCTCCTGGGCCAGCCGCTGACCGGCCAAACTAAGTCGGTCCAGTCGGTGGCGTTCAGTCCCGACGGCCATGTTCTTGCTGCCGGCGGCGGCGATGCCACGATCCGGCTGTGGAACGTCACCAACCTGGCCCACCCCCGGCTCCTGGGCCAGCCGCTGACCGGGCCCATCGATGAAATCTTCTCGGTGGCGTTCAGCCCTGACGGCCGCACCCTGGTCGGCGGCAGCTATGACGACACCATCTGGCTGTGGAACGTCGCCGACCCGGCTCACCCCACGCCCCTGGGCCAGCCGCTTTCCGGACACACCGGGCCCGTCATCTCGGTGGCCTTCAGTCCCAACGGCCATACCTTGGCCAGCGGAAGCGTCGACCATACAACCCGGCTATGGGAACTCCCGCAAAGCGTCCTGACCGGCCACACCGGCATCGTCTTGTCAGTGGCATTCAGCCCCGGTGGACACACCCTGGCCAGCGGCAGTGCCGACGGCTCGGTGCGGCTGTGGAACGTCGCCGACCCGGCCCACCCCACCCCTCTGGGCCAGCCGCTGGCCAGCCCCCCCGGTTACATATCAGCAGTGGCGTTCAGCCCCGACCGGTCCACCCTGGCCAGCGCTGGCTTCGGCAGCACGGTGCAGCTGTGGGATGTCACCGATCCGGCCCATCCAGCGTTCCTGGGCGAGCCGCCCGCCAGCCCCGCCAGCTACATCCAGTCAGTAGCCTTCAGCCCCGACGGGCGCACGCTGGCTTGCGGCTACAGCAACGGCACGGTCCGGCTGTGGGACGTTACCAACACGGCCCACCCCACGCTGCTGGGCCAGCCCCTCACCGGTCCCACCGGCGTCGTCTTCTCGGTGGCGTTCAGCCCCAACGGCCGCACCCTGGCCAGCGGTAACAGCGACAAGACGATCCGGCTGTGGGACGTCACCAACCCAGACCACCCCACGCCCCTGGGCCAGCCCCTGTACGGCCCCGAAGACTACGTCAACTCGGTGACCTTCAGCCCTGATGGCCGCACCCTGGCCGCCGGCAGCGGCGACCAGACGGTCCGGTTGTGGAACGTCGCCGACCCGGCCCACCCCACGCCGCTAGGCCAGCCCCTGATCGGCCCCACCAGCTACATCTCGTCTGTGGTGTTCAGCCCCAACGGCCGGACCCTAGCCGTCGGGAGCGGCGACGACAAGATCTGGTTGTGGAACATCAGCAACCCGGCCTCCCCGACGCTTCTGGGCCAGCCGCTGACCGGCCCCACCGGCCCCGTATGGTCGGTGGCGTTCAGCCCCAACGGCCGCACCCTTGCCGCTGGCAGCGGCGACAAGACGGTCCGGCTGTGGGATATGAACGCCAACCACGCCATCCGATGGATCTGCGCCACCGCCAGGAACAACCTAACCGGCCAGCGGTGGAAACAATACGTCCCCGAACTCCGGTTCAAGCCGCCCTGCCCATGACTCACAACCGTCAGCCACTTCGGGCAGGTTTACGCCAAACCGTCCGCGGCTCCGGGCTGGAATGTCCCACGGTTTTCCTTAAGGTGGCAGCCGTCTGATCTCTCATTCGTCGAAACTGAGATTAGAAGGGCCCGGCTGCATCGGGTGCCTTCCAGCCGTATCTGTGACAGCGACATCGTCTGACACAGGCTCGAAGTTAAAGTCATCCACCCAAACACGCCCCCTTTCTGCCAGCAGGATCCCGAATGCCAGAACTTTGCTCATTGCATCAACGTCCAGCACTATCTCATATTTTCGCCAGTCAGTTGTACCTTTAATCGGGCGATCAGACATATTGTCGAACGCGAGAGTCGATTCATGGTCGTCTACCCTCATCCATAGTGCCGCCCACGCAGTGTCTTCGGTCTTGACGAACGCTGACATGCGGATTCTCTTCCCGCGCATAGTAACGGAACTAACCTGCTGCATAAGGGTACCGAAACCACGGGCGCCCAGCTTGGCCTCAATTCTTGCGCTCGCATTCCCACTATGAGCCAAAGTGCGGTCTCGCGCCATACGGTAGTCTTCAGGCCAGGTCCCGCTGATAAACCATCCTGGTATTCTGCCCTGCCTGCTATCAGCGGGGCCGATTCCCTGCTGGCTGTCAGCCCGCACATTTTTAGCCCGCAGCGTCTCGGTCTCGACGCGAATCCTTTCTTCCTCTGCCTTCAGCTTTGAGGTTTGAGCTCTAACTTTCTCTCGGTTACCGAAGTAAGTAACGATGGATACGGCTGCGCCTCCGAACAACGCTTAAGCAAAGCCAATAATTACTGTCAGGTTCACACTGGCACCCACTCAATAGTGAAACGCGATTTCGGGCACTACGATACTCCGGAACTACTGATTCAATGGCAGTGATCTGACGACAGTCAGTTCATGATGGGGCTCTGCCGCGCCAGCGCGGCCTCCCAGCTGCGTACGGCTACCTGCGCAGTACAAGATCAACTGCCAGCCCGCGGCACCGCACACCTGTCCGCTGCCCGGCCACCCCCACCGAAGTACTCGCCTGGCGGCGTCGGGTCCGTGCCAGTCGCAGCAAGAGCGCGCATTGCCCGGTAGGCGTCTCGGGTTTGAGGTGGCCGTGCAGGCCAGCGACAAGGTACTGCTCTGGCCGCCGTGACACTGCGGTGATCGATCGTGGCCGGGTGCGCTCGCCGGCCGGCTGGGCCAACTGAGTAGGTTCGAGACAGGCGCTTGCACCCGAAGGGAGCTACACGATGCCAGACCAGAACCGCCACGAATCCGCTGACCTCGAGGACTACCAAGTAGAGGACTCCGCAGACACGCTGGACGGGGCTCCCGGCGACGACCCTCTGGACCGGGGCGTCATCACGCCGGAGCGGTGGTCGTCGGCGATGCGATTCGGGGCTACAGCGTCAGAGCAGGAGTCCGGCGAATCGCTGGACCAGTTGCTCGCCGAGGAGGAGCCAGACATCACTGCGGATATCGACGACGAGCGTCCCGAGGACATCGCCGGAGACCCGGACGCTGCGGACGAAGATATCGACGGGCTGCTGCTTGATGACGGCCCCGATCCCCGCGCAGGCAGACTCGTAGCCGACGATGAGGGCGCCCATCCCGACCAGGAGCCCGATCTGATCGCGCATGACGTCGGCATCGACGGCGGAGCGGCAACCGCCGAAGAGGCGGCGGTCCACGTCGTCCACGACGACGACAACGACATCCGCTCCGATGACTAACCGGCCACCTGCCCAGGGACAGGCTCGCGTCGTGGCCGGCTACCTACGGCGTGGTTGACCGCGCGGTCCATGGCTGGATCGCTGATGGATGCGGTCGCTCAACGATCAAGAACAGCCTGGCGATACTCGTCCGCGTCCTCGTCCAGGCCCTGCGCGACGGCATCATTGGCCGCAATTCGGAAAGGTCAGCACGCTGAGTGCCCACCTGAGCGGAAGCCGGGGGAGTGGTCCCCCGCTGGTCCCCACGCGGTCGCTGGTCTAGACGAATGCAGCCGCCTTACCTGCGGCTTCCAGTCGGGACGGCCGGATTTGAACCGGCGACCCCTTGACCCCCAGTCACTTTCCGAGCATCGCTGGGTATCGCTCAGCAGTGCCCACGAGGCACTTGAGCAGGCCAAATAGTGGCTGACTGTGGGCGGCTGCTGCCCGAGGCCTGTCCGCGTTGGCTCTTGGGATGGCTCTTGCTGGCCTGGCGGGCGCGACCGGCATGCGTTCCGTAGAGCCTTACCGGATCCTGCTCATGATGGCCGTCTCACCCGCCATTGAGCTGGATTCAGACCCCGGAGCGGCGGACGAAAGATGACCGCTGGCCCTGACCGCCGAGCCAGATCTCTGCGGACCGCTGCGGGATCTGGTCGCCGCCGTTCTGGCGATGGGCGATGGGGTATTAGGACACTCACTGGATTTCGTCAATCGTTTCGCCCAAGTCTTCCTAGTGAAGGTCGGCGAGGCGGAACGCGACGGCTGCGGAGGCCAGTGCGGCTAGGCCGACAAGCGTAAGGACCGCGAAGCCGGCGGTGCTGACGCCGGTACTGATCTGGCCGTTGCCGACCGAGTAGTAGAACAGCGACAGGTAGCGTCCGGGCCGGATCCAGGAAACGGTCGCGGCGAGCGAGCTGAGCAGGTATGAGGCGGCGGCGAGGGCGCCGCCGGTGGCTAGCGCTGTTCCCCGCCGGCCAGTCGCTGCGCCGACCGCCAGTGTGATCAGCCCGAAGTCCAGTCCCATCAGCACCAGCGCGGCCGCGGCGGCGATCACGTGGCCGGGGCTGGTGGTGAGCTGGAAGGCGCGCCCGGTGAAGACGCAGATGGTCACCACGGCCGCCAGCAGCAGGGCCTGGACGGCCATGGCGGCAGTCTTCTGAGCCAG
>DATDGI010000335.1:0-3717 GCA_036522155.1 Streptosporangiaceae bacterium
AGACCAAACGCTCCGGCACCAGGACCGGCGCGATCACCGGCCTGGGCGCGACCGGCGGGGTGATCACCTCGGCCGGGCTGGTGCTGGCCGGCACGTTCGCGATGCTGGGCACGCTGCCGCTGGTCATCCTGACCGAGATTGGGTTCACGGTGGCGATCGGCGTGCTAATCGACACCATCATCGTGCGGTCGGTGCTGGTCACCGCGCTCACCCTGGACATCGGGCGGTGGATGTGGTGGCCCAGCGCCCTGGCCAGGCCGTCGCCGAAGGAGATCAGCGCCCGGGAGGCGGCTGTGGCCGCGGCCCGCTGAATCAAGCCCGGCTAGATCTTGTCGTCAAGAGGGGCTAGATTTCAATCATGACCAAGCCGATGAAACGCAGGGACGTTATCAGGGCCTTACGTCGCAGCGGCTGCGTCGTCAAGAGTGACCAGGGCCGTCACACCACGTGGGTCTGCGGGTGCGGCGGCCAGCACACCGCAGACATTCCCCGTCACTTAGAGATCTCGGCCGGGGTCGTTGGCGACACTATGGACCGGTTGAAATGCCTGCCAGAGGGATGGCTTCAGTGAAGACCTACCACGTGCGCGCCAAGCGCTGGGAGCACGGCTGGGAGCTGCACATCGCTGGCGTCGGCGTCACACAGTCGCGCACCCTCTGGGATGCCGAGGAAATGGCCCGGGATCTGATCAGCCGCCGCGAGGATCTCGCCGACGACGCGTTCACCGTTGCCATCACACCGGAGATCGGCGACGGTCTCGACGAGGAGAGCCGAGCCGCACGCGACGCGGTCAGCGCGGCGGACCGCGCGCAAAGACAGGCAGCCGCACAATCGCGGGCGGCGGCGCGCCGGCTGCGGCAAGCCGGCCTGTCGGGGCGTGACATCGCCAAGGTGCTGAACGTGTCACCCCAGCGCGTCTCCCAGCTGCTGCGGACAGGCAGCTGAGCCGCGTCGCGGATCATGGGCGGCGGAAGCCCGGAATAACACCAACTCCGGGAGTATGACCATGCGGGCTGCTGCCATCATGGTCGGGTGCCTGACCCGTTGCCTCCCAGGACCCGGCGGGCCCGGCTGTGGGCGGCCGCCGAGTCGCGCGGCATCCCGCTGCGGGCCATCCTGGCCACCGCCGCCGTGGTGGTCACCGTCTACCTCGCGGCCAAGCTGCTCTACCGGCTGAAGGAGGTCCTGCTGCTGCTGGTCATGGCGGGATTCCTGGCCGCGCTGCTGAACCCGCTGGTGGTGGCGCTCCAGCGGTGGAAGATCAAGCGCCGCGGGTGGGCCGTGACGGTGGTCGTGAGCTGGGGTCTGCTGGTGTTCGTCGGCCTGGCGCTGGCGTTCGGCTACCCGCTGGCCAACGGGATTACCCACCTCGCCAATGACCTGCCCACCTACGTGAGCGCGGCGGAGCACGGCCGGGGCTGGCTCGGCCACCTGGTCCGCAGGTACCACATCCAGCAGTGGGTGGCCAACAACGTGCCGCGGCTGGTGAACATCGGGCAGGGACTGGCCAAGCCCGCCCTGACCCTGGGCAAGGGCGCGCTGTCCCTGATGGTGGCCCTGCTCACGATCTTCGTGCTGGTGGTCCTGCTGCTGCTGGAAGGCCCGAAGATGCGGGTTGGCCTGCTGCGCGCCATGTCCCCGGAGCGGGCCCAGCAGGTGACCGAGATCGCCAGCCGGGTCAACCGGTCGGTGACCGGCTACATGCTGGGGAACTTCCTGACCTCGCTGATCGCCGGCGTGGTGGTCCTGGTCACCCTGCTCGCCCTGCGGGTCCCGTTCGCGTTCCTGTGGGCGCTGTGGGTCGCGCTGATCGACTTCCTGCCGATGGTGGGCGGGGCGCTGGCCGGCATCCCCACGGTCCTGTTCGCGCTCGCCCATTCGTTCACCGCTGGGGTCGTCACGCTGGTGGTGTTCCTGATCTACACCCAGATCGAGAACCACGTCCTGAACCCGGTGGTGATGAGCCGGACGGTGCGGGTCAACCCGCTGCTGGTCCTGCTGGCCATCCTGATCGGCGCGTCCATCGGCAGCTGGGTCGGCGGGATCTTCGGCGCCTTCGTGGCCGCCCTGATCGCGATCCCCGGCGCGGGCGCCATCCAGGTGGTGGTGAGCGAGGTGTGGCAGGCGACCGCCGCCCCCGGGCCCGCAGACCCTGAGGTGGCGGTGTCAGCGGGGCAGGATGCTGGCCCCGGACCGGACCACGATCTCCTGTAGCGCCACCACGTGCAGTTCGAAGGCGGCCCGCCCGGTCCGGGTCAGCCGGGCTGACGTGCGCGGCCGCTTGCCGACGAAGCTCTTGCGGATCTCGACGTAGCCCGCCTCTTCCAGGGTGGTCAGCTGCTTGGACAGGGCCGAGTCGGACAGCCCGACACTGTCACGGATGAACTTGAAGTCGGCCCACTCCGACGCGGCCAGCAGGGAGACGATCGACAGCCGCGTGGGCGCGTGGATCAGCTCGTCGAACCGGGCAACGCTCATCGGGCCGACCCGGTCCGGTTGCCGAGCATGAACCGGCGCAGCGCGCGGTTCAGCGCCGGGCCGAGGAGCCCCATCACGACGCCGCCCGCCAGGCAGGCCCAGGTCGCCGGATAGTGCACCCCGCCCGCCCGCAGGGCAAAGGCCAGGCCGATGGTGCCCCCGACGATCACGGCCACGAACGACAGGATCGCCACCACGGCCCGGCCATCGACCAGGCCGTTGCGCAGCTGCGCGTGCCGGTAGGCCCGGCCGACCACCCAGCCGGTGGCCGCCAGCAGGCCCAGCACGAACACCGGGACCGTGATCCCGATCGCCGCCGTGGTGCGGATGTCGACCCCCACCGCCAGCACCACCATCAGGCCGCCCACGGCCCACCAGTACCAGGCCGGGATCCAGGCCAGGTCGATGACCTGCTGCTGCCGCCGCTGGATTTCGGTCAGCGCCTGCGCTGCCTCACCGGGGCCCACGTTGTAGCTCATGACTACCTCCATGCCTACTCGGCTATTACTTTCCCACTTGGAAAGTTAAGCATATACTTTCCGATAAGGCAAGTACTTTCCGTGACGGGGCGCCCGGAGGCGGCGGAGGCATGCGGAACTGTGCGCGAGAGCGGTCCGGCAGCGAGGCGGTCAGCAGCCAGGTGCTCAGGCGGAGCGGCCGGGGCGGCCGTCCGCGACGGCGCGCTTGGCGCCCGTGCGCGGCGCGGACAGCTCCCCCACCAGCTGCTGCATGCCCGGGCCCCACCGCTCGGACAGCACCTCGTGGAACTCGTTCCAGATCTGCTGAACGTAGATGTCGTGCCGGATGTAGCCCTTGGCCAGCGCGGCGAGCAACTGGTCGCGGCCGGTCACCGACTGCCAGTCGGTCCCGTTCTCGGCCACCGCCCACACCACGTCCGCGCTGTCCGCGACGACCGCCACGTGCCGGGCCTGATGCCGGCGGTACACCACGCCGCGGGTGCTGTCGTGCCCGACCGTGCGCCCGTGCCGCAGGGTCACGATCGGCTCGCCGAAGTGCAGCACATCGCAGACCACCCCCCGGCCGTCAGCCCGGCCGATGGCGTCCGCGATGGCGCCCGGCTCGGGGCAGTTGACCGAGACGTAGACATGCCGGCGCGAGCCGTCGATCACCTCGACGGTCCGCTCCTCGATCGCCCCCCACCCGGGGTAGGAGCGGAGTACCCGGTAGCTGCCCGCCCCGACCGGCCTGGTCATGCTGGCCAGCTCCTGTTGCGCACCG
>DATDGI010000336.1:0-11766 GCA_036522155.1 Streptosporangiaceae bacterium
AATTAGACAGATCGCGGCCGATAAACACGCTGAGCAGCCAACTTCGTTGACCCGTGATAGTCGTCAGTGACCCCTCTTCGGCCTGGATAGTTGCACGTTAATTGCAGTGATCTCAGTCGTCAGTACGTCGTACTCATCGGCGTGTGAGCGTGCTGATACTGGTGCTATGACTGAGACCGAGTCCCTGATCGCCGAGGTCCGCCAATTGCGCACCGACGTCGCCCGGTTGCACGCCGCGGTGCAGATCCGGCACAGCTGGATGAACCTGCTCTTCAAAGACCTGTCCACCAACCCGCACACCCAGTACAAGGTCCACATGTGGGGCGCGATCTACTGGCTGATCAACTTCCCGCTGATCTGCGCCCTGTTCTTCTTCACGCCCACGCTGTGGCTCAAGCTCGGCATCTTCATCACGCTGATCTACTCGATCTACGCCAACCTTGCGACCGACTACGGCGCCATGTCAGCGGCCGAGGCAGCGTTCGGGGAGCTGCAGCCACCGCCGATCCCACTTGAACCGTCGCCGCCGCTGCCGCCGGCATGAGGCAGCGCAAGCCTCCGGGCGCTACCGATCGCCCGTAGGTGCGAGGCGGCACATCAGAGGCTCCACAAGGAGCGGGAACTGGGCACGGAGCGTGCTCTGCATGCCATCGCCTGATGATCTGATCTGTAGAGCAGGACAACAACAAAAGGCCAGAAAGCTAACTTGACTGATCATTCTAGAAAATTATTGCTAGTTTTAGGTGACTAGCGTAGCGTGGCCCGCAGACATGAGGTCAGCCCCCGACCGCGCCGGGCAAGCTCCGGGCAAACGGAAGGGGCACAGTGATGAAGGTCTGCATCGTAGGCCCGCTAGGTCATCTCGGTCTTGTAGGAGGTCTGAACGTATGGCTGAAGGCGCAGATCAGGCCGGCAGTGATGACACCATTCGTCCGTTTCGGATCGGTTTTTCCGAGGCAGAGATCGCCGAGCTGCGCAGGCGCGTAAATGCGACCAGATGGCCCGAGCGCGAGACGGTCAGCGACGACTCGCAGGGCGTCCCGCTGGCGCTGATGCAGGACCTCGCGCGCTACTGGGGCACAGACTATGACTGGCGCAAGTGCGAGGCGGCACTGAACGACCTGCCGCACTTCATCACCGAGATCGACGGGCTGGATATTCATTTCATCCACGCCCGTTCCCAGCACGAGAACGCGCTGCCGCTGATCGTCACACACGGGTGGCCTGGCTCGATCATCGAACAGCTGAAGATCATCGAGCCGCTCGCCAATCCCACGGCGCACGGCGCGAGCGCGGAGGACGCGTTCCATCTAGTGATTCCCTCGCTGCCGGGTTACGGGTTCTCCGCCAAGCCGGCCACCACCGGCTGGGACCCCGCCCGCACCGCACGTGCCTGGGTAGCGCTGATGAAACGTCTCGGATACACCCAGTTCGTGGCGCAGGGCGGCGATTGGGGTGCGGCCGTCACGCAGGCGATGGGTATACAGGCAGCACCCGAGTTGATCGGCATTCACTCCAACATGCCCGGGACCGCCCCGGCCGCCATCAACAAGGCCGTCCAGCGCGGTGACCCGCCGCCACCGGATCTCTCCGACGAGGAGCGACGCGCGTACGAGCAGCTGAGCACCTTCTACGCCAAGCACGTGGCCTACGCACAGATCATGACGACGCGCCCGCAAACGCTGTACGGACTGGCCGACTCACCCGTCGACCTCGCGGCATTCATGCTGGATCACGGCGACGGCACCGGCCAGCCCGGGCTCGTCGAACAGCCCCTTCAAGGACACCTGGAAAGCGCCCTCACCCGGGACGACATCCTCGACAACATCACGCTCTACTGGCTGACCAACACCGGGGTTTCCTCGGCTCGTCTGTACTGAGAGAACAAGGCGGACTTCTTCGACGCCAAACCCATCTCGATCCCGTTCGCCATCAGCGTCTTTCCCGGCGAGCTCTACCAAGCCCCGCGAAGCTGGGCGGAGCGCGCGTACCCCCACAACCTCGTCCACTACAATGCGCTCGACAAAGGTGGCCACTTCGCCGCCTGGGAACAGCCGCAACTCTTCTCAGAAGAGATTCGCGCTAGCTTTAGAACACTACGCAAATAGTGCAGCCTGCTTGATCCGAATCTACGGTGAGTGGGCTGGGTGTAGCACTTTGCGGTTTCGCCGATGGTCAGGGTCTCACCGACGACGGCGCCGAACGGCGCTTCCTCGAACGCCGGCTAACGGAACTCGCAGGCACGACAGGCTCGGGTTAGGTCGTCGTTGTGTCCGGCGGAATGACGAACGAGGCATAGACATCTCAGCCTGATCTGCATCTCAGCCCGATCTGTTGGAGCCGTCTCGGATCCGCAGCGTTACGCAAGGGCACCTTGCCCCGGTTCGGGCTCCCGGCAACCCCTTCGAACTGAGCGCACGACCCTGCCGAAGCCCGGATGACTGCCCGCCATCATGCTCTGCTGTCCCTGCAGGTCAGCGCAGCGATCACCGGAGCAACCCGATTGACACTGGATACGAGCGGATAAAGTCCGCCTGCCGAACCTATTTCGTTGAGATCACCTCACTGGAGCCGGTGAAACACCTACGGGCATCAAAATTTAGGAGCCTTTTTTACTCGCGGATGCGGGCATGAACAGACGGCGCCACGATCAATTAACGGACAGCATACGGCCGTCGCCTCCCAGGAGCGCGGCTGGGGAAAGTAGCGCAGCAAATGCGTGCTGGCCTATTCGGCCCGCCAGAGGATTAGAGTCTGCAGACCCGTATTGAGTGCGAGGCAGCGACCTATTCCGGAGCTGTAGTCCGCTGTGGTACTGTCCCCGTCGCGGGCTGACCCGGCCCGCCTGAGTGAGTCAATCCGGCCCGGACAGCGGGACGGGGTGAGGACGACACATGCGTATCCGTCCGACGGGGATTGTTCTGGCTGCGTGCGCCGCCGTTGCGTTCGCCGGGCCCCAGCTGGCCACGCCGATGATCACTACGGCAGCCGCGTCGCCGACGACGCCACGTGCGGCAGCCACGTCGTCGCCGACGTCACGTGCGCCGACCCACCCCGTAGCCTACGTTCCGCTCCGAGGCGCGAGGGGAACCGGCTTCGACCAGGTGTTCTCCAACATGGACTACAACGGCGGCCCGGTGATGCCGTCGAACACCGACTACATGGTGCTCTGGAGCCCGGGAGGCCTGTCTGCGTACCCGACGGGCTATGTCTCAGGTCTCAAGACCTTCTTCAAGGACCTGGCCCACGACAGTGGCGGCCATCAGAACGTCGACTCGGTTACGGCCCAGTACAAGGACCTGACAGGCGCGTTCGCGCGGTACCAGACGACCTTCGGCGGTGCGCTGGTCGACACCAATCCGTATCCGCCAACCCAGTGCCCGGCGGCCGCGCCGGTGACCGCATGCCTCACCGACCCCCAGATCCAGACAGAACTCGAGCAGTTCGCCGCCTCCCGCGGCCTGAAGACCGACCTCAGCCACGAGTACTTCCTGCTCACGCCTCCGGGTGTCGAGAGCTGCTTCAGCAATGACCCCAGCGCGAATCCAGCCTACGGTGGCTGCTCAGCGGGTGAGCCCATCAACCTTGCGTTCTTCTGCGCGTACCACCAGAACACCAGCCTGTCGCCGATGCTGATCTATGCCAACGACCCGTTCGACGCCACCAACCCCTTGTGTCAGGACGGGAACAATCCCACCGGCAGCATCGCCGGAGGCGAGATCAACGGCGGGCTCAGCCACGAGCAGAACGAATCGGTCTCCGATCCGGTGCCCAACGACGCCTGGACGAACGGCGCCGGGCAAAACCAGGGGCAAGAGATCGGCGATCAGTGCGTCGGCCAGATGGGCACCCCGCTGGGGACGCACAACGGCGCCACGTACAACCAGGTGATCAATGGCCACTTCTACTGGTTCCAGGAGGAGTGGAGCAATCAGGGTCATTCGTGCCTGCAGCGGCTCACGCCGACGAAGGCACGGCCGCACGCAAGGTTCACGGTCACCGCGGGCTCCGGGCTGACCCTGAACTTCGACGCCACCGGCTCGAGCGCACCGGGCGGGGTTGCCGAATACGTCTGGCAGTTCAACGACGCCTTCGGCGCGCAGACGATCGAGCAGACCACACCGACGATCTCGCACACCTTCCCGTCTGCGGGCGCCTACTCCGTCGGCCTGACCATCATGGCCAGCGACGGCACGTCCACGGGCAACGGCGGCATCGTCACCACAGGTCAGAGCGGGATCACCCCCGGCTTCACCGTCGGATCGGATCACACGCGGGCAGGAGAGCCAGTGAGCTTCTCCGCGCTGGGCACTCTCAGCGCGCAGCCGGTGATGACATACCTCTGGGAGTTCGGCGACGGCACCACCGGTTCGGGCCAGTCTCCGACGCACGTGTACCACCGGCCGGGGCGGTACACCGTCACGCTGGTGATCTTCAGCGGCGTCGGATCGGCGTTCCCCGGCGCCGGCGCAGGCTCCGTGTCCACGCAGTCATTGAAGGTGACCGGGTAGTCAAGCGCATGTGATATGCCATGGTGGCGGGCTGACCGCCACCATGGCAGAAGATGCCGTGAGCAGGTCCAGCTGCGCCCTGCCGGGGCCATCCTCTCCCCACCGGCGATCACGCACCGCCGCGTTTTCGGGCCACGTTAGGTAGTCACGTTGCGGTTACCGGAACCGCCTGCCTGCCGGAGCCGTCCAAGGACATAACGAGTCCGCGACGGGAGAACCAGTGTTGTTCCACGGCTTTGCCCGAGGCCATCGGCTGATGGCGGTTGCAGTGGCGGTATTTGCCGTCAGCATTATGACGTCTGCCGGGTGCGGTACGGCTGCGTCCCACTCTAGCGGCCCCGTCGCTGGCGGCCCTTCGGTGATCGTGGTGCGCGATGACGCCAATGGCAAGGCGGTGTCCGCTAGGGCTGGAGATCGGATCGAGCTGATTCTCTCAAGCAGCTACTGGCACGTGACCGGCAGCTCGGCGCCAAGCGTGCTACGGCAGGATGGGCCACCCGTGCTGCTATCCAGGCCGAGTAGCTGTCCTGACATACCCGGCCTCGGCTGCGTCCCCGTGCGGGCCGATTTCACCGCTCTCACCGACGGCAAGGCTGTCATCACGGCCCGCCGTTCTGCCTGCGGTGAGGCTCTGCGGTGCATGCCGGACCAGACGCGGTTTACTGTCATGGTCGTTGTCCGGAACTAGAGCTCATCCGGGCATCAGACCGGGTTGCCGGGCGCCAGAGCAAGAATCTGTTCCGAGGTCAGGTTGCGCCCCGCGGCATATTCGGCCTCGAAAGCCTCGGCGCCCATAGCGGAGCGCAGGCGCTGGCAGTCGAGATCGCGCAGCCTGGCTTCCAGGGGCTCGACGGTCTCACCCAGTGCCGCCAGGGCCTCGTCGGCCGCGCCGTGCAGCCGGGCGGAGCGGCCTTTCTCGGCCCTGCCGCTGCCGGCCATGGCCAGGCCGATCAGCGCGTAGGCGGTGCTCGCCTTCATCCCCACTCGCCTGGCCAGGTCGAGCGATTCCGCGAAGTAAGCTTCGGCCGCGTCCGGCGACCCAGTGAGGTACTCGGCCAGGCCGAGGTTGAAGGTCTCGTAGACGATGCCGTCGCGGTCGTTCAGCGCGCGGAAGATCTCCAGCGACTCGAGCAGGTGGGTGCGGGCGGAATCCAGATCGCCCATTGACAGCTCGGCGTACCCGAGATTGCCGACTATCGCCGCGACCTCTCGCTGGTCACCGACCTGACGGAAGAGCCGCAGGGACTCGGCAGCATCGCGGGCTGCGCCCACATGGTCGCCCTCGACGTCCACGGCGAACGCCCGGACGGAAAGCAGACGGCCGGTGAGATGGGGCTCCCCGAGGCGGCGCGCCAGGCTCAGGCCCAGCTCGATGAGCGGCAGCGCGGCGGCCTGGCGCCCCTGGCGCAGCAGCATGAAGGCACGGACGTCCAGCAGGTCGGCTATCAGGTAGTCGTCCTCTGCGGCCCGCGCAATCGCCAGTGCCTCATCGCAGCATTGCTCGGCGATCGCGTAGCCGCCGGTCTGCTCGAGGAGGTAGGCGGTGCAGGCCAGGGCCCGGGCGCGCAGCAGCGTCGCCTCCTGGGCGGCCGGTGCAGCCAGGAGTGCCTGCAGAGCCTCCGCTGCTTCTGTGGCGTGCCCGCGTGCCTTCCAGAACACCCGCAAGGAGGCGGCCAGCCGGATGCCAGGCACAGGGTCCGCCTGCGTCAGGCTGAAGGCGATCGCGGCACGGAGATTGCCGAGTTCCAGATCGAGACGCTGCAGCCACTCCCCCTGATCGCGTGCCACAAGGTGCGGAGCGGCCGCTTCCCCGACAGCCAGGTAGTGGTTGCGATGCGCAATCCGGGCGTTCCCTGCTTCCACCGGCTTCTGCCCTTCGAGCTGCCAGGCGGCGTACTGCCGGACGGTTTCCAGCAGGCGGTAGCGGACCGGCCCGGCGCCGGTGTCGTCGAACTGCACGAGGCTCTTGTCGACCAGCGCACCGAGGAGGCCGACGACCTCGCCCTGGAGCACCTCCTCACCCGCGGCGACAGCCTCAACGGCAGCCAGGTCGAACCCCCCTGCGAACACCGACAGATGGGCGAGCACATAGCGCTCGGCGTCGTTCAGCAGCTCCCAGGACCAGTCGACCATGGCGCGCAGCGTCTGCTGGCGCGGCAAGGCCGCGCGCGAGCCGCCCGTCAAGAGGGCGAAGCGCTGGTCGAGCCGGTCGTCCAGCTCGGTCACTGACATGACGCGCAGGCGGGCAGCACCCAGCTCGATGGCCAGCGGAATGCCGTCCAGCAGCCGGCACACACGCCCGACAACCGGAGCGGTTCGCTTGTCCCAGGCGAGCGGCACCCCGTGCTGGGCCGCGCGGTCGGTAAAGAGCCGCACGGCCTCGCTGTTGCGGATCGCGTCCATGTCATCGTCGTCGGCTGGCGTGTCAAGGGAGGGGACCCGGTGGACCCGCTCGCCGTCGATGGCCAGCGGCTCACGGCTCGTCGCGAGCAGCACAATGTTCGGGCAATTCCGGAGCAGTGCATCCGTGAGCTTGGCGCTGGCGTCGAGGACGTGCTCGCAGTTGTCCAGCAGGATGAGCAGGCTCCGCTGGCCGACTGCTTCGACGAGCGTGTCGATGACGGGGCGGCCCGGGTCCTCAGGTATGCCCAGCACATTCGCAACGGTGACCGCGGCGAGGTCCGCGTCCTGAAGCGGGGCGAGATCCACAAACCACACCCCGTCGCCTGAGCCATCCAGCAGACCGGCTGCGACCTGGAGCCCGAGGCGCGTCTTGCCCGCGCCGCCCGCGCCGGTGAGCGTGACCAGACGCGAGGTGGTGACCAAGTGGCGCACCTCCGCGAGCTCAGCGTCGCGGCCGATGAAGCTCGACACTTGTGGGGGGAGGTTGTTCAGCAGCTTCGGGTTGTCAAGCGACCGAAGAGGCGGGAAAGCCGCCGGGAGGCCGTCGGCCTCAAGCTGGAAGAGCTGTTCAGGCCGGCCGAGGTCCTTGAGCCGGTGGAGGCCGAGGTCCCTGAGGGAGCCGCCCACCGGCATCGAGTCGCCAAGCAGGGCGGCCGTCGCGGCCGAGAGCACGATCTGGCCCCCGTGAGCGACGGCCGCGACCCGCGCACCGCGGTGAACGTCGAGACCGACCAGTCCAACTGCCGTCTCCGATGCCTCGCCGGAGTGGACGCCCATGCGGACCCGGAGTTCTTCACCAGCTGGCCATGAATACGAAACGAACGACCGCTGCATCTCGATGGCCGCGGACACGCAGGCGCTCGGCGAGGTGAACACCGCGAAGAACGCATCGCCTTGGGTGTCAATCTCCTTGCCGCCGTACGCAGCGAGAGCCGCCCGGATCAGCCGATGATGACCGGTCAGAACCTGCGCGTACATCTCCCCCAGTCGCCGCAGCATCGCCGTGGAACCCTCGATGTCCGTGAACAAGAAGGTGAGCGTCTGCGTGGCCAACAGCCTGGGACTTCCCTTTGTGGTTGACGCTGACCGTGTCAAGCGGAAGGTCACTGACCTCCTCAAACGTGGCGCAGGTAGCGTACTTCAGCCGTCGTGGCGCCGTCGACCTCTACCTCGGCAAGGAGCGCGCGAATGAAGCGCTCCGGGTGGGCGGCGTACGCGGCAGCCATCAGTTTCCACCTCCGAACCAGGTGGTCAGGGCGTCGCGCAATCCGGTGTCGGTGCCATCTCCCACCCAGGCGACGTACCCGTCAGGGCGGATCACCACGGCGACCGGGGCGCTGACTGAGCCCAGGACCGGAAGCTCCCACGGGCCGCCATATTCAGCATCGATCAGCTGGACCCGGTCAGTCCAAGGTGTGATGTCGAGGACGCGTGGCTGATCGAGGCTGAGCAGCACCGGCTTGGCGCCGTGCAGGAGCTCATAGACGCGGAGCGGGCCATCGGCGGTCGCGATGTCCAGATCGGGCATGCGTCGTCCGAGCAGGGGATGTCCCGGCCCGAGGTCGTAGTGGATGTCGAGACCCGACATCATGGCGGCGATACTCTGACGCGGCTCGTCCATGCTGAGTAGCTCGGTCATGGTGTTGCGCAGGGCCTGGTGACGGGCGCCGGGGCTGGTCAGTGCGACTTGGGCCATGGTGTTCTGCAACACTCGGGCGCCGACCGGATGACGTTCGTCGTGGTAGGTGTCCAGCAGGCTCTGGGGTGATGTCTTCTCGACCACCTGGGCCAGCTTCCATCCCAGGTTCACGGCATCCTGGACACCGGTGTTGAGACCTTGACCACCGAGCGGGGGATGCACGTGTGCTGCATCGCCCGCCAGAAGGATGCGCCCCTTGCGATACGACGCCGCCTGCCGGGTGTTGTCCGTAAAACGGGAAGCCCAGCTCAGGCTGTGCACGCCATAGTCCGTCCCGTCGGCGGCGATGAGTGCCTCGCTGACGTCCTGCAGGGTGGGCTCGCTGGTGTGCTCGACCTGGCGTTCGGTCAGGACGACCCGAATCCGATCTCCGCCGTCGGCCGGGCCGATCCCACCGCCCGGACGCAGGCCGAACTCCGGCTTCCCGGCCATCTCGACCTCGGCCATGAGCCAGCTCGTCGACGGATCCCACCCGGCGAACTCGATATCGGCCGCCTTTCGGATCACACTGCGGCCCCCGTCGCACCCGACCAGATAGTCCGCCCGGATCGACCTGCCGTCGGACAGCGCGACGTCGACGCCGGTGTCGTCCTGGGTGAACCCTGTCACCTCACGTTCGCGCGTGGTCGGCACCCCGAGCTCTTGGACCCAGGTAGCCAGCAGGCGCTCGGTCTGAATCTGCGCGAGGGCGAGCCCGTAGTTGTGGCGGGATGGGAAATCACTGATGTCCAAGGGGATTCGGCCGAATCCCTGGATCTGCATCGCCTTCCCCTCCTCGAGAAACCGATCGGCGACGCCGCGCTGGTCGAGCACTTCGATGGTGCGCGCGTGCAGACCGCCGGCGCGTGAGCGGTCGGGATCCGGAGTGGCGTGTCGTTCAACGATGACGACATCGACCTGGGCCAGGGCCAGCTCAGCCGCCAGCATCATTCCTGTCGGGCCTCCGCCGGCGATCACCACCGCATGCTTGGCCATTCGCCACACCTTCGCTTCCGTCGCCTGTAGTTCAGTCTGAGACTGTCCAGGCGGCTGGGTCTCACCAGCTCCGAGCGGACCGTCCGGGCATTCCGGGACATCACGCTCCGGCGCCGCCTGCGGGCGGGATGTTCTGGTTGAGCCGGAAGATGTTGTCCGGGTCGTAGACGGCCTTGACGCCGACCAGGCGGTCGTAGTTGCTGCCGTAGGCGTCCCGGACCCGGTCGCCGCCCTCCTCGCCCAGGTTGTTGACATACACGCCCCGGAAATGTGGGCTCATCGCGTCGAAGAGCTCACGCGTCCATCGGATATTGTCCGGCGAATCGGCGGGGTCGTCCCACTGCGACAGGATGAGGAAGTCGTACTGTCGGGCGCGATGGGCGAAAGCGGTCGCCGCCGGGGGGACGCGACTGGCGGCGCCCGTAATCTGCTGCAGGCCGATGCCGGTGTACGGTGACGGCGCTGCCGCGGCATACCGAAGCATGGTGTCGATCGCCTCGCTTCGCGGATCGGCGAGGAAGCTCGCCTTCCAGTAATGAAGCCGGCCCGGCGGGAATTCCGCGTCCGGCATCGTCTGCAGCTCGCGGTACGGGATCAACCCGATGGCGTCGGCGGTCGGCGGCCCGAATTCGCGCAGCGGGCGCAGGACCTCCTCGCCCTCTTCCGCGGGGCCAGACCAGCAGGTCATTACGGATACCTCTGCCTTCCCGTTAGCGCCCCGTGAGACCGTCGCCGCAGTGGCTAGCGAGTCGGGCGCGGCGGACGCCACCTGATGGTAGAGGTGGAGCGCGTCGGCCGCCTGCTCTGGCGGGTAGCTGATCGGGCCCGCCAAGACCGTCGTGACCGGATGCAGACGGTAGGTGAAGGACACGGCGACCCCGAAATTGCCGCCGCCTCCCCGCATGGCCCAGAACAGGTCCTGGTGCTGGTCGGCATTCACCGTGCGCAACTGCCCGTCAGCGGTGACCACATCCATTGACAGGACGTTGTCACAGGCCAGGCCGTGCTTTCCGTTCAGCCATCCGATTCCGCCGCCGAGGGTGAGGCCGGCGATGCCGGTCATGGAGACCACCCCGAGGGTCGTGGCCAGCCCGTACCGCGAGGTGGCGGCGTCGAATTCACCCAGCGTCAGCCCGGCCCCAGCGACGATCACGTTGCGCTCGGGGTCGATGGAGATCTGTTTCATCGAGGACATGTCGAGCATCAGGCCGCCCTCGCACACCGCGTTTCCCGCGACCGAGTGGCCGCCGCCCTTGACCGAGACTGGCAGGCCGTATTCGCGGGCTGCTGCCACGCCATGGACGACGTCCTCCGCGCAGGAGCACGAGAGAATCGCCGCCGGCCGCCGCTCGATCATGGCGTTGAACACGCGGCGCGACTCCTCATACGCCGGGTCGCCCGCGCCCAGCACGCGGCCCTTCACGAGCTTCGCCAGTCGTTCCCGCAGCTCCTCGTGCGATATGGCCCCGGAATTCGCCACTTGCCTCCGCCTCTCTGCGTCGATCCTCAGCCGGTCCATGCCCTCACGCATGACGCGCGGTGATGCCATAGAAGAGCGGGGCTCAGCTCCGCGTGGGTACCCAACCCGATCATGCTCGGTTGTACCGGCACGTTACGGCGATGGGAGGGGGCCTCATGGTGGAAGCGTATGACGGCCCGGACGCGGGTGGCGGTTCATGCCCGGCGTCTTGCCGGCGGGTGTCCAGCCGGTGAGTCTGTGAACCGGTCCCGGTCTTACGGTTAGGGCTAGCTGGTAGCGGCTCTTTGGAAGGATGACCCGCCATGCCTGATTTCCCTCCGCTGACGGGCACGCTGGATGTGCCTGGCGCCCGGTTGTACTTCGAGCGGCGGGGCACCGGGCCGCTGCTGCTCATGATCGGCTCACCGATGGACAGCACCGGCTTCGCCAGCCTGGCCAGCGCGCTCGCTGGCGGCTACACGGTCGTGACGTACGACCCGCGCGGTACCGGCAACAGCAGCCGCGACGACGGCACCGCCGACGTGACGCCCGAGCAGCAGGCCGACGACGCGCACCGCCTGCTGCCGGTGCTCGGCGGCGGACCGGCGTACGTCTTCGGCAGCAGCGGCGGAGCCGTCGTCGGGCTCGCACTGGTCACTGCTTTCCCCGGCCAGGTGCGGGCGCTGGTTGCCCACGAGCCTCCGGTGATCGAGTTGCTG
>DATDGI010000337.1:0-31387 GCA_036522155.1 Streptosporangiaceae bacterium
GGCTCCGGGCCGACCGCGGCAGCACGGATAGCCGAACTTCCGCCGCCACCGGCCGCCCAGTCCTGGACCTGGTCGGCGACCGGCACCGGCCCGCTGGACGGGCTGGTCCTGCATCTGCGCGCCGACCAGCCGGTCGCCTGCCACTGGCAGGCCGCCGGGCCGCCGGGCCGGGAAGACGCCCCGGCACCGGTCACCGGGCTGGGCCCATCCGCGGCGGATCTGCTCCAGTTCGGCCGCTCACTGCTGGCCCGCCCGGGCGAGGGCAGCGGCACGGTCTCCGCCCGGCTGGCGACCATGGCCGCCTGTCTGTCGGCCTCACCCTGGCAGCCGGGCTCCCCGCTGGCCATCGACGACGCCTGCGACGGCGGCTGGGTGGTCGTCCGCGCGGGCACAACGACGGTGGCGTGCACGGTCGTGGAGATCATCGGCGTGCCCGGGCCGGTCGCCCTGTCGATGGCCAGCTGGCTGGCGCCGCACTCCGGGCGGCACGCCGGCGGCAGCCCGCCCCAGGACGAATGTGTGCCCTAGGACCTGGCCTAGCTCCAGGTCACGTGGAAGTGCTCGAGGAACGCCGTTAGCTGGCTGGCGTCGCCGCGCACGTCCAGCCCGCTATCGTCCGCCCGGTTCCACAGCCGCAGATACAGCCGGGCGGCGGGGCCGGTCACGTCGCAGCTGGCCGCGCCGGTTCCGCGCGCCACGGCGAGCCGCCCAGGCGCCGAGTCCACCCGCCAGTGGGCGGTCCCGCCGGTGCCGTCCTCGGCGTGGAGCCCCAGCACGGCGGGCGGGCCATCCCAGCTCCCGCGCTTCGCCGCGCGGGCCAGGAAGCCCATGATCAGCTCGTCGATGCCGTCCGTGGCGAAATGGGGACCGAAGTCCGGCGGGTCAGCGAACTGAGCTCCCCCCGCGGCCGCGGCCGCCTGCTGGGCGTCCGCCCGGTGAATCGCGGTTTCGTGCGCCTGCCGCCGGGCCCAGAACGCCACCGGCGACGGCGCGTCCAGGAACGTCCAGCAGGCCGTCTCCGGCCCGGCCGCCGACAGCACCCTGCCCAGTTCGGCATGGCCCTGCCGGAACCAGCCGGCCAGCACGTCGTCGGACGGGCCGCCGCTGAGGATTTCCTCCTCCGACAGCCGGTCGACCCACCGGGTGTGCTGGTCCCGGACATACCCGGCCGCCCACCGGTGCACGTAACCGAGGTGCTTGAGCAGATCGCGCACCTGCCAGCCGGGGCAGGCCGGGACCGGGGCCGCGAACCCGGCCGCCTCCGCGGCCTCGGCCAGGAGCGCGCCCTCCTGCTGCAGGCACCCAACGAGATCCGCGACCTCGTACCCGCCCGGCTGAGCTGTGTCCATGCGGCCCAGCATGCCGCCCCGCGGCCGGTCACGCGAATCACTGCCGCCCGGAGTGCGCGGCCGCCCGCTGCTCCCCTCGCCCGCCGGCTCCCTCCCCCGGGCGCTGGCGGCTTCCCCCGGCCGCCCCGCTTTGCGAGCATGGGACTAAACGGATGCTCCGGGCGGAAGGTGGTGTCCCGGTGACGGCACAGCAGCCCACCATCGCCATGGCCGACATCGACCTGTCGGACACCGAGTTCTGGGGTTGGCCGCTGGCCAGGCGCCGGGCCGCGTTCGCGACCTTGCGCGCCGCCGGCCAGCCGCCGTTCTACGCCGAGCCGGAGTCACCGTTCGGCGAGCCCGGGCCGGGCTATTACGCCCTGGTCCGGCACGCCGACGTGGTGGCGGCGAGCCGGAACCCGGAGGTGTTCTCCTCCGCCCGCGGCGCCACCCAGATCCTCGACGTCCCAGTCGAGTTCAACGAGTACTTCGGCTCGATGATCAACATGGACGACCCGCGGCATGCCCGGCTGCGCCGGATCGTGTCCCGCGCGTTTACGCCCCGGATGATCCAGAAATTCGAGGGCGACGTGCAGCGGGTGGCGGCCATGATCGTGGACGGCTTGCTGGCCCGCGGGCCGTGCGACTTCGTCGAGCACGTCGCGGCCCGGCTGCCGCTGACCATCATCTGCCAGCTGATGGGCATCCCGGACAGCAGCTACGACCTGGCCCTGCGGGACAGCAACATCATCTTGTCGGGCATGGACCCCGACCTGATCAGCGAGGACATCAACGAGGCGGTCGGCCAGATCCTCACGGCGGGGGCCGAACTGGCCGGCCTGGTCACGGCGCTGGCCGAGGACCGGGCCGGGCAGCCGGGCGACGACCTGGTGACCGCGCTGGCCACCGCGAACGTGGATGGGGAGAAGCTGACCAGCGCCGAACTGGCCTCGTTCTTCATCCTGCTGGTGGTGGCGGGCAACGAGACCACCCGGAACGCGATCTCGCACGCGCTGACGCTGCTGACCGACTTCCCCGGCCAGCGGGAACTGCTCATGGCCGACTTCGACGGCCGGATCGCGGGCGCGGTCGAGGAGATCGTGCGTTACGCGACGCCGGTGATGTACATGCGTCGGACGGTCACCCAGGACTACCGGATGAACGGGCACGACTACCACCGGGGCGACAAGGCGGTGCTGCTGTACTGGTCGGCGAACCAGGACGAGACCGTGTTCGCCGACCCGGCCCGGCTGGACATCACCCGCTCCCCCAACCCGCATGTCGGGTTCGGCGCGGCCGGGCCGCACTTCTGCCTGGGCGCCCATCTGGCCCGCCGGGAGATCAGCGTCGTGCTGCGGGAACTGCTGACGCGGGTGCCGGACATCCGGGCCGCGGGGCCGCCCGACCTGCTGCTGTCGAGCTTCATCAACGGCGTCAAGCACCTGCCCTGCACCTTCACCGCCTGATTCCCCTCGTGGCACGCCCGGCGGGGTTGGGCTCAATCTGATAACGAGCCGTAACTGAAAGATTGCAGCATGTATAACTTAGACACCCCCGGCCAGCGGCGGCGCCTGTGGGGGGTATCGCCCGGAGCCGCCCGGCCGTAGTTCGAGCTAGGGCCGATGCCGGCCGTAGCGGCGGGCGACAGCCGCGCTGAGCCCGGGGGATCTTCGTCCAGCGGGCGGCGCCACTCCGGGGGCGTGGCGCCTCCCGGGGCGAAGGTGGGCACCGCGGCGGGCGACGGCCCGCCGCGGTCAGGCCACCCGCGGTCCGGCCACCCGCGGTCAGGCCACCCGCGGTCAAGCCACCCGCAGTCAGGCCACCCTCAGTCAGGCCACCCTCAGTCAGGCCACCCCGGCCCGGAGTTCGCCGATCTGGCCGGCCAGCTTCATGTCGGCCGCGGTCAGGCCACCCGCTGAGTGGGTGGACAGGGTCAGCGTGACCTTGTTCCACTGGATCAGGATGTCCGGGTGATGGTTGGCCACTTCAGCCAGGTAGGCCACGGCCCCGGTGAAGAGCATGGCTTCGCGGAAATCGGCGAGATGCACCGTCCGGGTGATGCTGCCGCCCGCGCGCGTCCAGCCGGTCAGCCCGGCTAGCGCCGCGGCGATCTCCTCGTCAGTGAGCAGGTCCACCCGGCCGAGCCTACTCTCGGCTGCCCGGCGGCGGCCGGGGTGGCAATCCCGGTAGTCTGGCCGCGCCGGGCCATGCGCCGACTGGACCGGCCCGGATCCGACTGGACCGGCCCTGACCCGACTGGACCGACCCCAACCCGCCTGGGAGCCAGACCGGCCCTGACCCGCTTGGGAGCAGTTCGCTGATGATGACGCGCGACGAGGCGCAGCAAGGCGGCCAGCCCCGGTCCACTCCGCTGCGTGAGGTGCACGAACGTCTCGGCGCCTCGATGACGGACTTCGCGGGATGGCTGATGCCGCTGCGCTACGGCAGCGAGACGGCCGAGCACCGGGCCGTCCGCGGCGCGGCCGGCCTGTTCGACCTGTCGCACATGGGCGAGATCGCCGTCACCGGGCGCGATGCCGCCGCCGCACTCGACTACGCGCTGGTCGGCCAGCCGTCTGCGCTCGCACCCGGCCGCGCCCGGTACACCATGATCTGCGCGCCGGACGGCGGCATCCTGGACGACCTCATCGTGTACCGGCTGGCGGAAGCCGAGCTGCTGGTGGTCGCCAACGCGGCCAACACCGCCGTGGTGCTGGCCGCCCTTACCGACCGGGCCGCCGGTCACGACGCCCGGGTGGAGGACCGGACGAGCGATTATGCGCTGGTCGCGATCCAGGGCCCGCATGCCAGCCGGATCCTGGCGTCCCTCACCGACATCCCGCTCGACGGCCTGCGCTACTACGCCAGCCACCGCGCGGTGGTGGCCGGCCGCCCGGTCCTGCTGGCCCGCACCGGCTACACCGGCGAAGACGGCTTCGAGCTGTTCACCAGCCCGGCCGATGCGGAACCGGTGTGGCTGGCGCTGACGGCCGCGGGCGGTGCGGACGGGCTGGTCCCCGCCGGGCTGGCCGCCCGCGACACGCTCCGGCTGGAAGCCGGCATGCCGCTGTACGGCAACGAGCTGACCGCGCAGCTGACCCCGTTCGAGGCGGGCCTGGGCCGGGTGGTGGCTTTCGGCAAACCGGGCGATTTCGTGGGCCGGGCGGCCCTGGCCGAACGGGCGGAGGCCGGGCCGGTCCAGGTCCTGTCGGGGCTGACCATCGGCTCCCGGCGCGTCCCCCGGCACGGCTACCAGGTGCTCTGGGACGGCCAGCCAGGCGGGACCGTCACCAGCGGTGCCCCCTCCCCCACCCTGGGCGTGCCGATTGCCATGGCCTACCTGGACCCGGGCGTGGCCCGGCAAGCGGAAGCCGCCGAAGGCGCCAAGCTGGCGGTGGACATCCGTGGCACCGCCGAGCCCGCCCAGCTCGTCAGCCTGCCCTTCTACCGCCGCCCCCGCTGAACCCTGAATCCGCTGACCCGCACGCCCGCCGCCGCCCGCCTGACCAGCACCGACGATCCACAGGAGAGACTGATCATGACCATTCCGGCTGACCTGCGCTACACCGCAGAACACGAGTGGGTGGCGGTCGATGGCATGACCGCGTCCGTCGGCATCACCGACTACGCGCAGCGCGCTCTCGGCGACGTCGTCTACGTGTCGGTCCCCGCCCCGGGCGCCCGGGTCACCGCTGGCGAGCCGTGCGGTGAGGTCGAATCGACCAAGTCCGTCAGCGACATCTACTCCCCGGTGACCGGCGAGGTGACCGAGGTCAACGGCGAGGTCGACGACGACCCGGGGCTGGTCAACTCCGATCCGTACGGCGCCGGCTGGCTGATGAGGATCCAGCTCGACGAGGACGAGGGCGAGCCGACCGGGCTGCTGACCGCGGACGAGTACGCGGAACTGACCGCCGAGCAGGAGGACTGACCGTCTTTGTCTGCTTAACGGCGCAAGCGCCCCCGGCTACTTGCGGCGCCGCCAGCGCGCGTAGGCGGCCACCGCGACCGTGGCCAGTGCCACCCCGGCGGCCAGCTGCACCTCGGGGCGGGTGGCCTGCTCCCGCAGGCGGGCCAGGCCGCGGCGGGCGATGCCGGCCGGGCTGACCCGCTCGGTCAGCGCGTCGATGGTGCGCGCCAGGTTCTCCCGGGTCCGCTCGATCTCCTTGACCAGCGCATCCGGGTCCTGCAGCGCGACCTCGCCGTCCGCCTCCGCCATGGTAAACATCCCTTCCCCTCCGGGTTCTTGCCGTTCAGTGTCCCAGGCCCACGGATGATCCGCACCTCGGGTACGGCGACGGGCCGGACGGCGGGTGCCGTCCGGCCCGTCGGGCACTGGCTCAGTGAGCGGCCAGGTGTTCCGCGGCCCCGATCAGCGCCTTGCACGCGAAGGTCTGGCCGGTCGCGCCGAACACGGGCACGCCCGAGAACTCCGCCTGGTTCAGCTCGTCCTTGATCCGGTTGGCCAGATGGTCCCGGATCCGTTCCAGCGCGGACAGCCGCTGGTCGGTGGACCGGTAGACGAAGTCACCGGGACTGGTGCTCTCGATCGCGCTGGTCGCCGCCTGCAAGGTGGCGGTGCCGAAGTCGCCGACGCTCGAGTTGAGCTGCTTGTAGCAGGCCCCGAGCGCGGTGACCGCGGGATCCGCCAGTGCGTGGTTGGGGTGAGTGAGGATTTCGGTGATCACGCGGCCATCGTGGATGTAGTCGTCCTTCAGCCCGGCCAGGTAGAGCAAAGTGGGCCGGATGTCAGTTTCGTCCATCCAGGTGCCGGTGGTCCCGCTGCCGGGCACCGTGATCTGGCCGCTGTTCGCACCGGCCGAGTTCGGGCCGGCGCCGGCCGCCGTCCCGTCCAGGCCGAGGTTGGCCACCCCGGGGCCGACGATGCCGAGATAGTTGGTGTTGATCTCGGCCGCGTAGTCACCGTGGTCGTAGGCGAACCCGCTGTTCTGGGTGACACACGGGCCGCCGCAGCTGGTCGTGCCCGTGCTCAGGTAGTAGTCGGGCTTGGCGAACAGCGCGAACGTCGGCGTCCGGGCCGGGTCGGCGTTCACCATGTGCAGGATGCCCTCCTCCACCGGATCGGCCAGGTAGTTGGTGATCGGCTGGGTGGTGCCCGTGTACGGGTTGGCCGCGGTCAGCCCGGCCACGTCGTGTTCGAGCGTGCGCACCTGCGGCGCGTTCGCCGACGGCTGGCCGGTGACGTAGAACTCGGGCGCGGTGTCGTTTTCCAGGCTGAACGACGTGGTGTCGTTCTTCTGGGTGGCGAGCAGGCCGGTCAGGTTCCCGGCCAGTTCACCGAACGAGCCGGACGGGTACGTGCACGGGGTGGTGACCCCGTCGCAGTTGGCGGGGGTGGGCTGGATGGCCCGGCCCACGTTCGCGCCGGCCTCGTGGTCGCCCTCGTCGGAACTGATCACGAACAGGGTGTTGTGCGGGGTGATCCCGTCCGCGGCCAGCCGGTTGAAGAAGGCCTGGAACGCCGCGTCGTAGTACTGCGCCTGGGCGATGTAGCACGAGGTGCCGCTGCCCAGCGCGGACGGCGCACCCTTGCACGACGCCAGGCCGGGGTCGGCGGCATCCGGGGTGATGTGCTCGTTGCCGTGGATGTCAGCGATGTAGCCGTAGGTGACCGGAACCCCGGACTCCTGCATGTCGGCCAGGTAGGCCAGCGTCTGCGAGGCGTTGATGCCGCCGAACCCGGGGAAGCCGGGGTGGTTGCTCAGGAACGCGCCGTTCAGCTGGTTGCCGTTCAGGTCGACCAGGTTGCCGGCCGCGTTCGTCACCTCGTAGCCGTTGCGGGACAGGCTCGGCGTGCCCGCCCCGAGCTGGGGCGCGATGTAGCGGTGGCCGAACAGGGCCTGGAAGCCCTGGTAACCACCGGGCTCGTCGGTCAGCACATCCGGCACCGCGGTCGGGGTGGGCGAGGACTGGCCGTACTTGACCCCCTGCGCGGTGGCGCAGAAGGCGCTGCCCTGCGCGCAGTGGACCGCGACCCCGACGTAGTCGGCCGTCTCGGCGTCCTTGAACGAGTCCGGGTCCTTGGCCAGCTGCTGCACCTCGGGCGAGTTCGCGCCGAACACCTTGGGGATGTCCACGCCCGTGTTCTCCAGGTCCAGGTTCGCCGAGGCGGCCGCGCCGAAGTTGCACCCGGCCCGGGTGAACGGCACCCACGGCGCCGGGGTGACCGTGGTCGGGGAGACCGGCTGGGACGCGGTGGCCGGCGGCACCGGCGAGTAGACCATCGACGGGTTGGTGTCATGGCCGGGGCTCGGCGTCGAGGCGGTGTCGAACACCGGGTCCGTCCAGTAGGCGAACGACCCGGCCGAGTCGGTGGTGCCGTCGGTGTTATAGGCCTGGTAGTCGTTGCTGATCGGCATGCCCTGCCGGTCGCCGTACAGGCCCGTGTAGGTGGTCAGGCTGTCGACGGCGGTGTGCGCGATCAGCGGGGTGTGGTTGTTGGAGAGCAGGGTGCCGTTGCCCTGGATGAAGTGCAGCAGATGCGGCATCAGTTCCAGGTCCGAGGGCACGTTGGGGTTGTCGCGGAAGAAGTGCACGTTGTCGAAGACGATCTCGACGACGTGCTTGACCCCATTGCCCAGGTGGCAGCCGTTCCCGTGATCGCTGGCGACGGCAGCGGCCGGTGCTGCTCCGCTGACCGCCAATGCCGCCCCCGGCACGGCCACCGCGGTCACGGTGATACCGGCCACGACTGCGGCACGTGCCCGTATCGCCGCCAGTTGGCCGGCGGTACGCCACGGGGACTTGTGCTGTGGCATGAATTCCTCCTCTGCCGTCGCCCGGCGGGCGGCACCGGGCGATCCTGCCGGTGACGCTAGGGCCGCCGCCCGAACCCACGGCGACGGCCGGGAGAAGCCATGGCCAACATTGCGGTGAGGGCGACGCGAGCCCATCTAGATACCCTCTGTAATGTCATCATTACGCCTGGCTACTCATGGGGTGCGGTGAGACAACTGTCAAGTCTGATCACATGAGCCGACCGGGACAAGCGGTGTTATGCCAGAATTGCCGCCCAGACGGAGGATTTATGAATATGCCGATGAGCCCACCGCCGATGCCGGGCGGGCTGGGCACGGGTTACGCTCCTCCCCGCCGCCTCCGGCCTGGCCGGATCTGGTACCTGGTGGCGCTGCTGGTCTTCGCCGCCGGGGTCGCCTGGCTCGTCATCGGGCTGCTGTCGATCGGCTCGCAGGTCAACTCGTTCCCGCGGGTCCCGATCCCGCGGGGCGGGCAGGTCAGCCTGAGCCAGAGCGGGGGCTACGTGGTGTATTACGAGGGGCCGGGCGCGCAGTCCGGGAACGTTCCCTCGGTCAACGTCCGGGTGATACCGGCCTCGCCCGGCGCGGCCGTGCGCAGCCTCACCCCCTACACCAGCTCGGTGACCTACGGCTTTGGCTCTCACCAGGGACGGGCGGTGCTCAGCCTGGAGGTCGCCCATCCGGGCCGGTTCGCGGTGGTGACATCGGGCGGGGCCGTGCCCGCCGGGGCGGACCTGGCGTTCGGCCACAGCCTCGTCAGCGGGATCGCGGGCACCGCGCTGCTCACTGTCCTGCTCATGCTGCTCGGGGTTGCCGGCGGGATCACGGTCTTCGTCATCCGCATCGTGCGCAAGAGCCGGGCCCGTTCGGCGGTGGCGGTACCGGTGGGCTGACCCGCCAGGGCCGGGTGGCCGGGGCGGCCCGCCGGGACCGGCGGGCCGCTGGGCACGGGCGCACCGGCCTGGCCGCACATAGGATCCAGCTATGGCGGTCCGGGCGGTCATCTTCGACTGGGGCGGCACGCTCACCCCCTGGCACCAGATCGATCCCGGCGAGTTGTGGCAGCGTGCCTGTGCCCCGCACTTCCCCGGCGACCAGGTGGCCGGGATCGCGGCCGCCCTTGTCGCCGCGGAGCGGCATCTGTGGCAGGTGAGCAGCGACTCGGGCCAGAGCGCGACCCTGGATCACGTCTTCGAGCGGGCCGGGGTGGCCGCCACGGAGGGCCTGCTCGCCAGTTACTACCAGGTGTGGGATCCGCACACCTATACCGATCCTGAGGTGGTTCCGCTGCTGCGGGACCTGCGGCAACGCGGCCTCAGGATCGGCGTGCTGTCCAACACGATGTGGCCGCGCACGGCTCACGAGCGCCTGTTCCGGCGCGACGAGGTGCTCAGCCTGATCGACGGCGCCGTTTACAGCAGTGAGATCTCGTGGGTGAAACCGCACCGGGAGGCATTCCAGGCGGCGATGACCGCCGTCGGGGTGACCGACCCCAGCGAGTGCGTTTATGTCGGCGACCGCCCGTACGACGACGTGCACGGGGCCAAGAGCGTGGGCATGCGGGCCGTGCTCGTGCCCAACAGCGACGTCCCGCCGTTCGACGGGGCGGTCCCCGACGCCGTCATCACCCGGCTCAGTGACCTCACCCGCCACATCGATGAGTGGTGACCCGCGCCCGCTCGCCGCGGGCGGGCAGCGATGACCGTGCGGCCGCTGCGGCTGCTGGGCGACCCGGTGCTGCGGACTCCCTCCGACCCGGTGGTCCGGTTCGACCAGGCGCTGTCGCACCTGGTCACCGACCTGCTGGACACCGTCCAGGTGCCGGGCCGGGCCGGGCTGGCGGCCAACCAGATCGGCTCCAGCCTGGCCGTGTTCGCCTACAACGTGGACGGCCAGCTGGGGTTTGTGATCAACCCGCGGATCACCGCCACGGACGGCAGCCAGGACGGGCTGGAGGCGTGCCTGTCCATCCCGGGGATCACCGCCAGCCGGGAACGGCCCGCCACCGTCACCGTGACCGGGGTCGACCTCGGCCAGTGCCCCGTCACCGTCACCGGGACCGGTGAGCTGGCGCGCTGCCTCCAGCACGAGACCGACCATCTCAACGGCGAGCTCTACATCGACCGGCTCGGCCGGGAGGAGCGCCGGGCCGTCATGCGCCAGCTCTGGCCGGTGCGTTAGCGGTCAGGGCTGGCCGGGCCCCGGCTGGCCGGCCTGCGCGATGGGCGCGACCACCGCGCCGGTGGCCCGGACCAGATCGGCGGGCGCCAGTTCCAGCTCCAGCCCGCGGCGGCCGCCGCTGCAGTAGATGGTGGCGAAGCCGAGCGCGGAGGCGTCGACCACCACCGGCAGGCGCTTGCGCTGCCCCAGCGGCGAGATGCCGCCCGCCACGTAGCCGGTCGCCCGCTCGGCCACCGCCACCCCGGCCATGACCGCCCGTTTCCCGCCCGCCGCCGCGGCCAGCGCCTTGAGGTCGAGCTGGCCCGCGACCGGTACCACGCCGACCGTCAGCGCGCCGTCCACCTCGGCCACCAGCGTCTTGAAGACCCGTTCCGGTGCGACGCCCAGTGCCTCGCTCGCCTCCAGGCCGAAGCTGGGATGCCGCGGGTCGTGGCCGTAACTGTGCACCGAATGGGCGATGCCCAGCTTGGCCAGCAGCGCCGTGGCCGACGTTGCCTGGCCTGCCATCAGGCCCGCTCGGGTACCGCCATCTCACCGAGTTCGGACCAGCCGTCCTGCGGGATGGCGAAGTTCACGATCCGCGGCGTCTCGGCGAGATGCGGTGGCAGGGCCCGCTGTGCGGTCCTGAAATGCTCTGACTGGACGTGAGCCGCCCCCGCCTCGCCGTCCCGGAACGCCTCGACCAGGACGTATTCGTTGCTGTCATCGAGGCTGCGCGACCAGTCGAACCACAGGCAGCCCGGCTCGCTGCGGGTTGCGTCGGTGAACTCGGCCGCGATCTGCGGCCATTGGTCGGCGTACTCGGGCAGCAGCCGGAACTTGGCGGTAATGAAGATCATCAAGGCCCCCTCGCCTTTTGTCAGCGCCACCCCATCATCGCGCAGTAGTGTCGTGCCCGCCCAGCGGCCTCCGCCCCGGCACGGGCCGCGACCGGGAGCAGCGACCGCCGGGCGCAGCCCGGCCAGATCGGACCCTTGATAGTGATCCGTGACACTATGGTGACGATGAGTAATCTGCGGCGCCTCGGGCCCCGGTGGCTGGTCGTGGCCCTGCCAGCGGCGGCCACCATCGCCTGCGCCGCCACCCCGCCCGTGACCGCCGCGGCGTCAGGTCACCCCCCGGCGGCTACCAGCGCCACACCGGCCGGTCCGGCCAGGCCCGCCACGTCGGGGGCCAGCCCAACTGGCACCGCTTCGGCTGGCACCGCGGCGGTCACCGGGACCACGGTTCCGGGCGCCCCGAACTGCCCGATGTTTCCGGCCAGCAACGTGTGGAACACCGACATCTCCAGGCTGCCGGTGGACTCCCACAGCGCCGCCTGGCTGCGCAGCATGGACGCGGCGCACAGCTTCTTGCACCCGGACTTCGGCCCCAACCCCGGCGGCTACCCCTACGGGCTGCCGTACACCATCGTCACCAGCGCCCACCCGACGGTCCACATTTCCTTCACCTACGCCAGCGAGAGCGATCCGGGACCTTATCCGTTCGGGCCGGGCACGCTGATCGAGGGCGGCCCGGGCGCGGGCGGGGACCGGCACGCCATCATGGTCAACAAGTCCACCTGCACGCTGTACGAACTGTGGGACGCGCGGTACTCCGCGCACGACCCGACGGCCGGCTCCGGCGCGATCTGGCGGCTGGCCTCGAACGCGCTCCGGCCGGCGGGCTGGACCTCGGCCGACGCCGCCGGGCTGCCGATTCTGCCCGGCCTGCTGAACTACCGCCAGGTGCAGGCGGCGGCGCGCACCGGCGTCCCGATCACCCACGCGATCAGGTTCACCGCCCAACTGACCCAGGCCGCCTACCTCTGGCCCGCCCGGCACGAGGCCAGTTCGGACACCAGCCCATCGGTGCCGCCGATGGGGGCGCGCTTCCGGCTCAAGGCCAGCTTCGACGTGGCCGGGTTCTGCGCCAGTTCCGTCCCTTACTGCCAGGACGCCAAGGTGGTGCTGACCGAGATGCAGCACTACGGCCTGATCCTGGCCGACAACGGATCCAACTGGTATTTCCAGGGCAGCGCGTTCCCGCAATGGCCGGACGGCCTGATCTCGCTGCTCAAGCAGATCCCGGCCCGCGCCTTCCAGGCCGTGAACGAGTCCTGCCTGATGGTCAGCCCCAATTCCGGCCAGGCGGCCGCCAAACCCGGCTGCCCGATCGGCTGACTCGCCGGCGTCACCGGCGCGCCGGGCGGGTCCGGTAGCGTCGGCGTCATGGCCACCATGGTGTCGTTCCACGCCCATCCCGACGACGAGTGCATCGCCTGCGGCGGGGTCATCCGCAAGGCGGCCACCGAAGGGCACCGGGTGGTGCTGGTCGTCGCCACCCGCGGCGAGCACGGGGAGGTGCCCGAGGGACTGCTTGAGGATGGTGAGGAACTCTGGCAGCGCCGGGTGGCGGAAACCCAGGCCTCAGCGGCCATCCTCGGCGCGCAGCGCGTCGAATTCCTCGGCTACATCGACTCCGGGATGATGGGCACCCCGGCCAATGACGCGCCCGGCTCCTTCTGGAGCGCCCCGGTGGACGAGGCCGCGAAGAAGCTGGCCGCGATCTTGCAGGAGGAGCAAGCCGACGTCCTGACCTGCTACGACGACATCGGCGGCTACGGCCATCCCGACCACATCCAGGTGCACAGGGTGGGCCTGCGGGCCGCCGGGCTGGCCGGCACCCCCCGCATCTACCAGAACACGATGAACCGCGACCACATGATGCGCGGCATGGCCGCGTTCGCCGAGGAGGCAGCCGCGGCCGGGCTGGAGATCCCCGACCTGGGCGAGGCCGAGGACTGGGGCAAGCCCGAGTCGGTGATCACCGCGGCCGTGGACGTCACTCCGTACCTGGATGCCAAACGGCAGGCCATGCGCGCTCATGCCAGCCAGATCAGCGAGGCGTCGTTCTTCCTGGCCATGCCCGAGGAAGGCTTCCGCTACGGGTTCGGCACCGAGTGGTTCATCCGGGACGGCCAGGGGCCCGGCATCACCGAGACCGATCTGCTGGCCGGCCTGTAACCGCCCCGCGGCCCCGTCAGGCTCCGCCGGCCGGCTCCAGCACGAACACCGGGATCAGGCGGGACGTCTTCTGCTGGTACTCGGCGTAGGGCGGATAGGCGGCCACGGCCCGCTCCCACCACTGGGCCCGCTCCTCGCCGCTGAGCTCGCGGGCGACCATGTCCTGCCTGCGCGCCCCGTCCTGGAGCTCGACCTGCGGGTGCGCGCTCAGGTTGTAGTACCAGTACGGATGGGTGGGTGCGCCACCCTGCGAGGCGACGGCGGCATACCGGCCGCCCTGCTCGACCCGCATCACCGGTGTCTTGCGCTGCTTCCCGCTGCGCGCCCCGCGGTTGGTGATGATCACCACCGGCAGCCCGGTGTCCCGCAGCGTGGTTCCCTGTGTCCCGCCGGAACTCTCGTACAGCTCGACCTGATCGCGGACCCAGCCGCGCGGGCTCGGCTTGTATTCACCCTCAACTGCCATGCCCCCAGTCAATCACCCAGGACTCCGCGTGACCGCCGTCAGGCGGCCTTGCTGGCGTGGCCGAGATAGCTGACCCGGAGATCCGGAGTAAGCACGAACTCGGCCTTCCGGCCAAAGTCAGCGTAGGAGAACCGGCCCTTCTTCAGCTGCCGCATCAGGCGGAACAGGGCGGGCGGGGGCAGGCCCGGCGCCATGCCGGTCAGGCCGTGACAGGACAGCCCGTGCCGGGCAAGCGCGCCGCGCAGCTCGTCTGGGGTCACGAAGTGGTGCCAGTCGTGCAGGCTGGGCGGCATCCAGGCGGTGACCGCCCAGTCCTGGGACAGCTTGATCATGACCAGCTTGCTGAGCCGGGTCCGGTTGATGGTGTCGAACAGGTAAAGGCCGCCGGGCTTGAGCACCCGGGCCGTCTCACGGATGACAGCGTCCAGATCACGGACGTGTTCGAGCACATCGACGCAGTACACGAGGTCGGCGAAGGCATCGGCCAGCGGCAGTTCTTCCCCGCAGCCCACCTGGTAGTCGATGGCCAGGCCCGCGCCATCGGCGTGGGCGCGCGCGGTGGCGATCGAGGCCGGTGACGGATCGACACCGACGACCGCCGCCCCGAGCCGGGCCATCTCCTCGGCTAGCAGACCGCCGCCGCAGCCCACATCGACCGCCGTCAGCCCGGCCGGGTCGATCCCCCGGTCGGCGAAGACGCCGGTGAAATACCTGATCCGCGCCGGGTTCAGCGAGGTCCGGATGGCGTGCAGTGGCTGCTGCTCGTCCCACCAGATGTCGCCGGGCTGGTTGTAGATCTCATTGTCGACGGCCATGACTGGCTCCTATCCGCCCTGGCTGGGCACCTGATCGGGTTTCGGCGGCACGTGCGCCACGCTGAAGAGCCCCTTCGCCTGGCCGAGCAGGCCCAGCAGGTCCTGCCGGTCATGTTCAGGCATGGCCGCGAGCCATTGCGCCTCCAGCGGATGCAGCCGCCGCAGGATCTCCTCGCAGGCCGCGCGGCCGGTCTTGGTGACCGCCACCAGTACCGACCGCCGGCTCGTTGGATGCGGGCGCCGCTCTACAAAGTCACGCCGTGCCAGCGCGTCGAGCACCGACGTGACCGTGGTCTTGCCCACGAACGTCCGCTCGGCGATGGCGGTCGGGGTGAGCGGGGTTCCTGCGCCGGTGACCACGGCGAGCACATTGAAGCCCTTGAGCACCAGCCCGTACTGGGTGAGCAGTTCCTCGACCCGGTTGATCACGAGCGTGCCGGCCAGGGTCAGATTCAGCGTCACCTCGGTGGCGGAGGCCTCGCTGTCCGGGAACTCCTGCCCGAACCCCATGGGCACGCGCACCGGCTCGAACGATGGATCACGCTTCGCCCGCAGTGAGCCACTCACGGCTGCCGCCTCCGTAAAAGTCCAATATTGGACTGTCCGTATTCGGACTATACTAGATCCTCATAACGATGGCCACCCGGGCCGTGGTCCACACCAGGCGTGGCCGCCGGGTTCCCGCCCGCTGGGCCGGTGATCCGGTGCCGAAGTACAGTGCCACTGCACCGACCCAGGGAGCCGTTATGTGTGCCGACGACAGCCCGCCCGCTGCGTTCCCGCCCGTCCTGCACGAGGCCGGGCCGGCCGAGCCCATCAGCCTGGCGCCGGTGGACGCCGTCGAGATCGTCTCGGTGATGGACAACGTCACCGACATCTTCATGCCCGATCAGGGCCCGGCCCGGCGCCCGGGCCCGCTCCGCCAGGCCCGGCCGTGCGCCGTGATGGCAGGCGGCGAAGCGCCCGAGGCGCTGCTGGCCGAGCACGGCTTCTCCATGCTCATCACCGTCCGCCGGGGCGCCAGCACGCACCGGCTGCTGTTCGACGCGGGCACCACCCCGGACGGGGCGACCGAGAACATGCGGCGGCTGGGCATCGACCTGGGCTCGATCGAGGCCATCGTGTGCAGCCACGGCCATTTCGACCACACCACCGGCATCGACGGGCTGATCCGGGCGGTGGGCCGGGTGAACATGCCGATCCTGATCCACCCGCACTTCTGGCGCCGCCGCCGGGTGATGCTGCCCGGCGTGGAGCCGTGGGAGATCCCGAGCGTCAGCCCGCGGGCGCTGGCCGAGGCCGGGTTCGACGTCCTGGCGGGCAGCCAGCCGAGCTTCGTTCTTGATGGCTCGGTGCTGGTCACCGGTGAGGTGCCGCGGGTCACCGGCTACGAACCGGGCTTCCCGCCCCAGCAGGCCTGGCTGGACGGGCGGTGGCAGCCTGATCCCCTGGTGCTCGATGAGCAGGGGGTCATCATCAGCGTGCGGGACAAGGGACTGGTGGTGCTGACCGGCTGTGGCCACGCCGGCATCGTCAACATCTGCCGCTACGCCTGCTGGCTCACCGGCGGCCAGCCACTGTACGCCGTGCTGGGCGGCTTCCACCTGAACGGGCCGCTGTTCGAGCCGCTCATCCCTCGCGTCCTGGCCGACCTGCATGACCTCAGCCCGCAGATGCTGGTGCCGGCGCACTGCACCGGCTGGCGCGCCCAGCACGCGATGTCGCGCAGCTTCGGCGAGGCCTTCGTGCCCAACACGGTGGGCAGCCGCTTCCTGCTCTGACGCGCGGCCCCGGTACCCGGCCAGCCCACCGCCGCGGGGCCGCCGGTCAGCAGCGCCAGAAGTCGGTGGGGCCGCGGCCACGGCCGAAACCGGCCGCCTCGGCTATCGCCATCGCCTCCCCGAATTTGTCGGCCACCCGGTTCGCCACGTGCGCGTCGCTGCCGAACGACACCGCGGCCCCGCCCTCCTGCCGCCACCTGCGCAGCATCGTGACCGAGTAGACCGGGCTGAACGTGTTGATCTCCAGCACCCGGCCCGCGCCGGCCAACGCCCGAAGCACCGCCCGGTACTCCTCCTCGAAGTCGGACTCCACGAACGGCCCGGCACTGGCAGGCCAATGCCGCCGCGGATAGTCCATGTGGGCCAGGATCCCGAACACATCGCTGCCCTCGACCACCTTGACCACCTCGGCCAGGTAGCGCCGCATCGCCTCGGCCGGGCCGAGCAGCCCCAGCAGCCGGGACGAGTTGACCATCTGGCCCTCCCAGGCCAGGGCGTGCAGCGACCCGAGCACCCGGTCGAAGCTGCCGGCCGCCAGCACGGCCCGGACACTGCCCGCGAACAGGTGCGGCTCCCCAACCTCCACCCCAGTCAGGATGCGCAACGACGGGAACCGGTGGCGGCACTCCTCGATGCTCGCGAAGTACCCGGCGACGTCCAGCGGCCGCATCGCGTCCCACCAGCCGGGCTTGATCCCGGTGCCGGCGATCGCGTCGCCCTCGCCGTAGTCGGCGAAGTCCAGGTGCTCGGTGAAGGCGATCGCCGGCAGGCCCAGTTCGGCCGCCCGCTGGCACTCGGCCACCATCGAGGTCCGCCCGAACGTGTCATAGGACCACTCGGAGTGGACATGGTTGTCGGCCGGCAGCACGCGGCGAGTATCGCAGCCTGCTTCTCCGCCAGGCCCCACCGCCTGCCGCTAACCGGCCAGCAAGCTCGCGACTGAGTGCGCCCGGCCGGGCATGATTGTCAGGGGCGGTAGATGTCGGCACGATGATCGATCCGGAGAACGACGACGCGCTGCTTCTCCTCGTCGATCTCATAGAGCACCCGGTAAGAACCACGCCGGGCAGACCAGATCCCGGCCAGTTCGCGGCGCAACGGTTTTCCCACCCGGCGCGGTCCGGCCAGCAGGTCTCCCGTGAGAAGCTCCGCGATCGCGGCAGCGACCCGCTCTGGCAACCGGTCCAGGGCACGCTGCGCGGGGGGCGTTACCAGCAGGCCATAGTCAGGCACCGCGGCCCAGGTAGCGGCGCCGAACCTCGGCGAGGTCCAAGCCCTCCCCCCGCGCGGCCGCCTCCCTCGCCTCCGCTATTTCGCGGACAGCATCGGCGTCGGACAAGATGTCCAGCGTGTCCTCCAGGGCATCGAGGTCGTCCGCAGCGATCACGACAGCCTCGCGGTGCCCGTGGCGAGTGATGTTGACGCGTTCATGCGAGGCGGTCACACGGTCAATTACCTCAGACAGGTGCGCCTTGACCTTGGCCAGCGGCATCGTCTCACTCATGACTACAAGTATGACTACTTCTGTGCTCGCCGGTCAACTCAGGAGCGCCGGTTCGCGCAATGGTGCGGTCGGTGGGGCCGGTGGGACTCGAACCCACACTGTCAGGTACCTAAAACCTGCGCCTCCTGCCGGATTGGGCTACGGCCCCTGGAGACTGCGCCGGTCAGATGCCTAGATCCTGCCGCAGCCGGGCGACGTGGCCGGTGGCCTTCACGTTGTAGTAGGCCCGCTCGATGACACCGTCCGCGCCGATCACGAAGGTGGACCTGATCACGCCCACCGTCCGCTTGCCGTAGAGCATCTTCTCGCCGTACGCGCCGTAGGCCTCCTCCACCTCGTGGCCCGGGTCGGACAGCAGCGGGAACGTCAGATGGTCGCGCTCGCGGAACTTGGCCAGCCGGTCCGGCGCGTCCGGCGAAATCCCGAGCACGCTCACCCCGGCCGCGGCCAGCGAGTTCAGGTTGTCACGGAAGTCGCAGGCCTGCGTGGTGCAGCCGGGGGTCATCGCCGCCGGGTAGAAGTAGACGATCACCCGCTGCCCGCGCCGCGACGACAGGCTCACCGGCTTGCCGTCGGCGTCCGGCAGGGTAAAGTCCGGTGCCTTGTCACCCGGCGCCAGCTTGTGCTCGCTCACGTGCACTCCCTCCGGCTGGGACGCTTCAGCCTAGGCGACTACCGTACCGGCCCCGCCCGCCAGGCCTGACGGCCGATCCGGGCTAGCGGCCGAGCAGCGCGGCGATGACCGGGGCGAGCGCCCGCAGCGCCCTGCCGCGGTGACTGATCTTGTCTTTTTCGGCGGGACTCAGCTCGGCGGTGGTCTGCTGGTGACCGTCCGGCACGAAGATCGGGTCGTAGCCGAAGCCGTTGCTGCCGCGCGGGGCGTCGGTCAGCCGGCCGTGCACGGCGCCCTCGGTCACGTGCTCGCCCCCCGATGGCAGCACCAGCGCCGCCGCGCAGACGAAGTGTGCCTGCCGCCGGTCGGCGGGCACGTCGGCCAGCTGGCCGAGCAGCAGTTGCAGGTTCGCCTGGTCGTCCCCGTGCCGCCCGGACCAGCGGGCCGACAGTACGCCGGGCATCCCGTTCAGCGCATCCACGCACAGGCCGGAGTCGTCGGCGACCGCGGGCAGCCCGGTGAAGGCGGCCACCGCCCGCGCCTTGAACAGGGCATTCTCAATGAACGTGCGGCCGGTCTCGGCCACCTCGGGCATGTCGGGCACGTCTTCGAGGTCGTCAACGGTGACGCCCACCTCGGCGGCGTCCAGGATCCGCCGCAACTCGGCCAGCTTGCCGGGATTCCTGGTCGCCAGGATGATCCTGGTCTCGCCCGCCCCGCCGGTCATCGGCCAAGCGCCTCCCGCTGGAGCCTGGTCAGCTCCGCACAGCCGGTCACGCCCAGGTCCAGCAACCGCTCGAGAAGCTCCCGGCCAAACGGCTCGCGCTCGGCTGTCCCCTGGATCTCCACGAAGCCGCCGTCCCCGGTGCACACCACGTTCATGTCCGTCTGCGCGGCCGCGTCCTCGGCGTAACACAGGTCGAGGCGCGGCTCGCCGTCCACGATCCCGACGCTGACCGCGGCCACCGAGGTCAGCAGCGGGTCGCCCTTGCACCGGTGGCGGCCCTGCAGCCAGGCCACCGCGTCGGCCAGCGCGACATAGCCGCCGGTGATCGCGGCGGTGCGGGTGCCGCCGTCGGCCTGGAGGACGTCGCAGTCGATGATGATCGTGTTCTCACCCAGGGCCTTGGCATCCACACAGGCGCGCAGCGACCGGCCGACCAGCCGCGAGATCTCCTGGGTGCGGCCACCCAGCCGGCCCTTGACCGACTCCCGCTCGCCGCGGGTGTCGGTGGCGCGCGGCAGCATCGCATACTCGGCGGTGACCCAGCCCAGCCCGCTGCCGCGCCGCCATCTGGGCACCTCCTCGGTGGCACTGGCGGCGCACAGCACCCGGGTGGCGCCGAACTCGACCAGCACCGATCCCTCGGCGTGCGCCAGCCAGCCGCGGGTCATCCTTATCTCGCGCAGCTGGTCGGCGCTGCGGCCATCGGGTCGTGGCATGGCGGAAAGCCTAAGGCATGCGCGGCCACCCACTTCCGCCCGAGCGGCGGCCCGGGAGCGCGGGCCGTGCTAGCAGCCCGCCCGGTCCGGCGCCCCGGCGCTGATCCAGTCGTAGACCCGGGAGATGCCCTCGGCCAGCGGGACCGCCACCTGCCAGCCCAGCTCGCTGGCGGCCCGGTCCACCGCGACGGCACTGCGCGCCAGCTCGCCGCGCCGCGCCGAAGCGAAGGCCGGCGACACCTCATGACCGGCCACGCCGGCGATGATGCGCACCAGATCCAGCACGCTGACTTCCACCGCGGTGCCGATGTTCCAGGTGCCGGGCCGGCCCCGGTCCGCGGCGGCCAGGAACGCGGCCACCACGTCCCCCACGTACACGTAGTCGCGGGTCTGCGTGCCGTCACCGTAGATGACCGGCTGCGACCCGGCCAGCGCACTGGCGCAGAAGATGGTGATGACCCCCGCCTCACCGGCCGGATCCTGCCGCGGTCCGTAGACATTTGCCAGCCGCAGCACCGAATGCGACGTGGCGTGCAGCCGGTTATAGAGGCCGAGATAACATTCCGCGCAATATTTGGCAATTCCGTACGGCGACTCCGGCAATGGCAGCACATCCTCGCGCGAGGGAATCGGCGCGTCCCGCCCGTACAATGCGCCGCCAGAAGACGCGAACAGCACCCGCGCGCCCACCTCCCGGGCCGCCTCAAGCACGTTCACCGTGCCCACCACGTTCGCCTGGGCGTCACCGGCCGGGGCGAGCACCGATGCCCGCACGTCGATCTGCGCGGCCAGATGGCAGATCAGTTCCGCGCCAGAACCGGCGACCACGGCGGCCAGCCCGGCCGCATCGGTGATGCTCACTTTGTGCAGGACAACCCGGGGATCAAGCCGGGCCACCCGCCCGGCCGACAAGTCGTCGATGACGACCACCTCGTCGCCCCGGGCCAGCAGCGCATCCGCCACATGCGAGCCGATAAAGCCAGCGCCGCCCGTAACCAGAACCCGCATGGTCTCCGATCCTAGACCTGCGCCACGCGCGTCCGGCGCGCGCCTCATGGCGGCCGCCGGTGGCCGGGGAAGGGACCACCGCGGTGCCCTGCTAACCGCCGCAATCACCCTCCTGACCGTATTGTTCGGGCCAGGATCAGCTAAAAGCTGCACGATGCGCGCCGGGTTAGCCGGACACGCCGGCCGGCCCCGGCTAACATACGTCAAATGCGCAATCCCTGGCCGGTGGCCGGGCCGGCCGGTTCCCGGCGCGGTGGGCTGGCCATGCTCGGGGCGGTGGCGGCGGGCTGCCTGCTCGCCGCCTGCAGCGGTTCCAGCCAGCCGGCCAGCCCAGGCACGACCACGCCCGCCCCGGTCCCCAGTTCACCCTCGGCCACGGCGTCCGCCCCGGCTCCCCTTCACGGCCAGGTGCGCAAGCTCCTGGTGATCATGGAGGAGAACCACAGCGCGGGTGAGGTCTTTCCCAGCGGCATGCCCTACCTGTGGAGCCTGGCGCAGCGATACGGCCGCGCCTCGGACTGGAACGCGGTCGGGCACCCGAGCCTGCCGAACTACCTGGCAATCTTCGGCGGATCGGCATTCAACTCCCCGCCGGACTGCTCGCCGGGCAGCGGCTGCAGCTACCCTGGGCCGTCGGTGTTCGGCCAGGCACTCGCCCGCGGGGAGACCGCCCGCGCCTACGAGGAGTCCATGCCCCAGCGATGTGACACCAGCAGCAGCCTGCCCTACGACGTCAACCACAACCCGTGGGCGTACTTCCCCAGCGAGGCCGCGGCCTGCCGGGCAGGCGACGTGCCGGCCGGCACGCCGTCCCGCGGTGCCCTGGCCAGAGATGTGCGGGCCGGCACCTTGCCCGCGATCGGCCTGATCACGCCCAACGTCAACAACGACGGCCACAACGGGACGCTGGCGCAGGCCGATGCCTGGCTGCGCGGCTGGGTGCCGGTGCTGATGGCCGGGCCCGACTGGCGCCAGGGGCGGCTGGCCATCGCCGTGGTCTTCGACGAGGGCGACACCACCAACCAGGTGCCGTTCGTGCTCATCGCCCCCGGGCTGTCCGGTGCCGTGCTGCGGCAGCCGGCTGACCACTACGCCCTCACCAGGCTGATCGACGAGGTCATCGGCGCCCAGCCGCTGCGGCAGGCCGCGCGCGCGGTCAACATCGCCCCGCACTTCGGGCTGGCCGCCGGCTAGAGACCGGTGAGGCCGGTCACCACCGGGCTGACCGCGCCAGCAGCGCGGTGGCCGCCGCCGAGCGGCCCGGGATCGAGGCGAGCCCGTGCGAGCGCAGGTCGAGGAGGGCAAGCACGGCCCGGGTGCGCGGCGTGAACGCGGGCGGGCGGCAGAGCGGGCAGCGGCCAGGTGGGTGGCCGAGCAGGTCGGTGGCGGCCTCCCGCAGACCGCCCTGGTAGCTGCGCCGGGTCAGCTTCACCCAGCCGCCGTCGGGTCCCAGCCGCGCGTTGCGCGGCGCCCGGGCCAGGGCCGCGGTGGCCAGCAGCGGCAGGTCGGGCGGCGTGTCACCGACCGCGAACGCACATCCGGGGCCGCCCAGCTGGGCGGCCAGCGCGCGCAGGCCCGTGCCCTTGTCCGTGCTGGCCGCGACGATGTCGGTCTGGCCTTCACCCTGGATGATCCTCAGGCCCGGATCGGCCAGCAGCGGGATCCCGGCCAGCAGCCCGGCCGGGATCGGCCCCCCGCCGGCCGTGGCCCGGACGCTGTGCTGGTAGGCCGGGTTGACCCGGACGCCCGGACAGGCGGACAGTTCCCGGCGCACCCGGTCGAGCAGCCGCCGCGCGGCCCGGGAGCGCAGGTCGGTCACCGCCTCCGGGCGGAAGGTGACGGCGCCGTATTCGGCCACCCCACCCGGCAGGCCGAACGCGGTGCACCGGTCCCGGACGTCGGCCAGTGACCGGCCGCTGACCAGCACCGGCCGGTACCCGTGCGCGATGAGGGCGCGGATGGTGAGCAGGCCGGTCGGGGACGTCGCCGGGTAGCCGAGCCGGTCGCATTCGAGCACCCCATCCAGGTCGATCGCGCACAGCGGCCCGGCGCCCGGCTTGAGGTCCGGCAGGTACCGGGCCGCCAGGTAGTCATGCACGGCCGCCGCGGACAGCTGCCGTACCCGGCCGTGGTCGAGGTCGTTCGCGCAGCCCAGCCGCCAGAGCTGGGCCAGCCGGTAGAGCAGCCAGCGCTCGGCGTCGACCTGCTCCCCGCTGGCCAGCCGGTAGGCCTCACGCAGCCGCGCCTCAAACTCCGGGGACGGCGGGTCGGCGGCGGCGCCGGCCAGGTCGAACACCGGGTCGTAGCAGGCCAGGTCGAGGTGCCCGAACCCGCGCTGATAGAAGTCAACCTTGCGCAGGCCGCCCGCGGCCGCCGGGTCCGGCAGCCAGTGCTGGTGGCCGGTCTTGCCGTCGGCCACGGCCGGGTGGCCATGCCCGAGCAGCCGCCGCGTGAGCCGGTCGAGCAGCAGCGGCCGGGCGGGCACCGCGAGCGGCCCGAACTGGCCCGACAGCAGCCGCGCGGCGACCTCCCAGACCGGATCGCGGCCCCCGAGCCGGTCGACGGCGGCGGTGGGCGCGGGCAGCGCCGCCCGCCGGGCGGCCACGTATCCCGCGATCGTTTCCGCCAGTGCCTGCTCGGGCACCGGCGGCCCGCCGCCGGGGAGCCAGTCGCGGTACAGGAATCCGTCGGCGAACCCGTAGACGTGCGGCACCTGGCCGGGCAGGGCGCCGGCGACCACCGTTCCCTGCCGGCCCAGATAACCGAGCCCGGCCCCCTCGGCCAGCACCTCGGTGCTGGTCACCGTGCCGGTGACGCGGTCGGTCAGCTGGACAGCGAACCGGGCACGGACATGCCCGCGTTCACCCGCCGCCCGCGGGGGCCCGAGCGGCTCCACCCCGGTCACCGTGCGGCCCGGGCCGGCCAGCGCGGCCAGCGCCCGGCCGACTGGCCCGGCGGCCAGCCGGGCGTGCACGCTCCATTCCGGCCACGGCTGCACCACCGCCGGCCAGGGGCGCAGCAGGTCCGGCAGGTCATCGGCGGACCCGAACAGCGGCAGCAGCAGGACGATGCGCGTGCCGGGCACGCCCGCCTCGGCGACCGCGCGCGCGGTCGCGGCGAAGGCCGTGCCCGCTCCCGGCGGGTCGTCGGTGACCAGCACGAGGCCACCCGCCCCGGCGGTCGCCCGGAGCACGGCGCGCTCGCCCGGCAGGAACGGCCTGCCCGGCCGGTAGGTCAGCGCCCGCACCTGGCCGCCCTCGGCCCGGAGCGCCGCCGCGTGCAGCGGAGCCAGGTAACAGCCGGACGTGCGCACGCCGACCACACACAGCGGCACGTCACTGGCCGGGTACCGCTGCCGGAACGCGCTGGCCAGCCACCTCACGTCATCGGGATGCAGGTCGAAGCTGTGGAAGCAGGCCGGCACCCGCATCACGTCGCCGGCCAGCTGGGACAGGGCCGGCGCCACCGCGGCCAGCGGCGGCGCCAGCTCACCAGGCGGCTGGCCGGTCATGAGCTGGCTGGCCAGCCGGGACGTCATCATGCCGAGCTGCTGCCTGGCCACCAGCAGCGGCCGGCGCGGCCCGCTGCGCCAGGCCCGCGCGGCCGAGCCGCAGGCGGCCGAGGCCGTCCCCGCCAGCCGGGCCGGCCGGGACGGCTGGTCCCGCAGATAGCTGGCCGCCCGCCAGAACAGGAAAGGATCGGCGTGCAGCCGGTCCTCGACCAGCTGGGACAGGCCGGCCGCGAACAGGTAGGCGTCGAGCCACTGCTCACCGGCCAGCGCGGCGCGCAGCCGTTCCGCCAGCTCGGCGGCCCCGCACAGCAGGTCGGATATCTGTGCCGGTTCCGCGGTCTCCCGGGCCCCCGATGTGCCGGCCCCGGTCACAGCCCTTCCCCGGCCCAGGCCATGTCGTCCAGCCGCCGCAGCACGGGCAGCACATTGCGCCGGGACCAGACCGGGCTGCTGGCGTAGCGGGCCGACTTGGCCAGGTTGGCGGCCACATGCCGGAGCCAGGCGAGCATCAGCAGCGCCCGCCCGGTCAGCGGCTGGCCGGTCATCACGGCCTGCAGCAGGCAGATTTCATCCGGGGTCCAGCTCTGGCCACTGGCTAGCCGGGCGGCCACCCGCCCGCCGAACTCCCGCGGCCGGCCGGCCGCCGGGGCGGCCAGCAGCCAGAAGGCGAGGTCGAGCGGCACCAGATCGGCCGGCCGGGCCTGGCTCCAGTCGATGATCCCGGTCACCTGGCCGCGGTCGCCGACCAGCACGTTCCCCGGGTAGAAGTCGCCGTGCGTCCAGCCCAGCGGGAGCGGTCCGGCCGTCAGCTCGGCCCGCAAGGCGGCGGCCAGCCAGCCGATGACGCGCTGGCCGCCCACCGCCGCCCTGACCCGGTCGGCAGGCTCGTTCACCCACTGATCAAGCAGGGCCGTGCCGGGCACCCGCATCGTCTGGCCGAGGCGGTGCAGCGGGGCGATGGCGCCGAACGCGGCCGAGGTCAGCCGGCCGGCCGCGGCCGGCCGCACCTGGCGGCCATCCCGGCCGGTGAGACGGCTCACCAGCAGGAAGGAGCCACCGTCCATGTCGCCGGCCGTGAGCGGCATCGGCAGCAGACCCCGCCAGGCGCGCAGCCGCTCCTCGGACCAGAGCCGGCCCAGGACGTCCCATTCCTGGCTCAGGCTGGCCATGCCGCGCTCGCTCGCCGCCACCTTGAGCACGCCGGCCTGGCCGTCGGGCCCGGACACCATGACCACAGCGGTGTCGGACACCGTGGGCAGCACGCGCTCGGACCGCCAGCCGCAGCCGGACAGCGCCGCCTGCAGGGTGGCGCCGGGCACACCGCCATGCCTGGTGCTGACGAACGAGCGGGTTACCGGCCAGGCCCCGGCCAGCTGGTCACGGGTACCGGCGACGAACTGGGTCAGCGTCATCCCGGCACCCGTGTCACTTGCGCCGCGTCTCCCCGGCACCGCCAGCGGGCGACCGCATAGGCGAGCGGCCCGGCCAGGAACCCCGCCAGTTCCCGCCACACCAGTTCCCGGGGGAAGCCCGGCTCCCGGCCGGCGTTCTTGGCCGACCCGGAGCTGAGCAGATGCCGCAGGGCCGGGACGGCCCGGCGGGCCATGGCGGCCAGCAGCGCTGGCCGCGCGCACACCGACGATGTCAGGTAGGCACCCAGCCCCACCCCGTAGCCGAACGCCTGCTGGCGCATCCCCTGGTAGTCGCGGCGGTGCCAGTGCCGGACGATGGCCGCAGGCTCGTAGACCAGCGTCCCGCCGTCGGTGATGACCCGCAGGAACGCGATCAGATCGTCGCCGCCCCGGGCCGGGCTGCCGGCGCCGGTGGCTGGATCGAACCCGCCCCGCGACGTCAGCCAGCGGGTGCGGAACGCCATGTTCGCCCCGGACCCGAACTGGCCCGCGGTGAACGGGAACAGGGGCGAGGGCCCGGCCATGCCCCGGCGGTACGTGCGCCGGGCGAAGCCACGGGCAAAGCCTCCGGCCTGCTCGACCAGCAGCTGGGCGCCGGTCTCAAGCTCGGCGGGAAGGATCAGCCCGGTCACGCAGGTGGCCGCGGGCTCGGCGAACGCCGCCGCGAGCCCGGCCAGCCAGCCCCGGTCGACCTCGACATCGTCATCGGTGATCGCGACGATCTCCCCGGTGACCGCGCGCAGGGCTTCGTTGTGGGCCACGGCCAGGCCCGGCCTGGGCGCCCGCAGGTAGCGCAGCGCGAACGGCCAGGAGACCTGGCCAGAAAGCGCCTCCACGGTCGCCTCGCTGCTGGGCGCGCTGTCGACGACGACAACGTCAAAGGCGGGATAGTCGAGCCGGGACACCGACCGCAGGCAGCGGAGCAGGCTCTCGGTCCGGTCCCGGGTGGCGATGACCACCGTGATCCGGGGACTGCCTGAGGTCAGCCGGTGAGCGCACGGCAGCCGGTCCGGGCGGTCGAGCCCGCCCGCGGTCAGCAGCCCGGGCCGTTCGATGCCGTCGCCGGCACAGTGGTCCCCCACCCGGTCCCGGACGAGTGGCCACACGCGGGCCGCCAGCTCGCCCGCCGGGAGCGGCCCGTCCGGCAGCGGCAACTGGATTTCACCGATCGGGAGGCCGTGCAGCCAGGCCAGCAGCCGGGCGCTCCGGTACCGGCCGCCGCCGTCCAGCTCCGGCAGGGGGGCGTCCAGATGCAGGTCGCCCACGAGGACCGGCGCAGCCAGCACCGCCGGTGGCCCCGCCAATGCCTCAGCGACTGCCGTGATCTTCCGTCACCCCGATCCCGTAGCGCCGCGCTCGCACCGCCGGGCACCCCCAGCCACGCGGCCATCATTGATATAAAGAAGACGAGCTACCAGGGGGGACGGTTTACATGGCGGCGGCCCTAACTGGGGGCTGTCAACCCGTCAGTTTCCATGCGCGTCTAACGGTGGACATGTCGAGCGGCCTCGGGGGGACATCTCCGGCATCTTGGGCCACGGCGGGCCTCGCTGACCCAGGGGTTCGCCGGCTGATGATGCTGTGGCTCCTGCGGAACCGCTGAGGTTGGCGACCACGCAGGGGGGCTTCTCTTGGGCTGGGTACGGCGGCAGCCAGGCGCGGGCCGGCCGGGAGGAGGACGATGACGATACCCGCGAGCTACCGGGCACTCCCCGGTGAGCCACGGGTGCGGGAACTGCGCTGGTACGGGCACCCGGTGCGGGTGACGATGCCGGTGCCAGCCGGCGTCTGGCAGCAGGTCGCCGACACCGATCCGGCGGTGATGCCGTTCCAGCAGCCGGCCTGGCGGGATTGTGTCTGCGCCAGCGGTGAGTGGCGGGATACCAGCCGGCTGTACGAGCTGGCCGACGGGCGGCAGCTGGTGCTGATGATGGCCCGCCGGTCCGGGACGCCGTCATGGCTCGCCCGGGAGGCGTCGTGGCCGGCCGGCTGGGGCTCGGGAGGCTTGCTGGCCACCGGTGGCCTGCGGCCGGAGGATGTCGCCCTGGTCGGCGCCGATCTGGCCCGGAGCCGCGTGCTCAGCACGACCGTTCGCCCGGCGTTCGATGCTGCCCCGGCCTGGTCGGCGATGAGCCAGCAGGCGTTCACCATCCCGCGGGCGGTGCACGTCGCCCACTTTGGCTCATCGTTCGAGGATTACCTGGCCCGGTCGCTGACCGCCCGGGCCCGCAGCCGGATCAGGGCCACCCAGCGCAATGCCGAGGCCGCCGGGGTCGTCGTCACCAGCGGCAACTCTGCGGACCTGGTGCAGGCCCTGTACGACGTGTACCTCCGGTGGGCCGACTGGCGGGCCGCCCAGCGCAACATCCCCCGGCACCTGGCCAGGTGGCGGGCCAGGCGGTCCGAGCCCCTGGCCAAGTTCACCACCGTGGCCAGCAGGCTCGGCCCCGGCTGCCGGATCTGGATCGCCTGGTGGCACGGCCAGCCGGTGGCCGCCGACATCTGCCTGTTCGCCGGCCAGACGGCCATCGGCTGGCGGGCTTTCACCGACCGGACCGCCCCGGCCCGCTTCCGGCTGGCCGAGCTCCTGGCAGTGGAGGTGCTCAGGTACACGTGCGAATCCGGCTACCGGTACCTGGAACTCGGCGAGTCTGGTGGCCGCAAATCCCTGGAGCACACCAAGACCCGGCTGGGCGGGCAGCAGCACCAGTTCGCCGAGTACTGCTTCGAGCGCCTGCCGCTCTCGGCCGGCCGGATGGCGTTCCAGCGCCGCCGCGGGCAGCTGGAGGACTGGATCCTCGCCCGCCGCACCAGCCGGGCCGCCGGCGGTCCAACCCACACAGACACCGGGAATCCGGCGTTAGCCGTCTGGCCAGGACAAATACTTGTCAACCGTTTGCGGCCATGACGCGTCTAACCGGTAAACACCCAGCGGCGCCAGCTTGTGGCAAAGGGGCACCTTCACGGCTTTGGGTAGTGGCTGGGTTCGCCCTCGTACCAGGCCCCGTAACTGGCAGAACCGCGGTGGGGGCCGGGCGGGGATGTCCGTGCGCCGACCGATGCCAGGGCGGGGGTGACAGCTGCATTGCTCGGAATACTTCCCTCTCCGGGGTCTGAGCCCCGGCGGGGCAGTGCCATCCTGAGCAGCCGCCCGCATCCGGTGCAGCGTGTCATGGCCATCCTGCGCGATCCGATGCTGCGCAACGGCCATGCGCTGATCGTCAGCGCGGCCTCCTCACAGATCATCGGGGTGGCCTTCTGGGTGGTGGCCGCCCGCAGTTACCCGGCGGCCATGGTGGGCCGCAACTCGGCCGCCATCTCGGTCACCACGTTCCTGGCCGGGATCGCCGAACTGAACCTGATGAGCACCCTGGTGCGGTTCCTGCCCACCAGCGGGCGCCGGAGCGCCCGCTTCATCCTCACCGTGTATGCGGCCAGCGCGGCCATCGCGATGGTGCTCGGTGCCGGTTTCCTGCTGCTGATCCCGCAGATCGAGCCGCAGCTGGATTTCCTGCGGTCCAGCCCGGCCATGGCCACCTGGTTCGCGGTGTCGGTGGTCACCGGCGCCATCTTCGTGCTGCAGGACAGCGCCCTCACCGGAGTGCGGGCCGCACCGTTCGTGCCGGTGGAGAACATCGCCTTCTCCCTGGTCAAGCTGGGCATCATGTTCCCCATCGTCCGGCTGGTGCCGGGGTCGGGGATCTACGTGGCCTGGACGCTTGGCTTCCTGCTCGCCGTCATCCCGACCAACGGCTACCTGTTCGGCCGGGCCATCCCCCGGCATGTGCGCACCCGGCCCGCGACGGGCCCACCGCCCCGGCTGCGGAACATCCAGTCCTACCTGATCCCCGACTCGGTGGCCGCCATGTTCTTCATGGCCTCCACCTCGCTGCTGCCGCTGCTGATCATCCGCCGGCTGGGCGCGGCGGCCGCGGCTCACTACTCGCTGGCCTGGCTGATGGGCTACGCCCTGTACCTGGTGAGCCTGAACATGGGCTCCTCCCTGGTCGTCGAGACCGCCGATGACCAGGACAGGCTCCGGGCCCGGTGTGTGCGCGCCCTGACCCACCTGGGCAAGCTCGTCGTGCCGGTCGTGATTCTCGTCGTGGTGGCCGCGCCTTACCTGCTGCTGGTGTTCGGGCGCGGGTACGCCCGGGCCGATGTCGGCGCACTCCGCCTGCTCGCGCTGTCGGCCATCCCGGCCCTGGTCACCAACCTGGCGGTCAGTGTCACCAGGTCGCAGCGCCGGATGGCGGTCGTGGTCGGCATCCAGCTCAGCATCTGCGCGCTGGTGTGGGGGCTCGCCAGCGTCCTCATGGGCCCGCTCGGCATCACCGGGGTGGGGGCCGCGTGGTTCATCGCGCAGTCGGCGGTGGCGGCGGTGCTGCTGGTCTGGCCGGGCCTGTGGGTACCCGCCAAGCGGCTGCCGCGGCACGCGGTGGCCGAGACCGCCGAGCCACCCGCCAGCCCCGAACCGGCCGGGCAGGCGGGGCGATGACGACCGCGGCGGGCCACCCCGGCGTCGCGGGCCAGCCACAGGCCCGGGATATGCGCTGGAACGGGCAGGCCGTGCGGGTGACCACCCCGGCGCCCGCCGGCGCCTGGCAGGCGGTCGCCGCGGCGGACAGGTCGGTGACCCCCTTCCAGACACCCACCTGGCGTGACTGTGTCTGTGCCAGCGGCGAATGGCTGGACACCAGCCGCTGCTACGAACTGCCTGACGGGCGGGTGCTGGTGCTGATGATGGCGCGCCGGTCCGGCGGCCCGGCTCTGCTCGCCCGGGAGGCATCCTGGCCCGCGGGCTGGGGGTCGGGCGGGCTGCTCGCGACCGGCGGGACACATCCGGACGACGTGGCGCTGGTGGCCGCGGATCTGGCCCGCAGTGGCGCCCTCAGCACCACCGTCCGGCCGTCCTTCACCGCGGCCCCGGCCTGGCCGGATGCCGTCCCCGGCGCGTTCACGATCCCGCGCGCGGTCCACGTCGCGCACCTGGGGCGGTCGTTCGGGGAATTCTGGGCCGGGTCACTGACCAAACGCTCCCGGGCGAAAATCCGGACCGCCCGCCGTCACGTCGAGGAGGCGGGGATCGTCTTCATCAGCGGCAACTCCCAGGACCTGGTACAGGCGTTTTACCAGGTCTATCTCCGGTGGATCGACTGGCGGGCGGCGCAGCGCAAGGTGCCGCGATCGGTGGCCAGATGGCAGGGCCGGCGGCAGGAGCCACTGCCGAAGTTCGCGACCGTGGCCAGCAAGCTGGGCGAGGACTGCCGGATCTGGGTGGCGTGGTGGGAAGGCCGGCCAGTGGGCGCGGCCATCTCGCTCTACGCCGGCGACATGGCCGTCGGCTGGCGGGCCTTCACCGACCGGTCGGTCCCGTACCGGTTCCGGCTGCACGAGCTCCTGATCACCGAGCGCATCCAGCAGGCGTGCGAACGGGGGTGCCACTACCTGGAGCTGGGCGAGTCGGTCGGGGCCAGGAACCTGGCCAGTGTCAAGGAGCGGATGGGCGGGCAGGAGCACCTCATTGCCGAGTACTGCTTC
>DATDGI010000338.1:0-48194 GCA_036522155.1 Streptosporangiaceae bacterium
CGGGTCCGCGACGGCCTGGCCGAGATCGGCAAGAAGCTCGGCATCCCGCCGGTCGTGACCAACGACTCGCACTACACCCGCGAGGGCGACGCTCAATCGCACGACATGCTGTTGTGCATCCAGACCGGCAAGAGCCTGGCCGACGCGGACAGGTTCCGGTTCGAAGGCACCGGTTACTACATCAAGCCCGCCGCCGAGATGTACAGCCTGGACTCCAGCGACCTGTGGCGAGAGGGCTGCCGCAACAGCCAGCTCCTGATCGCCGGCCGCGTCGACACCGCCGGCATGTTCGACTTCGTCAACCTGATGCCCAGGTTCCCCATCCCGGACGGCTTCGAGTCCGAGGAGGAGCTATTCCGCGCCGAGGTGTGGAAGGGCATGGACCGCCGCTACCCGGACGGATACGACGAGCAGCGGCGCAAGCAAGCCGAATACGAGATCGAGATCATCTGCCAGATGGGCTTCCCGGCCTACTTCCTGGTCGTCGCCGACTTCATCATGTGGGCCAAGAACAACGGGATCCGGGTCGGCCCGGGCCGCGGGTCGGCGGCCGGGTCGGTCGTGTCCTTCGCGATGGGCATCACCGACCTGGACCCGATCTCGCACGGCCTGGTCTTCGAGCGGTTCCTCAACCCCGAGCGCGTCTCCATGCCCGACGTTGACGTCGACTTCGATGAGCGCCGGCGCGGCGACGTCATCCGGTACGTCACGGAGAAGTACGGCGATGACCGGGTCGCCCAGATCATCACCTACGGCACGATCAAGGCCAAGGCCGCGGTCAAGGACGCGGCCCGGGTCCTCGGCTTCCCCTACGCGCTCGGCGACCGGATCACCAAGGCCTTCCCCCCGCCGATACTCGGCAAGGACATGCCGCTCGCGGGGGTGTTCGATCCCGATCACCCCCGGTACGGCGAGGCCGGCGAGATCCGCACCCTCTACCAGGCCGAGGCCGAGGTCAAGCAGGTCATCGACACCGCGCGCGGCCTGGAGGGCCTGATCCGCCAGGCCGGTGTGCACGCCGCTGGGGTGATCATGAGCAGCGAGCCGCTGCTCGACCACATCCCGGTATGGAAGCGCGAGGCCGACGGGGCGATCATCACCCAGTTCGACTACCCCGCCTGCGAGGACATCGGCCTGCTCAAGATGGACTTCCTCGGCCTGCGCAACCTCACGGTGATCGAGGACGCCGTGGCCGGGATCAAGGCCAACCGGGGCATCGACATCGACCTCGACCAGCTGCCGCTGGACGACACGCCCACCTACGAGCTGCTCGCGCGCGGGGACACACTCGGTGTGTTCCAGCTGGACGGCAGCCCCATGCGGGCGCTGCTGCGGGCCATGCGGACCGACAAGTTCCTCGACATATCCGCGGTCATCGCGCTGTACCGGCCGGGTCCGATGGCCAGCGCCCCGGTCTATGCCGACCGCAAGACCGGCCGGGCGCCGGTCACGCCGATCCATCCGGAGCTGGCCGAACCGCTGGGCGACATCCTGGGCGAGAGCTACGGCCTGCTGGTCTACCAGGAGGACGTGATGTTCGCGGCGCAGCGGCTGGCCGGGTACTCGGCCGGCAGCGCCGACCTGCTCCGCCGGGCCATGGGCAAGAAGAAGAAGGAGATCCTGGACAAGGAGTACGAGCCGTTCGCCGCCGGGATGAAGGCGAACGGGTACTCCGACAACGCGATCAAGACCATCTGGGACGTGATGGTCCCGTTCTCCGGGTACGCCTTCAACAAGGCGCACGCGGCCGGCTACGCGCTCATCTCGTACTGGACCGCCTACCTGAAGGCGAACTTCCCGGCCGAGTACATGGCCGGCCTGCTCACCTCGGTGGCAGGTGACAAGGACAAGTCCGCGCTGTACCTCAACGAGTGCCGCCGGATGGGCATCAAGGTGCTGCCGCCGGACGTGAACGCCTCGACCGCGATGTTCACGCCGGTCGGCGGCGACATCCGGTTCGGCCTGGCCGCCGTCCGGAACGTCGGTGCGAACGTGGTGGAGGCGATCGTCGCGGCCCGCACCGGCAAGGGCCCGTTCACCAGCTTCAGCGACTTCCTGCGCAGGGTCCCGGTGAACGTCTGCAACAAGCGGGTCATCGAGTCGCTGATCAAGGCCGGCGCGTTCGACTCGCTTGAGCACCCGCGCAAGGGCCTGCTGCTCATCCACGAGCAGGCGATCGAGTCGGTGATCGACGTCAAGCGGAACGAGGCCATGGGCCAGGACTCGCTGTTCGGCGGGGACGCCGAGGCCGAGGCGTCGTTCGAGATCGGCGTGCCTGAAGGGGACTGGGACAAGCCCACCCTGCTCGCCTTCGAGCGGGAGATGCTCGGCCTGTACGTGTCCGACCACCCGCTGCTCGGCGTCGAGCACATCCTGTCCGCCGCCACCGACTGCTCGGTCGGCCAGCTCATCGGCTCGGCCGAGGGTGATGCCGAACGAGGTGCCCGGGGCGACCGCCCGGATGCCCAGCAGGTCACCGTGGGCGGCATCCTGTCCGGACTGCAGCGCAAGGTCACCCGGCAGGGCATGCCGTGGGCGGCAGCCACGCTGGAGGACCTGGAAGGCGCGATCGAGGTGATGTTCTTCCCGCACACCTACGCCGAGTGCGCGCCGCTGCTGGCCGACGACGCGATCGTGATCGTGAAGGGCCGCCTCGACCGCCGGGACGAGTCGCCCAAGCTGGTCGCCAGGGAGGTGAGCGCGCCGGATCTGACGTCCGGCCAGAGCGGCCCTTTCGTGGTCTCGCTGCCGGTGCAGCGGTGCGTCGCCCCGGTGGTGGACCGGCTGCACGAGGTGCTGCGCGGCCACCCAGGGCTGGCTGAGGTGCATCTGCGGCTGTGCAACGGCCGCCGGACCACCGTGGTCAAGCTGGACGACAAGCTGCGGGTCACGCCCTCACCCAGCCTGCTGGCCGACCTCAAGCAGCTGCTCGGCCCGGGCTGTGTCGGCTAGGCGTCGCGGCGCCTGAGCAGGTAGGCCCCGGCGATCAGCAGCAGTGCCGTCCAGCCGCAGAACACGGCGAACCCTTCCCACGGGGTCAGCAGCGCCCCGGACTGCTGCTGGTCCGCGGTGATCAGCTGACCCGCGATCGTCGGCGCGTAGGCGTGGATGTGGGCGCCCCAGCTGTACGGGAGCAGGCCGGTCAGCGGGAAGATCACCAGCACCAGGCCGATGACCGTGGTGATGGCGCCCGCGGTGTGCCTGATCAGCGACCCGATGGCCAGCGCGAACAGGCCGAGCACGGTCAGGTAGAGGCCGGACCCGATGACGGCCCGGGTTACCCCCGGCTGGCTCAGCGACACGGAGACCTTGCTGTGCACGATGGCCGCGCCGACGAAGAAGCAGCCGAACGACACGATCTCGGCCACCACGAACACCAGCACCGCGAAGACCAGGCACTTCGCGATCAGGACCGGAATCCGGCGCGGCACGGCGAGCAGGGTGGCCCGGATGGTGCCCGAACTGTATTCGGAGGTGATCACCAGCGCGCCGAGCACGCAGATGGCGAGCTGGCCCAGCCCGAGCCCGGTGCCCAGGATGAAGCCCACCGGATCGGTGGTCAGCCCGCTGGCGCGTTCGCCGCGCCTGCCCGCGCTCAGCGCGTGGACCGTCAGCAAGGTGAGCAGGGAGGTCAGCCCGATGCTCACGATCACGAAAATGATCAGCGTCCAGAGCGTGGAACGGACCGAGCGGATCTTGGTCCATTCGGTGAGCAGCAGGCGGCCGAATCCGGCCCGGCGGCCGGTGGCCGGGCCGGCCGGCCCGGTGGCCGGGATGGTGACCGGGCTGGCGGAGGTCATCGGTTCCTCCCCTCGGCGGCGCTGGCCGCCGGTTCGGCGTCGGCCGCCGGTCCCGGGGCGGGGGCGGCCGGGGCGGCCTGGACGCGGGCCACGCCACCGTATTCCACGCTGCCGGCGGTGAGTTCCATGAACGCTTCCTCCAGCGAGGCGAGCTGCGGGGTCAGCTCGTGCAGGACGATCCCGCGCGCGGCGGCGATCTCGCCGATCCGGGGCGCGTCCAGGCCGGTGACGTTCAGGGCGTCACCCCGGCCGCCGTTGGCCTGCTGGGTGGTCACCTTGCCGCCCTCGGCGGCGAGCAGATCGGTGAGCGTGGCCGCCTGCGGCGAGCGGACCAGCACCGAGTGCTCGGAGCTGCGCTCGATGAACTCGTGGGTGGGGCAGTCGGCGATCAGCTTGCCCTTGCCGATCACGATCAGGTGGTCGGCGGTGACCGCCATCTCGTTCATCAGATGGCTGGACACGAAGATGGTGCGCCCGTCGGCGGCCAGCTGCTTCATCAGGTTCCTGACCCACAGGATGCCCTCCGGGTCGAGCCCGTTGACCGGCTCGTCCAGCAGCAGCACCCGCGGGTCGCCGAGCAGCGCCGCCGCGATCCCGACCCGCTGGCTCATGCCGAGTGAGTAGGTCCTGGTCCGCTTGCGCCCCACCGCGCTGAGCCCGACCAGGCTGAGCACCTCGTCCACCCGGCGGCGCGGCACGCCCTGCGACTCGGCCAGGAACAGCAGATGGTTGTAGGCACTGCGGCCCGGGTGCATCGACTTGGCCTCCAGCAGCGCCCCGACCGTGCGCAGCGGCTGGGGCAGCTGCTCGTACCGCAGGCCGTCGATGGTCGCGGTCCCCGACTGGGGCCGGTCCAGGCCGAGGACCAGCCGCATCGTGGTCGATTTGCCGGCCCCGTTCGGCCCCAGGAAGCCGGTCACCCGGCCAGGGGAAACATCGAACGTCAGGTGGTCGACCGCAAGCTTGTCCCCGTAGCGCTTGGTGAGGTCGCGTACCTCGATCATCTGGGTCCTCTCACCGGTGCGGTGCCCGCCGGAACAGGACACACGGTAGCAAGGTTTGGTGACCGTTCACGGCGGCGCCCGCCCGCGCCCGCGGCGCTCCGGCCAGGCCGGCCGCGGGCCCGGTCGCGTACGCTGCTCCCCACCATGACTGTGCTGCCCGAGCCACCCGATGCCGTCCTGCCCGGCGCGGCCCGGCCGGTGCGCGCGCTTGATCTCGGCCCGGCGGCGGTCGCCGCCAGCCTGGCCGTGGCCGCCGGGACCGCGCTGCTGGGCCTGCTGGCCGGCTACGGCTGGTCGCTGCTGGCGCCCCGTGCCCAGCTGGTGATGATCAGCCCGGGATCGGCCGGCCTGGTCCAGGTCGAGACCACCGCCTTCATCGCCGCCGACGCCGTGTTCTGCCTGCTGACCGTGGCTGGTGGGGTGGTCTCCGGGGCACTCGGCTACCTGCTGGCGGTGCGCCGGTACGGCCCGCTGGCCATGGCCGGGGTGCTCGCGGGCGCCCTCGCCGCCGCCTACCTCGCGCGCTGGGTGGGGGAGAGGTCCGGGCTCGCCACCTTCCACCACCTGCTGGCGACCCTGCCCGCCGGTGCCCATCTGAGCGACGCGCTGACCCTGGGGGCGACCGGCGCGCTGGCGTTCTGGCCACTGGCGGCCGGCCTGGTGGCCGGCGGACTGGCGGCGACGGCCGCCAGCGGGCGCCGGGGCGCTCCGTAGACTGGGCGGGTGCTGGCCAGAATCGATCTTCGCGGGCAGCCGGCCACCGCCCTGAACAGGCAGAAGCTGGCCGGGGTGCTGCCGCGCGCCGGGCTGGACACCGAAGCCGCGGTCGCGCGGGTCCGCCCGATCTGCGAGGACGTCCGCCGGCGCGGGGCGGCGGCGGTACGCGAGTACACCGCCCGCTTCGACGGTGCCGACCTGCCCTCCACCCGGGTCCCGGCGCAGGCGCTGGCGGATGCCCTGGCCGCGCTGGACCCGGCGGTCCGGGCCGCACTGGCGGAGGCGATCCGGCGGGCCCGGCTGGTGCACGAGGCCCAGCGGCCCGCGAGCCAGGTCACGCAGGTCGCGCCGGGCACCACCGTCACCGAGCGCTACGTGCCGGTGGGCCGGGCCGGGGTCTACGTCCCCGGCGGGCTGGTGGCCTACCCCTCCTCGGTGGTGATGAACGTCATCCCGGCCCAGGTGGCCGGCGTGCCGCAGATCGCGGTGGCGTCGCCGCCGCAGGCGGCCCGCGGTGGCGTGCCCGCGCCGGCCGTGCTCGCCGCCTGCGCGCTGCTCGGGATCGAGGAGGTGCACGCCGCGGGCGGCGCGCAGGCGATCGCCATGCTCGGATACGGCACCGCTGACTGTGCCCCGGTGGACGTGATCACCGGCCCCGGTAACGTCTACGTGGCCGCGGCCAAGCGGGTGCTGCTTGGCACCGTCGGCACGGATGCGGAGGCCGGCCCGACCGAGGTCGCGATCATCGCCGACCACACGGCCGACCCGGAGTTCGTGGCCGCCGACCTCATCGCCCAGGCCGAGCACGACCCGCTCGCCGCCTGCCTGCTGATCACGACCGACCCGGCCCTCGCCGACCGCACGGACAAGGCGCTCGGGCCCCTGGTGGCCGCCACCCGCCACCGGGACCGGGTGACGCGGGCGCTGGCCGGCCAGGCCGCCTGTGTGCTGGTGGACGACACCAGCGCCGCGCTCGCGGTCGCCGACGCCTGGGCACCCGAGCACCTGGAGATCCAGGCCGGCGACGCCTTCGCGCTGGCGGCCCGGGTACGCAACGCCGGCGCCATCTTCGTCGGCCCCTACGCGCCCGTGTCGCTGGGCGATTACCTGGCCGGGTCGAACCATGTGCTGCCCACCGGGGGCACCGCCCGGCACACCGGCGGGCTGTCGGTGCTGTCGTTCCTGCGCGGCATCCACGTCGTGGAGTGCGACAAACCCGGACTCGCCGACGTCGCGCCGCACATCGACGCCCTGGGCGGGGCCGAGGATCTGGCCGCCCACGTCGCCGCCGTCCGCATCCGCGTCCCGGCCGGCCACCCCGGAGGGGAGACGTGATGCTACCGGAGTGGCTGCCGGTCCGGCCCGCCCTGGCCGGGCGGGCGGCCTACGGGGCACCCCAGCTGGACGTGCCGGTCCGGCTGAACACCAACGAGAACCCCTATCCGCCCTCGGCCCGGCTGGCCGCGGCCATCACGGCCGCGGTCGCGGAGGTGGCGGGCACCCTGAACCGCTACCCGGACACCGATGCCCTCGCCCTCCGCGCCGACCTCGCTGGCTACCTCGGGCACGGCCTCACCGGCCGCCAGGTCTGGGCGGCCAACGGCTCGAACGAGATCATCCAGCAACTGCTGCAGGCCTTCGGCGGCCCCGGCCGGGCCGCGCTCGGGTTCGAGCCCTCGTACTCGATGCACCCGCTCATCTGCCAGGCCACCGCCACCGGGTGGATCAGCGGGGCCCGCGACCGCGACTTCGGGCTCGACCCGGAGCGGGCGGTCCAGGCCGTCCGCCGCCACCAGCCGGACCTGGTGTTCCTCACCTCACCGAACAACCCGACCGGCGGCTCGCTGCCGCTGGCCGCGATCGACGCCATCTGCGCCGCCGCCCCCGGGATGGTGGTCGTGGACGAGGCCTACGCCGAGTTCGCCCGCGACCCCAGCGCCACCGCGCTGGCGCTGCTGCCCCGCTGCCCGCGGCTGGTCGTCACCCGCACCATGTCCAAGGCGTTCGCGCTGGCCGGTGCCCGGGTCGGCTACCTGGCCGCGGACCCGGCGGTGGTCGAGGCGCTGCTGCTGGTCCGCCTGCCCTATCACCTGTCGGCCGTCACCCAGGCGGTGGCCCGGGCCGCGCTCGCCCACGCGGCCGAGCCGCTGGCCACCGTCACCACCCTGCGCGCGCAGCGCGACGCGGCCGCGGCCTGGCTGCGTGACCAGGGGCTGACGGGGGCCGGCTCGGACGCGAACTTCATCCTGTTCGGCGAGTTCGGCGACGCCCACCGGATCTGGCAGGCGCTGCTGTCCCGCGGCGTGCTGATCCGGGAGGTGGGCCCGCCCGGCTGGCTGCGGGTGAGCATCGGCACCCCGGCCGAGATGGATGCGTTCCGCGCGGCCCTGCTGCCGGTGCTGGACGCGGACCGGGAAGGGGCCCGCCGGTGAGCCGGGCCGCCCGCCAGCAGCGGATCACCGGGGAGACCTCGGTCCTGGTCGAACTGGACCTGGACGGCACCGGCATCGCCCGGGTGAGCACCGGCGTGCCGTTCTTCGACCACATGCTCGCCCAGCTGGCCAAGCACGGCCTGCTCGACCTGACCGTCCAGGCGCAGGGTGACATCGAGGTGGACGCGCACCACACCGTCGAGGACACCGCGATCACCCTCGGCCAGGCGCTGCGGACGGCGCTGGGTGACAAGGCGGGCATCAGCCGGTTCGGCGACGCGGTCGTGCCGCTGGACGAAACGCTGGCCCGCGCGGCCGTGGACGTGTCCGGCCGGCCCTACCTGGTGCACTCCGAGCCGGCCGGGATGGCCCCGCTGATCGGCAGCTACGACACCACCCTGACCCGGCACTTCTTCGAGTCGCTGACCGCCGCCGCGGGTATCTGCCTGCACCTGAGCGTCACCGGCCGCAACCCGCACCACCTGGTCGAGGCCCAGTTCAAGGCGGTGGCCAGGGCGCTGCGGGCGGCGGTGGCCCCGGACCCGCGGGCGACCGGCGTGCCCAGCACCAAGGGCGTCCTGTGAAACCACGGGTCGTGGTGCTCGACTACGGCTCAGGGAACCTCCGTTCGGCCGAGCGGGCACTGGCCCGGGCCGGCGCGGACGTGCAGGTGACCGCGGACGCCGGGGCCGCACTGGCCGCCGACGGGCTGGTGGTGCCGGGGGTGGGTGCGTTCGCCGCGTGCATGTCCGGGCTGCTGGCGGTCCGCGGCGACCAGGTGATCGACCGGCGGCTGGCCGGGTCCCGGCCGGTGCTCGGCATCTGTGTCGGCATGCAGGTGCTGTTCGCCGAGGGCGTCGAGCACGGCATCCGCACGCCCGGGTGCGGGCAGTGGCCGGGTACGGTGGACCGGCTGACCGCACCGGTGCTGCCCCACATGGGCTGGAACACGGTCGAGGCGGCGGCCGGCTCGGCCCTGCTGGCCGGGCTGGCGGAGGAGCGATTCTACTTCGTCCACTCCTACGCCGCCCGCACCCTGCCGTTCCCGCCCGGCCCGCCCCGGCTGGCGCCGCCGCTGGTCAGCTGGGCCTGCCACGGAGAGCGGTTCATCGCCGCGGTCGAGAACGGCCCGCTGTGCGCGACCCAGTTCCATCCCGAGAAGTCCGGCGACGCGGGGGCGGCGCTGCTGGCCAACTGGCTGGAGACCATCCGATGACGCTTACCCTGCTGCCCGCCGTGGACGTGGCCGGCGGCCAGGCGGTCCGGCTCGTGCAGGGCGCGGCCGGCACCGAGACCAGCTACGGCGACCCGCTGCAGGCCGCGCTGGCCTGGCAGTCGGCCGGGGCGCAGTGGATCCACCTGGTCGACCTCGACGCCGCGTTCGGCCGCGGCTCCAACGCGCCCATGCTGGCCGAGCTGGTCGGGCGGCTGGACGTGGCGGTGGAGCTGTCCGGCGGCATCCGCGACGACGGCTCGCTGGCGGCCGCGCTGGCCACCGGCTGCGACCGGGTCAACATCGGCACCGCAGCGCTGGAACGGCCGGACTGGCTGCGGGCCGTCATCGCCAGCCACGGCGACAAGGTCGCGGTCGGGCTGGACGTGCAGGGGAGCCGGCTGGCCGCCCGCGGCTGGACCCGGGAGGGCGGGGAACTCGACGAGACGCTGGCCCGGCTCGACGCCGACGGCTGCCCCCGGTATGTCGTCACCGACGTGACCAGGGACGGCACCCTGACCGGCCCCAACCTGGACCTGCTGCGGCGGGTGTGCGCACGCACCGGCCGGCCGGTGATCGCCAGCGGCGGGGTGGCCAGCCTGGCCGACCTGGCCCAGCTCGCGGCGCTGGCCCCGCTCGGGGTGGAGGGCGCGATCGTCGGCAAGGCGCTCTACGCCGGGGCGTTCACCCTGGAGCAGGCGCTGGCGGCGGTGGCCGGATGACCCGCCGGATCTCCACCGGGACCCCGTGGGAGCCGGTGGCGGGCTACAGCCGGGCGGTCGCGGCCGGCGACCTGGTGTTCGTGGCGGGCTGCACGTCGGTGGTGGACGGCCAGGTCGTGCACGAGGGCGACCCGGCGGCGCAGACCACGCAGGCCATCGCGAACGTGGCGGCGGCGCTGGAACGGCTGGGCGCCAGCCTCACGGACGTGGTCAGGACAAGGATGTTCGTCACCGACATCACCCGCTGGCAGGAGTACGCACGGGCGCACGGCGCCGCGTTCGGGGAGATCCGGCCCGCCTCGACCATGGTGCAGGTGGCCGCGCTGATCGACCCCCGGATGCTGGTCGAGGTGGAAGCCGACGCCTACCGGGCGGGAGCCGGCTGGTGACGGTCGCGGTCCGGGTGATCCCCTGCCTGGACGTGGACGCCGGGCGGGTGGTCAAGGGCGTCAACTTCACCGGGCTGCGCGACGCCGGCGACCCGGCCGAACTGGCCGCCGCCTACGACGCCGATGGTGCCGACGAGCTGGTGTTCCTCGACGTGACCGCGTCGGCGGCGGGCCGGGACACCATGTACGAGGTGGTGAGCAGGACCGCCGGGCAGGTGTTCATCCCGCTCACGGCCGGCGGCGGCGTGCGCAGCGTGGCGGACGTGGACCGGCTGCTCCGGGCCGGCGCGGACAAGGTGTCGCTGAACACCGCGGCCATCGCCCGGCCGGGGCTGCTGGCTGAGGCGGCCGGGCAGTTCGGCGCCCAGTGCGTGGTGGTGTCGGTGGACGCCCGCCGGGCGGCGGGCCCGGCCAGCGGGTTCGAGGTGACCACCCACGGCGGGCGCCGGGGCACCGGCCTCGACGCCGTCTGGTGGGCGGCCGAGGCGGCCCGGCTGGGGGCGGGCGAGATCCTGCTCAACTCGATGGACGCGGACGGCACCAGGGCCGGATTCGACCTGGGCCTGATCCGGGCGGTGCGGGCGGCGGTGACCGTGCCTGTGATCGCCAGCGGCGGGGCCGGCGCGGCGGCCGACTTCCCGCCCGCGATCACGGCGGGCGCGGACGCGGTGCTGGCCGCCAGCGTGTTCCACTTCGGCGAGCTGCGGATCGGGCAGGTGAAGGACGCGCTGCGGGCCGCCGGGCACCCGGTCAGGTAGCCCACCCGGGAACCGGGTCAGCGGGCGGCGGCCATGGCGGCGCCGACGATGCCGGCGTCGTTGTGCAGGGTGGCGGGCACCACCCGGGCCCGCAGCCCGGTCAGCCGCGGGATGAACTTGTCGGACTGGCGGCTGATGCCGCCGCCGATGATGAACAGGTCGGGCGACATCAGCGCTTCCAGGTGCTGGAGATAGTCGTCGACCCGGTCCGCCCATTTGCCCCAGCTCAGGTCGTGCGCTTCCCGGGCGTGCTCGGAGGCGCGCTTCTCGGCATCCTCGCCGCGGATCTCGATATGGCCGAACTCGGTGTTCGGCACGAGCTGGCCGCCGGTGAACAGCGCGCTGCCGATGCCGGTGCCGAACGTCAGCAGCAGCACGGTTCCGTGCTCGCCCCGGCCGGCCCCGAACTTCATCTCGGCCAGGCCGGCCGCGTCCGCGTCGTTCAGCACCGTGACCGCCAGGCCGGTGGCCCCGGCGAACAGCGCGGCCGCGTCCAGTCCCAGCCAGGCCGGGTCGAGGTTGGCCGCGGTGTGGGTGACCCCGCCGATGACCACCCCCGGGAAGGTGATGCCGACCGGGCCGGTCCAGCCGAAGCCGTCCACCAGGCCGGCCACCGCCTTGGCGATGGCGTCGGGCAGCGCGGGCCGCGGGGTGGCCACCTTGACCCGTTCCCGGGTCAGGGTGCCCGCGGCGACGTCCACCGGGGCGGCCTTGATGCCGCTCCCGCCGATGTCGATGCCGAGCACTTCCACGAGGTCAGCCTGGCATGGTGGCCACCCGGGGCGCCAGCACATCACGTGCCGGCCGGTGTTGGGCTGTTCGCTGGCCGGCGTTCACGAACTCCTTACCGGGCCTGGATTGACTAGCCTGACCTGGGGGTCAGGGAGGGCGTGGCCGGTGGAGCGGGTGGTGGTCGTCGGCGGCGGCGTGCTGGGGATGATGCACGCGCTGGCCGCCCGGCGGCGCGGCTTCGAGGTGGTCCAGCTGGAACGCGAGCCGGCCCCGCGCGGGGCCAGCGTCAGGAATTTCGGCCTGATCTGGGTGAGCGGACGGGCGGCGGGGGCCGAGCTGGATCTGGCGCTGCGGGCCCGGGCGCGGTGGGAGGAGATCGCCGGGGAGGTCCCCGGCACCGGGTTCCGCGCCAGCCCGTCGCTTACCCTGGCCAGCGATGACGCCGAACTCAGCCTGCTGGCCGAGGCCGCGGCCCAGCCCGACGCCGCGGCCCGGGGCTACCAGTTGCTCGGGCCTGACGACTGCCGGGCGGTGAACGGCGCCCTGCGCGGGGAGTTCACCGGTGGGCTGCTCGGCGGGCGGGATGCCGTCGTCGAGCCCAGGCTGGTCCCCGGTGCGCTGCGTACCTACCTGGCTGGCGGCCCGGCGCCGCGCTACACCTGGCTGCCCGGCCGGGAAGCGGTGGCCCTGGCCCCGCACGCCGTCCGCGACCACACCGGCGCCTGGCACCGGGGCGACCTGGTCATCCTGTGCCCCGGCGCGGCCCACACCGGGATCGCCGGGCCGCATCTGGCCGCCGGGGCCCACCCGCCGGTACGGCGGGTCCGGCTGCAGATGATGCAGACCGCCGCGTTCCCGGCCCGGCTCACCACCTCGGTGGCGGACGGGGACTCGCTGCGCTACTACCCGGCGTACGACCTGCCCGGCCGGGCCCGGCTGGCCCCGCAGCCGGCGGTCGCCGCCGGGGCCAGGGTCCAGCTGCTGCTGGTGCAGCGCCTCGACGGCGGGCTGACCATCGGCGACACCCACGAGTACGCGGAGCCGTTCGCCTTCGACGTGGACGAGGATGCCTACGACCACCTGCGGGCCCGGGCGGAGGCGCTGCTGGGGGCCGGGCTGCCGCGGGTGCGGCGGCGCTGGGCGGGCGTCTACAGCATGGTCAGCGGGCCGGAGCTGTACCACGTCTCGGCGCCGGCGGCCGGTGTCGTCCTGGTCACCGGCCCGGGTGGGCGCGGGATGACCTGTGCACCGGCCATCGCCGAGGAGACGTTCACCCAGGCCGGGGAGCCCCTCCCGTCCGCCGGCCCGCCCGGTGCCCCCGCACCGGGCCCGTCCGCCGTCCCGGCCGTGCCCGCCACCGCCGACGCCCACGCCGTTCCGGAGGACCGCGCATGAGCCTGATCACGATCGCCTGCCTGGACATGGCCGGCACCACGGTCGCCGACGACGGCGGTGTGCTGGCCGCCTTCGCGGCCGCGGTGGAGCGGGGCGGGCTGGTCCCGGGGACGGCCGCCCACCGCCAGGCCATGCTGATCGCCGGGACGAGCATGGGCCAGTCCAAGATCGAGGTCTTCCGCCGGATCTTCGGCGACGAGATACCGGCGCACCAGGCCAACGAGACGTTCGAGGAGTGCTACGCGGCCACGGTCACATCCGGTGGCGTCGCCCCCGTGCCTGGTGCCGCCGAGGTGATCACCCGGCTCGGCGGTGCGGGCATCCGGGTGTGCCTGCTGACCGGGTTCGCACCGGCCACCCGGGACGCCGTGATCGGCGCGCTGGGCTGGTGGCCGCTGATCGACCTGGCCCTGTCGCCGGCGGACGCCGGCCGCGGGCGGCCGTGGCCGGACCTGCCGCTCACCGCCCTGCTCCGGCTCGGCGGCGGCGCGGTCAGCGAGCTGGCCGTGGTCGGGGACACCGCCAGCGACATCGAGTCCGGCCTGCGGGCCGGGGCCGGTCTGGTCGCTGGCGTGCTGACCGGCCAGGCTGACCGGGACGAGCTGGCCAGGGCGAAGGCGCCGGCCATCCTCGACTCGGTGGCCGAGCTGCCGTCGCTGCTCGGGCTGGGCTGACGGCGGACGGCCAGCACCGCCGGTGCCGGCCGGCCGGGGTCAGCGGGGCGGGGTGACCAGGACCGCGGAGCCGTCCAGGCTGACCTGGACCGATATCCCCGGCAGCAACGGGCCGGCCACCGCACTTGGCACGTCCACCTGCACGGTGACGTCGCCCGACAGCAGTATGCCGACCCTGGTCACCGAGCCGCGGAAGGCGCGGTCGCTGACGATGCCGTTGCCACCGGCGACGGCATCGACCCGCAGGCCCTCCGGCCGGACCAGCACCTCCACCCGGCCCGGTGGCGGGACGGCGCTGCCGTCCAGGACCGGGGCGGTGGAGCCGAGCGCGGTTACCTGGCCACCGGTGCCGAGTTCGCCCGGTACCCGGTTCATGGTCCCGACGAACTCGGCGACGAACGCGGTCGCCGGCCGGTTGTACAGCTCGTCCGGGGCGGCGATCTGCTCCAGTGTGCCGTCCCGCATGACCCCGACCCGGTCCGCCATGGACAGGGCTTCCTCCTGGTCGTGGGTCACGAACAAGGTGGTCGTGCCCAGCCGCTGCTGCAGCGAGCGGATCTGCTCCCGGAGCTGGAGCCGGACCTTGGCGTCCAGCGCGGACAGCGGCTCGTCAAGCAGCAGCACCCGCGGCTCGATGGCGAGCGCCCGGGCCAGCGCCACCCGCTGCTGCTGGCCGCCGGAGAGCTGATGCGGGAAATGCCGGGCATGCTCGGCCAGCCCCACCATGTCGAGCAGGTCACCCGCGCGCCCGCGGCGGTCGGCCGGGCGGAGCTTGCGCATCCGCAGGCCGAACCCCACGTTCTCCAGCGCGGACATGTTCGGGAACAGGCTGTAGCTCTGGAACACCATGCCCATGTCGCGCTTGGCCGCCGGCACCGGCGACATGTCCCGGCCGTCCACCGTCACCGTGCCGCTGTCGGCGGTCTCGAAGCCCGCCAGGATCCGCAGCGCGGTGGTCTTGCCGCAGCCGGACGGGCCGAGCAGCGCGACCAGTTCGCCGGGCGCGATGTCCAGCGACAGCCGGTCCAGCGCGTGCACGGTGCCGAACGAGCGGCTCAGCTCACGCAGGCTGACCGGGGCGCCGCCGCTGGCGGCCCGGCTGGCCGCGCCGGCCGTGGTGCCGGTACTGGTATTGGCCGCCATCAGGACTCCCCAATCCGTGGCCCGCTGGTGTCTCGCCGGGTGACGGAGATCAGATCGACCTGGCCGGCGCCGGTACGGCGCGCCCGCCTGCTGCCGACGGTGACGATCAGCATCAGGAACACCCAGGTCACGAACAGTGCCAGCAGCGACGCCGCGGTGGAGACCGGACCGCTGGTCTGGTCGAAGGCCACGATCCACACCGGGAAGGTCTGGTACAGGTCGAGGCTGGCGATGGTGAACTCGCCGAGCACCAGCGCGACCGTGAGCACCGTGGCCGACAGCAGCGCGGTGCGCAGGTTCGGCACGATCACCCGCCACAGCGTGGCCCGCCAGCCGGCGCCGAGCGAGTTCGCGGCGTCGACCAGGGTCCGCAGATCCAGCGCCCGCAGCCCGGCATCGAGCGAGCGGTAGGCGAACGGCATCGCCAGCACCACGTAGATCAGGCCGAGCAGGTACGGCGTGCCCTTGAGATAGGAGGGCGCCACCTGCAGCACGCCGACGATGAGCACGACCGGCGGGATGACGATCGGCAGGATCGTGATGGATTCCATCAGCCGCCGCAGCCGGGGCAGCCGCAGATGAACGTAGATGGTCGTCGGCACCATCAGGACCAGCGTGAGCACCGTGGTGACGACGGCGAGCCTCAGCGACAGCGTCAGCGCATCGGAGAAGCCGGTCTGCTTCACCACCTGGCCGAAGCTGGCGATCCCGGCGAAGCGCAGCGCGGCGTACAGCGGGATCAGGAAGTACACACCGGCCAGCACCAGGATGGCCCACCGCCACACCGGGAACGACCGCCGGCCGGCGGCGGCTGCCGTGGCGGGGCCCGCGGATCCCGCCTCGCCGGCCAGTCGCTCGCCGGTTACCGCAGCCATCGCGCCGCCCGCCGCTGGAGGAAGGTGTAGAGCACCATCAGCACCGCGATGATGAGCACCATGCCCAGGCCCAGGGCCTTGCCCACGTTCTGCTGGCCCGCCAGCACGTTGCCGTTCAGGAACGACCCGATCTGGATGGCGGTCAGCGGGATGGTCCCGCTGGTCAGCGCCTCCGCCGTGGCGTAGGCCGAGAACGCGCTGCCAAACAGCAGCAGCACGCAGCCGAGGAAGGACGGCAGCAGCACCGGGCCGCCGACGAAGCGCCAGTAGTGCCAGGTCCGGGCCCCCATGTTGGCCGCTGCCTCCCGCCAGGCCGGCCGCAGGCCCTCGAACGCGGGCAGGATGACCAGCACCATCAGCGGGATCTGGAAGTACAGGTAGACCAGGGCCACACCGCCCAGGTCATAGAGGTTGAACCCGTTGCTGTAGGGGTTGAACCCGATGTCGGTGAGCCAGCGCGTGGCGATGCCGGTGGTGCCGAGCGTGGCGATGAACAGGAACGCCAGCGGCACCCCGCCGAAGTTGGCGAACACCCCGGAGGCGGTGATGGCGACCCGCCGCAGCACCGAGCCGTGCCGGGCGGTGTAGATGGCATAGCCGATGAGGAAGCCGAACACGCCCGGCACCACCGAGGTGATGACCGACAGTTCCATCGTGATCAGGAAGCCGTGCAGGTAGATGCCATGGGTCGCGGTGTCGATGTTGCTCAGGGTGAACCGGCCGGTGGTGGGGTCCTGGAACGCGCCGTAGGCGATCGCGACGGCCGGTGCCCCGAGGCCGAGCAGCACGTAGATGGTGAACGGGAGGATCCCGGCCAGCGTGGCCGCCTGGCGCAGGGCGGCCGGCCAGCCCCGCCGGCCGGTGGCCCCGGGATCCGGTGCGGACCCCGGGGCCACCGGCGGAGCAGCTTGCGCTGTCATCCGGTTAGCCGATCACCGTCGACCATTGCTGGGCGACCTTGGCCTCGGCGGCCGACTCCTGCGCCTGGGTCGGGAAGTTGAGCCCGCCCGCCGGGGCGGCCGGCAGCGCGGCGTTGGCCGTCTGGTCGACCGTGCCGTTGGCGATGAGCGCCGACAGCTCGATCGGCCGCGCCTTGCCCTGCAGCCACAGGTTCTGGCCGGTGGTCGAGTACAGGTACTCCTCCCACAGCCGGGCGCAGGCCGGGTTGGGCGCGGTCTTGCTGATGGCCTGGCTGTAGTAGGCCGCGTAGTGCCCGTCGGTCGGGATCACGATCTTGAAGGACGGGACGGCGGACTGGATCTCGGACGCGAGCAGGTAGTCCCACCAGATCACGATGGGCGTCTGGCCGCTCTGCACGGTGGTCGGGCCGGCCGTGACCGGCACGAAGTTACCGAGCTGGTGCAGCTTCTTGAAGTACAGGATGCCGGGCTCGATGTTGGACAGCGAGCCACCGTTGGCCAGGGACGACGCGTAGACCGCGGAGAAGGCGGCGCTGGCCTGGGTCGGGTTGCCGTTGATGGCGACCTGGTTCTTGTACATGGGGCTGAGCAGCGACTTGAACGAGGTCGGCGGGACCTTGACCTTGGACGAGTCGTAGCCGATCGCCACGTAGCCGCCGTAGTCGTCGTACCAGCTGGCGTCGGAGGCCTTGGAGTTCGCGGGAATAGCGGACCAGGTCGCCACCTGATACGGGGCGAGCAGGCCCATCTGGTCGGCCTTGATCGCGAAGGCGGTGCCCATGTCGAGCACGTCCGGGGCCCGGCTCTGGCCCTTGAGCTGCACCATCGCGTTGATCTCGTCCTGGCTGGAGCCGTCCGGGTTGGCGTCGTTGATCTTGATGCCGTACTTGGCGGTGAAGTCCTTCATGATCGTGCCGTAGTTGGCCCAGTTCGCCGGAAGGGTGATGACGTTCAGCGTCCCTTCCTTCTTGCAGGCGGCCACCAGGCCGTTCATGCCGCCGAAGGCGGCGAGTGAGGTCGCCGTGGCGGCCTTGGCGGTGCTCGTTGTGCCGGAGCCGCTGCTGGATGACGAACTGCTGCAGCTGGCCGTGAACAGAGCCATGCCGATGACCGCGATAACGGCCACGAGCGTTTTTCTTGTTGGCACGTGCTTCCCCTCCGTACCGTGAAAAGCCCGAGGGTCCCGCGAACCCAGGAGCCTGGACGGGTGCATCGTGACGAGCCAAGATGACCGGTGGCTGGCCGGTGACGAAGCGGTAACCGGAGGACCGGTGAAGCATTCAGGTCAGTTCCGGGAACGCTCGATGACACCGGCCTGACCGGTAACCTTCGGCCGGGTTGCGCCCCGGCCCGCTGGCCCGCGGAAGGGCCGCTGACCTGGCGCGGCCGGGCTCAGATCCGCCAGCTGGTCTGCGAGAGCTTGTCCAGATCGGGCTCGCTGCCCTCGAACCGGACCCGGGCCGCGGTGGTGCGGCCCAGGGCCCACAGGGTCAGCTCCGCCGGTGAGCCGGTGACCGTGACCACCGGCGTCTGCGCCTTCGCGGTGATCCGCACCCGCTGGCCGGGACTGGCGGGCCCGTCGTCCCGCACCAGCTCGATCCCGACCGGCGCCTTGCGGAGCACGAACCGCGCGCCGCGCAGCCGCTGCCACAGCGCCTCGGTCAGCCCGGGAGCCAGATCGCGGGGCTCCCAGCCGTCCCCGCCCCGCCGGACATCCTCGTGATGGACGAAGTACTCGACCAGGTTGAGCCGCTCATCCAGGCCTGGGATGCGGAACACCGAACTGGCCGGTGGGCCGCTCCGGATCCGCTCCACCAGCTGCGGGTAGGAGAACCGGGCCAGCAGCGCACGCTGCGTCCGCTCGGTGTGCCGGGCCAGCGGCCCGCCCAGGATGCCCGCGGCCGCGTCCGGCCGGGATTCCCGCAGCACCAGATGAGCCGCCAGGTCGGCGGTCCGCCAGCCCTCGCACAGCGTGGGGGCCCCGGGGCCGGTCTCATCCAGCAGCGCGCACAGGGCAGCACGCTCATCGCGGGCAAAGCTCACCCCGCGATGGTACGCCCATGCCTGTCTGCCAACCGATGGCCAGCCGTCACCGTTCGCTGGCCGGGCACGCCGTTGCTGGCCAGGCCGGGGGTGGTCGGATAAGAAGGCGGAATGCAGCGTTTCACCGAACTCGCGCCCGGCGTCCTGGTCGCCACGGCGGAGTACGCCACGACCACCACCACTGTGGCCGTCGCCGCCGACGGCGGGTGCCTGGTCATCGACCCGGCCGTGTCCGTCGCCGACCTGGCCGCGCTGGCCGCCGACCTGGCCGGAGCGGGCCTGCGGCCGCGGGCCGGGTTCGCCACGCACCCGCACTGGGATCACGTCTTGTGGAGCCGGGACCTGGGCGCGGTGCCCCGTTACGCGGCCCCGGCCGCCCTGGAGATCACCAGGTCCACGCGTGAGGAGATGGTCAGCGCGGTGGAGCACGACGCACCCGGGCACGACCTGGCCCTGTTCGCTGACCTGGTGCCGCTGCCCAGTGGGGCCGGAGTGACCGGCGGGACCGGAGCGGCCACGGGCATTCCCTGGGATGGCCCGGCCGCGCAGGTCATCGTGCACAACGGGCACGCACCCGGCCATGGTGCGGTGTTCCTCCCTGACACCGGCGTCCTGGTCGCCGGGGACATGCTGTCCGACATCGAGATCCCGCTGCTGGACTGCGCCGCCGGCGATCCGCTCGGGGACTACCGGGCCGGGCTGGCTGCCCTGGCGCAGGTGCCCGGGGTGCGCTGGCTGGTACCCGGCCACGGGCACGTCACCGGCGCGGCCGGGTTCCGCCGCCGGGTGGATGCCGACACCCGCTACCTGGATCTGCTCGCGGCCGGCCATCCGTTCGACGACCCACGCTGCACGGTGCCGTGGCAGCGCGACCACCATGACCGGCAACTGCGGAAGGTCGCCGGGTCTTCGTAGGATCGGGGCCATGAGACCGACCATGGGCGCCCGGTGACCGGCGCGCCGCGGCCGTCCCGGCTGGACCCGCGGATCGCCGCCCGGCTCAAGCGCGACCCGGCCGGGCTGGTCGCGGCCATCGCCCAGCAGCACGACACCGGCGAGGTGCTGATGCTCGGCTGGATGGACGACGAGGCGCTGCACCGCACGCTCACCACGGGCCGGTGCACGTACTGGTCCCGCAGCCGGCGGGAGTACTGGGTGAAGGGCGAGACCTCCGGTCACGTGCAGCGGGTGGTCGCGGTGGCGCTCGATTGTGACGGGGACGCGGTCCTGGTCAAGGTGGACCAGACCGCCGGCGCCTGCCACTCCGGCGACCGGACCTGTTTCGACGCCGGGACACTCACGCTGAGCGGGCCATGACCGGCCCGCTCCCGGCGGCAGCGGCGGCGCCCGGGCCGGGCAGGCCCCGCCGGCCCGCCCGCGAGTACGCGCTCGTGCTCGGGCTCGCGGCGGCCGGGACGGCGCTGGCCTTCGGTTCGCTGCGGCAGGCGTGGGCTCATGTCCGCACGACCGCCCCGGCGCCGCTGCCCAGCGGCTCGCTGCCGGTGACCGGACAGGCGCTGGTGCCGGTGGCAGCGGCGCTGGCGGTGGTGGCGCTGGCCGGGCTGGTCGCGGTCATCGCCACCCGTGGCCTGGCCCGGCGGCTGGTCGGGCTGGTGCTGGCGGTGTCCGGCGCGGTGACCGCGGTCCTGGCCAGCCTGCCGGTCAGCACGGCCAGCGTGCTGGCTGCCGCTCAGGCGGCGGCCGCCAGCCAGGCGGGCTCGGTCACGGCCGGCGGTGGGGCCGGGCCGGGCGCCCCGGCCGGCCCGGCCGCGGTCGCCGTCGCCCACCAGATCGTGCTGGCCGGCTTCCCGTGGCGCTGGCTGGCGGTGGCCGGTGCGCTGGCGGTGCTGGCGGCCGGGCTCGCCGTGGCCTGGCGGGGCGCCCGCTGGCCCGTCATGTCCAGCCGGTACGACCAGCCCGGCGCCGCCCGGCCCCCGGCGGTGGCGGACACGGCCACGCTGTGGGAATCTCTGAGCAAGGGAGTTGACCCCACCGAGCAGCCTGGGCGGCGCGGCAGCGGTTAAGCACAAAGGGTGTGGCGCCGCGCTACCGGGGAATGTGTGGGCCGGAGGTGAGCGGTGAGGGCAGCAGGGCCGGACGGGCCGGGCGGTCCGCGCCGGGAGTTGATCCGGCTCGTCACCCGGCTGGTGGTGGCGCAGACGGTGGCCGCCGCCGCGGTCGGGCTGGTGTTCAGCCGGCGGCACCTGCCGTCCATCCTCATCACCCTGGCGCTGGTGGCGGCCCTGGCCGCGCTGGCGCTGCTGGTGCGGTCGGGCACCCGGGCGGCCTGGCTGGTCGCTTTCGCCTTCGAACTGGCGTTCATCGGCTACGGGCTGTCCCGCTACTTCCTCGCCCGGTATCTGGGCGGGACCCTGCTGGCCATCATCGCCGCCGGGACCCTGGCCCATCCCGCGGTCGCGCGGGCTTTTTCGGTGCGGCGGCCGCGCCAGGCGGGAGTCAGGCCGGACGAGCCGGGGCTGGGCGGCACGGCCGGGGACACCCTCGGCGGCCAGGTCCTCCGGTAGGGGGCCCGGGGGCCCGGATCGCCCGCCCGCACGGGCCTTTCCGGCGTGCGCCGGTGACGGCTGACGCGGGCCGGGCCGGCCGCCATCCGGGAGCCGCCTGCCGGCCCACCGCAGCCGGCTCGCTACCATCAGGGCGCAAGGCATCCAACCCGAGGGGATAGCGGAACCGCGTGAGCGTGCTCGAGGAGATCCTGGAAGGCGTTCGTGCCGATCTCGCTGTCCGGCAGGAGCAGACCCCGCTGGCGCAGCTCAAGGAGGCGGCCCGGCGGGCGGCGGCCCCACGCGACGTGATGGCCGTGCTCCGGCGGCCGGACGTGGCCGTCATCGCCGAGGTCAAGCGGTCCAGCCCGGCCAAGGGGGAGCTGGCCCCGATCCCCGACCCAGCCGCGCTGGCCCGGGACTATGAGGCGGGCGGGGCCAGCGTCATCAGCGTCCTCACCGAGCCTCGGCGGTTCGGTGGCAGCCTGGCGGACCTGATGGCCGTCAGGCAGGCGGTCGGGGTGCCGGTGCTGCGCAAGGATTTCGTGATCAGTTCCTACCAGCTGTGGGAAGCCCGGGCGCACGGGGCCGACATGATCCTGCTGATCGTGGCGGCGCTGGACCAGAACGCGCTCGTTGCGCTGGCGGAACGGGCGCTGTCGATCGGCCTGGTGCCGCTGGTGGAAGCGCATACCGACAGCGAGGTGGTGCGGGCGGTGCAGGCCGGGGCCAAGGTGATCGGCGTCAACGCGCGCGACCTGACCACCCTGGCGCTGGACCGCGGGGTGTTCGGCAGGCTCGCCCCGCTGATGCCGGCCGACGTCATCAAGATCGCCGAGTCCGGCGTCCGCGGACCGCGCGACCTGCTCGCCTACGCCGCCGCCGGGGCCGACGCGGTGCTGGTCGGGGAGAGCCTGGTCACCGGCAAGGACCCGCGCTCGGCCGTGGCCGACCTGGTGACCGCGGGCTCGCACCCCGCCCTGCGCGGGGACCGGCCATGAGCCTGGACGCCCCGGCCGCGGCCGGTCCCGGTACCGCGCCCGCGCTGCCCGACGCGGCCGGCCACTTCGGGATCTACGGCGGCCGGTTCGCGCCCGAGGCGCTGATGGCCGCCCTGGCCGAGCTGACCACCGAGTACTTCGCCGCCCGGGACGACCCTCCGTTCCAGGCCGAGCTCGGCGCCCTGCTGCGCGACTACGCGGGCCGGCCGACCCTGCTCTCGCCTGCCCACCGGTTCTCGCAGGAGGCGGGCTGCACGGTGCTGCTCAAGCGCGAGGACCTGGCCCACACCGGCTCCCACAAGATCAACAACGTGCTCGGCCAGGTCCTGCTGGCCCGGCGGATGGGCAAGACCCGGGTGATCGCCGAGACCGGGGCCGGGCAGCACGGTGTCGCCACCGCCACCGCCTGCGCGCTGTTCGGCCTGGACTGCATGGTCTACATGGGCGAGGAGGACACCCAGCGGCAGGCGCTGAACGTGGCCCGGATGCGCATGCTGGGCGCCGAGGTCGTGCCGGTCACCATCGGCACCCGCACCCTCAAGGACGCCATGAACGAGGCGTTCCGCGACTGGGTCGCCACCGTCGCCACCACTCACTACTGCATCGGGTCGGTCGGCGGCCCGCATCCGTTCCCGATGATGGTCCGCGACTTCCAGCGGGTGATCGGGGTTGAGGCGCGGCAGCAGGTGCTGGCGGCCACCGGGCGGCTGCCGGACGCGGTCATCGCCTGCGTCGGCGGCGGGTCCAACGCGATCGGCATCTTCCACGAGTTCATCGGCGACGCGCAGGTGCGGCTGATCGGCTGCGAGGCGGGCGGGGACGGGATCGGCACCGGGCGTCACGCCGCCACCCTGGCCGCCGGGTCGGCCGGCGTGCTGCACGGCATGCGCACCTATGTGCTGCAGGACGCCGAGGGGCAGACGCTGCCGACCCACTCCATCTCGGCGGGTCTTGACTACCCGGGCGTGGGACCCGAGCACGCCTGGCTCAAGGACACCGGCCGGGCCAGCTACCGGTCCATCACCGACAGCGAGGCGATGGCCGGGTTCTCGCTGCTGTGCCGGACCGAAGGGATCATCCCGGCGCTGGAGTCCGCGCACGCGCTGGCCGGGGCGATACAGGTCGGCCGCGAACTCGGCCCGGAGGCGCTGGTGCTTGTGAACCTGTCCGGGCGGGGGGACAAGGACGTTTCCACCGCCTCGGCCTGGCTGGGCCACCTGGCGCCGGGCGGCGGGCCGGGCGAGGCGGGCCGGTGAGCGCGGCCGGGGAAGCCTTCGCCCGGGCCGCCAGCCAGGACCGGGCCGCGCTGGTCGGCTACCTGCCCGCCGGGTTCCCGACCGTGGCCGGCGGGATCGAGGCCGCGCTGGCGATGGCCGCGGGCGGGGCCGACATCGTCGAGGTCGGGCTGCCCTATTCCGATCCGCTCATCGACGGCCCGGTCATCCAGGAGGCCGTGCACCGCGCGCTCACCGGCGGCGCGCACGTCGCCGACACGCTGCGCACGGTGGAGGCGGTGGCGGCGGCTGGGGTGCCCGCGCTGGTGATGACGTACTGGAACCCGGTCGAGCAGTACGGGCCCGCCGCGTTCGCGCGGGATCTCGCGGCGGCGGGCGGGTCCGGGATGATCACCCCCGACCTGACCCCGGAAGAGGCGGGCCCGTGGCTGGAGGCGGCCGCCGCCTACCGGCTCGACCCGGTCTTCCTGGTCGCGCCCAGCTCCCCGCCCGAGCGGATCGAGCTCATCACCGGCCTGTGCGGCGGGTTCGTCTACGCGGCGTCGCGGATGGGCATCACCGGCGCGCGCGACACGGTCAGCGGCGACGCGGCTGGCCTCGTGGCGCGGGTACGGGCGGTCACCTCGCTGCCGGTCGGGGTCGGCCTGGGCGTCCGGGACGGCGCCCAGGCGGCGCAGGTGGCCTCGTTCGCCGACGGCGTCATCGTCGGCTCCGCGTTCGTCCAGCGGCTGCTGGACGCGCCCTCTGAGCCCGCGGGCATCGGTGCCGTCCGCGAACTGGCCGCCGAACTGGCGGCGGGTGTCCGGCGGCCGGCCCGCACGGCGGGAGCCCGCTGACCCGGCGCCCGGCCGGTGCAGCAGGAGGCCCGGGACTCACATGCCGGTGGCGTTCCTTCCCAGCCCCGCCCGGGGAGTGTGGCATCTCGGGCCGCTGCCGGTCCGCGCCTACTCACTGTGCCTGGTCGGCGGCATCCTGCTCGGCGTCTGGGTCGCCAGCCGGCGGTACCTGCGGGCCGGCGGCCGGCCCGCGTTCATCATCGACGCCGCCACCTGGGCGGTGCCGTTCGGGCTGGCCGGGGCCCGGCTGTACAGCGTGCTCACCGAGTACGGGTCGTACTTCGGGACCGGCCACGACTGGCTGCGGGCGTTCCGGGTGTGGGACGGCGGGCTGGGCATGCCGGGCGCGATCGCGGCCGGGGCGGCCGGCGTCTGGCTGGCCTGCCGCCGGGCCGGGGTGCAGGTCGCCCCGGTGGCCGGGGCCGCGGCGCCCGGCCTGTCGTTCGGCCTGGCCCTCGGGTGCCTGGGCAACTGGTTCACCCAGCAGTACTACGGCCGGCCGTCGGCGCTGCCGTGGGCGGTGGAGATCTCCCCGGCGCACCGGGTGCCGGGCTATGAGAACTACGCCACGTTCCAGCCCGCGTTCCTCTACCAGTTCGGCTGGGACGTGCTCACCGGGCTGCTGGTGATCTGGGCGGCGCGCCGGCTCCTGCTGCCCGGCGACCGCGCCTTCGCGCTGTGGCTGGCGCTGTACGCGGCCGGCGGCTACGGCGCCGAGTCGCTGCGCATCGACGCCACCCGCCACCTGTTCGGGCTCCGGGTTAACCAGTGGGTGCTGGCCCTGGTCTTCGCCGGATCGCTGGGCTACCTGTACCGGACCAGGCGGAGGCGTGGCCCGGACCAGGTCACCGGCGCCCCGCCCGGCCCGGATGGCCCGGCCAGCCTGGGCCATCCCCGGCCGCCCGGGCGTTTGCGCACCCTGGCCCAGTGGGCAGGGATGCACCGGTAACCCGCCAGCAGGTAATGTCATAAGCGCGAAAGCTCCATCCGCCCACGGCGGCGCTCATCAGCCGCCCGCGGCAGGGCCAACGTTGTCCCACCCGCATGCGATAACCACGCGTCTACGGACGGGACGACGGGAGAGCACATGGCGCCTGCCGCCTCCGCGGGAAATCAGGGACTGTACGACCCCCGTCACGAGCACGACGCCTGCGGTGTCGGTTTCGTGGCCGACCTTTCCGGGCGCCGCAGCCACGACACCGTCGCCCAGGCGCTGACCGTACTGCGTAACCTCGACCACCGGGGAGCCAAGGGGAGCGACCCGGAGACCGGGGACGGCGCCGGCATTCTTACCCAGATCCCGGATGCCTTCTTCCGCCGCGCCTGCGGGTTCAGGCTGCCCGGGCCCGGCCACTACGCGGCCGGGCTGGCCTTCCTTCCGGCCGGCCGGGCCGGGTCCGCCCGGGCGAAGGCCACGGTGGCGGCCATCGCCGCGGAGGAGGGGCTGGCCGTCCTGGGCTGGCGTGATGTGCCGCACGACCGGTCGTTCTGCGGCCAGGGCTCACTGGCGGTGCTGCCGCGGCTGGCCCAGCTGTTCGTGGCCTCGGCCGGCGGCGACGGCGCTGCGGCCGCCGCGGACAGCGGCCTCACCCTCGACCGGCGGGCGTTCTGCCTGCGCAAGCGGGCCCAGCACGAGGCGGGGCTGTACTTCGCCAGCCTGTCGGCGCGGACGATCGTCTACAAGGGGATGCTCACCGCGCTCCAGCTGGAGCCGTTCTTTCCCGACCTGTCCGACCCGGCCTACGGCTCGGCTCTGGCCATGGTCCACTCCCGGTTCTCCACCAACACGTTCCCGTCCTGGCCGCTGGCCCACCCGTACCGGTTCATCTCGCACAACGGCGAGATCAACACCGTGCGCGGCAACCGGAACTGGATGCGGGCGCGGGAGGCGCTGCTGGCCACCGGCCTGATCCCGGCGGCCGCGGACGGGCGGGGCATGGAGCGGCTGCTGCCGATCCTGGACGAGGACGCCAGCGACTCGGCCAGCTTCGACGAGTGCGTAGAACTGCTCCACCTGGGCGGCCGGTCGCTGCCGCATGCCATCTTGATGATGATCCCCGAGCCGTGGGAGAACCACGCGGAGATGGATCCCGCCCGCCGCGCCTTCTACCGGTTTCACGCCACGCTGATGGAGCCCTGGGACGGCCCGGCCTGTGTCGCGTTCACCGACGGCACGCTGATCGGGGCGGTCCTCGACCGCAACGGGCTGCGGCCCAGCCGCTACTGGGTCACCCACGACGGGCTGGTCATCCTGGCCAGCGAGGTCGGGGTGCTGGACATCGACCCGGCCAACGTGGCGCGCAAGGGCCGCCTCCAGCCGGGCCGGATCTTCCTGGCCGACACCGCCCGCCGCCGGATCCTGGAGGATGCCGACATCAAGGCGGCGCTGGCCGCCGAGCATCCGTACCAGGACTGGCTGCACGCCGGCCTGATGCACCTGGACGACCTGCCGGACCGGGACCGCGAGTTGCCCGCCGCCGAGGAACTGACTACCCTGCAGCGGCTGGCCGGGTACACCCAGGAGGAACTGCGCGTGCTGCTGGCCCCGATGGCGGTGGCCGGGGCCGAACCGATCGGGTCGATGGGCACCGACACCCCGGTCGCGGTCCTCTCGGACCGGCCGCGGCTCATCTTCGACTACTTCACCCAGCTGTTCGCCCAGGTCACCAACCCCCCGCTGGACGCGATCCGGGAAGAGCTGGTGACCTCGCTGTCCTCGGCCACCGGGCCGGAGCGGAACCTGCTCGACCCGGGGCCGGCCTCGTGCCGCCAGATCGTCCTGCCCTATCCGGTGATCAGCGACAACGATCTCGCCAAGATCATCCATATCAACGACGACGGGGACCTGCCCGGGTTCGCCGCGCACGTGGTGGACGGGCGGTACCCGGTGGCGGGCGGCGGTGCGGCGCTGCGGGACCGGCTGGCCGCTATCTGCGGAGAGGTGTCGGCCGCCATCGACGGCGGCGCGCGGATCATCGTGCTGTCCGACCGGCCCGCGGGCGGCCCGGCCGCAGGCCGGGGCCCGGGCGGCCCGGGTGACGCGGGCCAGGGCTGGGACCCGGCACTGGCGCCGATCCCGTCCCTGCTGCTCACCGGGGCGGTTCACCACCACCTGATCCGGGAGCGGACCCGCACCCGGGCGGGGCTGGTGGTGGAATGCGCCGACGCCCGGGAGGCCCACCACATCGCGCTGCTGATCGGGTACGGCGCCGCGGCGGTCAACCCCTACCTCGCGCTGGAAACGGTCCAGGACCTGGTGCGCCGGGGGGAACTGGAGAACCTGTCGGCGGCCAAGGCCGCGGCCAACCTGATCACGGCGCTGGGCAAGGGCGTGCTCAAGATCATGTCGAAGATGGGCGTGTCGACCGTCGCCTCCTACACCGGCGCCCAGATCTTCGAGGCGATCGGGCTCGGCGAGGAGGTCATCGGCACCTGCTTCACCGGCACCACCTCCCGGCTGGGCGGGATCGGCTTCGACGTGCTGGCCGCCGAGGTGGCCCGCCGCCATGCCCGGGCGTTCCCGCCGCGCGGCCCGGCCCCCGCCCACCAGCGGCTGGACACCGGCGGCGAGTACCAGTGGCGGCGCGACGGCGAGCCCCACCTGTTCAGCCCGGAGACCGTGTTCAAGCTCCAGCACGCCACCCGGTCCCGCCGGTACGAGATCTTCAGGGAGTACACCGCGCTGGTGGACGAGCAGTCGGCCCGGCTGATGACGCTGCGGGGCCTGCTGCGGGTGCGCGGGCTGGACGGGCCGGGCGCACGCGCGCCGGTGCCCATCGACGAGGTGGAACCGGTGGCCGCGATCGTCCGCCGGTTCGCCACCGGCGCCATGTCCTACGGGTCCATCTCGGCCGAGGCGCACGAGACGCTGGCCATCGCCATGAACCGGCTCGGCGGCAAGTCCAACACCGGCGAGGGCGGTGAGGACCCGGAGCGCTTCATCCCCGATGCCAGCGGCGATCTGCGCCGGTCCGCGGTCAAGCAGGTGGCCAGCGGCCGGTTCGGGGTCACCAGCGAATACCTGGTCAACGCCGACGACCTGCAGATCAAGATGGCGCAGGGGGCCAAGCCGGGGGAGGGCGGGCAGCTGCCCGGGCACAAGGTCTACCCGTGGATCGCGAAAACCCGCTACTCCACGCCCGGCGTCGGGCTGATCTCGCCGCCGCCGCACCACGACATCTACTCCATCGAGGACCTCGCCCAGCTCATCCACGACCTGAAGAACGCCAACCCGGCCGCCCGGGTGCACGTCAAGCTGGTCGCCGAGGTCGGCGTGGGCACGGTCGCGGCGGGCGTGTCCAAGGCGCACGCCGACGTGGTGCTCATCTCCGGCCATGACGGCGGCACCGGCGCCGCCCCGCTCACCTCCATCAAGCACGCCGGGGCGCCGTGGGAGCTTGGGCTGGCCGAAACCCAGCAGACGCTGCTGCGCAACGGGCTGCGGGACCGGATCGTGGTGCAGGCCGACGGCCAGCTCAAGACCGGCCGGGACGTGCTGATCGCGGCCCTGCTCGGGGCCGAGGAGTTCGGTTTCGCCAGCGCCCCGCTGGTCGTCTCCGGCTGCATCATGATGCGGGTCTGCCACCTGGACACCTGCCCGGTCGGGGTGGCCACCCAGAACCCCGAGCTGCGCAAACGGTTCACCGGCCGGCCCGAGTTCGTCGTCACCTTCTTCGAGTTCATCGCCCAGGAGGTGCGCGGGTACCTGGCCGCGCTCGGGTTCCGCCGCCTGGATGAGGTGATCGGCCGGGCCGACCTGCTGGACACGGCGGGTGCGATCAGCCACTGGAAGGCGGCCGGTCTTGACCTCGCGCCGGTACTGCACGTGCCCGCCCTGCCGCCCGGCGCCGCCCGGCACCAGACCACCAGCCAGGACCACGGGCTCGACCGGGCGCTCGACCACACCCTCATCCAGCTGGCCGAGGGTTCCCTTCAGGACGGCACGCCGGTCGTGCTCGACCTGCCGGTCAGGAACGTGAACCGGACGGTCGGGACCATGCTCGGCTACGAGGTCACCCGCCGCTGGGGCGGCAAGGGCCTGCCCCGTGACACGATCCACGTCCGGTTCCGCGGTTCCGCCGGCCAGTCGTTTGGCGCCTTCCTGCCGCCCGGTATCACTTTGCGGCTGGCCGGGGACGCCAACGACTACCTGGGCAAGGGCCTGTCCGGCGGCCGGGTGATCGTGGCACCGGACCCGGCCGCGCCGTTCGCCGCCGAGGAGCAGATCATCGCCGGGAACGTGATCGGGTATGGCGCGACCGGCGGGGAGATGTTCCTGCGCGGCATCGTCGGTGAGCGGTTCTGCGTGCGCAACTCCGGCGCGGTGGCGGTGGCCGAGGGCACCGGCGACCACGGCTGCGAGTACATGACCGGCGGGACGGTGGTGGTGCTGGGCCGGATCGGGCGTAACTTCGCGGCCGGCATGTCCGGTGGCGTGGCCTACCTGCTTGAGCCCGACCTGGGCCGGGTGAACACCCAGATGGTGGATCTGGAGCCGGTCCGCGGCGCCGATGCCGACCGGCTGCGCGAACTGGTGGAACGGCACTGGGCCGAAACCGGGTCCGTGGTGGCCGGGCGGCTGGTGGCGGACTGGGAGGGGGCGCTAGCTCGTTTCGTGAAAATCATGCCGCAGGACTACAAGCGGGTGCTGGACGCGGCCAGCCGGGCCGAGCAGGAGGGCCGGGACGTCAACGAGGCCGTCATGGCCGCGGCGCACGGGTGAGGGGGCGGCGTGGCTGACCCCAAGGGGTTCCTGACCACCGGCCGGGAGACCCCGGCCCGGCGCCCGGTGGACGTGCGCATCCGTGACTGGCGCGAGGTCTACACCGAGTTCGGCACCGAGCGGCTGGAACGCCAGGCCGGCCGGTGCATGGACTGCGGCATCCCGTTCTGCCACTCCGGCTGCCCGCTGGGGAACCAGATCCCGGAGTGGAACGACCTGGTCTGGCGGCAGGACTGGCGGGAGGCGTCCGAGCGGCTGCACGCGACCAACAACTTCCCCGAGTTCACCGGGCGGCTGTGCCCGGCGCCGTGCGAGAGCGCCTGCGTGCTCGGCATCAACTCCGACCCGGTGACCATCAAGCAGGTCGAGGTGGAGATCATCGACCGGGCCTGGCGGGAGGGCTGGGTCACCGCCCTGCCGCCCGGGCCGGCGGCGCTGACCGGCAAGAAGGTGGCCGTTGTGGGCTCTGGCCCGGCCGGGCTGGCCGCCGCCCCGCAGCTCACCCGGGCCGGTCACACGGTGGTCGTGTACGAGCGGGCGGACGCCCCCGGCGGGCTGCTGCGCTACGGGATTCCGGAATTCAAGCTGGAGAAGCGGCACCTGGACCGCCGGCTGGCCCAGCTGCGGGCCGAAGGCACGCGGTTCCGCTGCGGCGTCAACGCCGGCGTGGACGTGCCCGCGGCCACGCTGCGCGCGGAGTACGACGTGATCGTGCTGACCGGCGGCGCGACGGTGCCGCGCGGCCTGCCGGTGCCCGGCGCCGGGCTGGCCGGGATCCACCAGGCCATGGACTACCTGCCGCTGGCCAACCGGGCCGTCACCGCCGCGGCCGCCGGCGCTGAGCCGGGGGAGCCAGGGGAGTTCGGGGAGCTGGGGGCGCCGGGTGAGCCGGGTGAGCCGGGGGCGCCGGGTGAGCCGGCCATCAGCGCCCGGGGACGGCACGTGGTGATCATCGGCGGCGGCGACACCGGGGCCGACTGCCTGGGCACCGCGCACCGGCAGGGCGCCGCCTCGGTCACCCAGCTGGAGATCATGCCGCGGCCGCCGGCCGGTCGGCCCGAGCAGCAGCCGTGGCCCACCTACCCGATGATCTTCCGTATCTCCAGCGCCCACGAGGAAGGCGGCGACCGGGTCTACGCCGTCTCCACGACCGAGTTCTTGGGCGGCACCTCCGGCCGGGTGCGGGCGCTCCGGCTGAGCGAGGTGGAGTTCGCCGCCGGCCGGTTCGAGCCGGTGCCCGGCACCGAGCGCGAGCTGCGATGCGATCTGGTGCTGCTGGCCATGGGGTTCACCGGCGCGCAGCGGGCAGGCCTGCTGGAGGACCTGGGCGTCGAGATGGATGCGCGCGGGAACGTGGCCAGGGACGCGGGCTACGCCACGACGGTGCCGGGTGTGTTCGTGGCCGGCGACATGGGCCGGGGGCAGTCGCTCATCGTATGGGCCATGGCCGAGGGCCGCTCGGCGGCGGCCGCCGTGGATGCCTACCTGATGGGCGGCACGGCCCTGCCCACGGCCATCGCCCCCACCGCCCGCCCCCTCACCTGACCCGACAGCCGCACTTCGTGACCTGTGTCTTCCACGGCCGGGCCGTGGCCTGGCGATGCCGCACCTGCCGGGGCCTCGCGGTGACGGAGCTGACGCACAGGCTTGTCAGCCGCGCTGGCTGATCCACACCGACACGTGGGCGGGTTCCAGGGTCTTCGTCACGACACCGGTCAGGTCGTCCCGCACCGAATCCAGGTCCACCGCGTCCTGCAGGCGGGCGGCGAACGCGGCCATAGTCTTGTCAGCGTCATACCGTGCCCGGTTGAACTGGCGGTCCACCATCCGCTGCACCCGGCGGCGCAGCGGGTTGAACAGCGCTGCGGCGGCCAGGGTGGCGCTCGCCACCGCCACCGATGACGCCAGCGGCAGGACCCGGGTGGCCAGCAGCACGATACCCGCGTATACGCCGATCAGCAGGCCGGTGACGATCGCATACGCCAGGGTGCGGGAGATGATCCGGTCGATGTCGTACAGGTGGTATTTCAAAATTCCGATGCCGATGCTGACCGGCAGGCTGAACACCCCCAAGACCAGCGAGACATTGCTCAGGACCGTCGCCAGCGGAAACGAAGACGTGCCGAACACAAACCCCCCGGCCAGGCCGGCGACCGTGAGGGTGCTGCCCGCCATGAGCCACTTGAGCTGCGCCCTCCGCTCGCCGCTGGCCCGCCGCCAGCTGAGCACCTGACGCGCCACGAACGAGGCCCAGAACACCGGCACGGCGCCCAGCAAGATGACAAACGCGATGCCCGCGGCACCGGCGGGGCCGGGGTTGTTGACCAGCTGGCCCTTGCCGGTCACCACGATCGGGGTGCCGGCCATGTCCCACGCCCCAAAACCCAACAGGGCAGCGACCAGCAGCGCGCAGATGGCCAGGTACACCCACAAGACCATCCGCCAGCGTGATGGCAGCCGGCCGTCCGGGAACAGCACGACGACCAGCGGCAGCACGAGGAAGATCAAGATCCACAGCTCCGAGGCGGCCAGCGCCGCCGCCGGGCCCAGCGGCAGGTTCCCATGATGGAAGTGATAGTCAAGGACCGCGTAGGCCCCGACATCACCGTAGAAGGCGGTAGTGGCGCCAAAGCCCATCAGCAGCCAGCCGATGGGATTGCCCGGCTGGCGCCGGGCCACCACCAGCCCAAGAACCCCAATCAGCAGGGCGGCGAGTCCAAGGCCACCGCCCCCGCCGTGAGCGGCGAAACCGAGCAGCACGCCCAGGGCAAACAGCACCAGGGTCAGCGCGCCCAAGGCAACGGCCGTCCTCGGCGAGGCCAGCCGCAAGCGGCGCGCCGTGACCTCCGTCGTCGCCCGCGCCCGCCTGCCCACCGGCCGCGCCTCCCCCACGGAAGCAGACGCTACGCCCGGACCGTTCCAGAACGTTACCGCTCAGCCGGCCACAGGTCACCATCGCGCCGGGCTTCATGACTGGGCTCCCCTCACCCCCTTGGCTCGGTCGCGGCTGGACTTGACCGATCGCAGCTGGACTTTGGTCGATTGGGTCGCGATCACGGTCCAAATCGACCAAAGTCGTGGCGGCATCACTTGCTGATTCGGTCACCGAGCCCTGGCCGGACCTGCGGGCATGAACAGCAGCGCGGGGCCGTGTGTCGGCCAGGTTAAACCTCGCCGCAGGGGATCGGCAGCGGGCATCCGGCCACCTAAGGTATAGACCAATGGGCATCCCGCCCGGCCCTGGTGCCGCCAGCGGGCCGCGCCGCGACCCTAGCCATCCGGAGGGCAGCGAGCATGAGCCGCCGCGCGAAGATCGTGTGCACCCTGGGGCCAGCGACCGCTGGCCCGGAGAGCATCGCCGACCTGGTGGCCGCCGGTCTTGACGTGGCCAGGCTCAATATGAGCCACGGCAGCCATGACACCCACCTGGCCGCCTACCAGGCGGTCCGGGCGGCCGCCGACGCCGCCGGGCGCAGCGTGGGCATCATGGCCGACCTGCAGGGCCCCAAGATCCGGCTGGGGACGTTCGCGGCCGGCCCGGTAACCCTGGTGGCCGGGCAGGAGTTCACGATCACGACCGAGGATGTGCCGGGTGACGCGGGGCAGGCCGCCACCACCTACCACGGGCTGCCCGGCGACGTGCGGCCGGGCACGACCGTCCTGGTCGACGACGGCCGGGTGGTACTCGAGGTGACCGCGGTGACCGGCCCGCGGGTGCGCACCCGGGTGGTGGTCGGCGGCCAGGTGTCCGACCACAAGGGGCTCAACCTGCCCGGGGTCAGGGTCAACGTGCCCGCGCTGACCGCCAAGGACGAGGCCGACCTGCGCTGGGCACTCGGCTTGCGCGTGGACATGGTCGCGCTGTCGTTCGTGCAGGGCCCCGAGGATGCCGAGCGCGCCCTGGCCATCGTGAAGGAGGCGGGCGGCCGGCTGCCGCTCATCGCGAAGATCGAGAAACCGCAGGCGGTCGACGTGCTGCCGGCCGTGATCGACGCGTTCGACGGGATCATGGTGGCCCGCGGCGACCTGGGAGTCGAGATGCCGCTTGAGCAGGTGCCGGTGGTGCAGAAACGGGCCATCGCGCTGGCCAGGGACGCGGCCAAGCCGGTTATCGTGGCCACCCAGATGCTGGAGTCGATGATCTCGGCCCCGCGGCCGACCAGGGCCGAGGCGTCCGACGTGGCCAACGCGGTGCTCGACGGCGCGGATGCGCTGATGCTGTCGGCCGAGACCAGCGTGGGCAGCTACCCGGTGCCGGCCGTGGCCACCATGGCCCGGATCATCGTGGCGGCCGAGGGCAGCGTGGCGGCCAGCCCGCCGGTCAGCCCGCCGCGGACCACCGGTGGCGCCATCGCCGGGGCCGCGGCCGAGGTGGGCGCCATCGTCGGGGCCCGGGCCCTGGTCGCCTTCACCATGACCGGGGAGACCGCCCGGCGGCTGGCCAGGTACCGGTCACCCATCCCGCTGCTGGCCTTTACCACCGAGCCCGCCACCCGCAGTCAGCTCGCCCTCAGCTGGGGGGTGGAGACGTTCTGCGTCCCGCCGGTGGAGCACACCGACGATATGGTCCGCCAGGTGGAGGTGGCGCTGCTGGACATCGGCCGCTGTGCGGCGGGCGACAAGGTGGTCATCGTGGCCGGCAGCCCGCCGGGGCGCCCGGGCCGGACCAACGCGCTGCGGGTGCACGTGATCGGCGACACCGTCCAGTCCTGAGTTGCCGGTTCTTGACGGCACCGTGGCCGGCCCCATGCGGGTCCGGCCTGTCCGGTATCTCCGGAGACATCACACATGGTGCCCCGGGTGGGATTCGAACCCACACTGGATGGTTTTTGAGGCCACTGCCTGCTACCGGTTGGGCTACCGGGGCGCCCGGGGCCGCCGCTCCCGCACGGAGGTGCCGCCGACGTCAATCTACCGGCTTTCGGTACGCTCTAGCCTGTGAGCCAGTCACCCGTCCGCGTTGTCATCGCCGAAGACGAGGCGCTGATCAGGCTCGACCTCAAGGAGATGCTTGAGGAAGAGGGCTACCAGGTGGCCGGGGAAACCGGCGACGGGGAGTCGGCCGTGGAGCTGGCCACGTCGCTGCGCCCGGACCTGGTGATCCTCGACGTCAAGATGCCGGTGCTGGACGGGATCTCAGCCGCCGAGCGGATCGCGGCCGATCACATCGCCCCGGTGGTGATCCTGACCGCGTTCTCGCAGCGGGAACTGGTCGAGCGGGCGCGGGACGCGGGCGCCATGGCCTATCTGGTCAAGCCGTTCACCAAGGCGGACCTGGTGCCCGCCATCGAGATCGCGGTCAGCCGCTTCGCCGAGGTCTCCGCCCTCGGCGCGGAAGTGGGCAACCTGCGGGAGCGGCTGGAAGTACGCAAGGTGCTTGACCGGGCCAAGGGCCGGCTGCAGACCGAGTGCGGGCTCACCGAGCCGGAGGCGTTCCGCTGGATCCAGAAGACCTCCATGGACCGCCGGGTGACCATGCGCGCCGTGGCCGAGGACGTGCTGGCCGGCCAGTTGCCGCGGGACCCGGCCGAGGCCAACGGCCCGGCCGCGACCGACGCGGCGAGCTAACTCCCCGCGCGGACCCGGGCAGTGAGAAACCCGAGGAGCCTTTGGTGCCGTGTCGACCTTCCCCGGGCCGACACGTTCTCTACTCGGCTCCCCGGGTTCTCTGCACCACGGTAGCGAGCCACGGGCACGCCGCGCAAAGGCATGCTCATTCCCTGGACAGAATGCCGTAAACGTCTGGTCGTAAACGGTTTGCAAAGTAGCTCCCCGAATGCGTAGCGCCACGCGCAGTCACGCCGATACGTCACCGCAGGATGCGCCCAGGTTCGGCGGCTATGCCCGGCCGGTCCGGCGGCCGGCATGGCGGCTATGCCCGGGTGCCGCTGGCCCCGGGCAGCCGGTCGGTGATCAGGCAGGTGAGCCGGGACGTGCATACCCGACGCCCCTGCTCGTCGCTGAGCACGACCTCATAGGTGGCGATGGTCCGGCCGCCGTGCAGCCGGGTGGCGACGCCGATGACCACGCCCGCCGAGGCGGCCCGGTGGTGGGTGGCGCTGATCTCGATACCCACGGTCAGCCGGTCCGGGCCGGCGTGCAGGGCCGCGCCGAGCGAGCCCAGGGTTTCCGCCAGCACACATGAGGCCCCACCGTGCAGCAGCCCGTAGGGCTGGGTGTTCCCGGCCACCGGCATCGTGCCGACGACGCGCTCCGCTGTCGCGGTCACGACCTCGATCCCCATCCGGCCGACCAGCTTGTCGGCGCTGCCGGCGATGAACGCCTCCGTGATCCGCCGGGCCGTCTCCTGCCCCACCGCGTCCTGCTCCACCGTCACCTCCGGGCTTGCCCTGCCGACCATGATCGTGGCTGCGCCGGCCGCACCCAACCAACCATGATCCAGCCCAGGCCGGCCAGGGAACTCCGGTGACCGGGTTTCCTGCTGATGTCGGCGGCGGCCACTAGACTTCCGGCGTGGCGACGAAGCCTGGCCCATCCTCTTCCCCCACCAGCCCCCAGCCCGGCCGGCTGCTGCTGCTCGACGGCCACTCCCTGGCCTACCGGGCCTTCTTCGCCCTGCCGCCGGACCTCGCGACCACCGACGGGCAGCCGACCAACGCCGTCTACGGCTTCACCTCCATGCTCATCAAAATGCTGCCGGAGGAGCAGCCGACCCACGTGGCGGTCGCGTTCGACCGCGGCGAGCCGACGTTCCGGCACGAGCAGTACGTCGAGTACAAGGCCAACCGGCGGGAAACCCCGGCCGACTTCCGCAGCCAGCTCCCCCTGATCTTCGAGGTGCTCGACGCCCTGGGCATCGCCCGGCTGTCGGTGCCGGGTTACGAGGCTGACGACATCATCGCCACCCTCACCGCCCTGGCCCGGCGGGACGGCCTCGACGTCCTCATCGTGTCCGGCGACCGGGACGTGCTCCAGCTCGTGGACGAGCACACGACCGTGCTGATGACCAGGCGCGGCATCAGCGAGATGACCCGCTTCACCCCCGAGGCGGTCGTGGAGAAGTACGGCCTCACCCCGGCTCAGTACCCCGACTTCGCGGCCCTGCGCGGCGACCCGAGCGACAACCTGCCCAGCATCCCGGGGGTGGGGGAGAAGACCGCGGCCAAATGGGTCGCCGACTTCGGCTCGCTGGCGCAGCTGGTCGACCGGGTGGACGAGGTCAAGGGCAAGGCCGGCGACAAGCTCCGCGAGCACCTCGGCGACGTGCTGCGCAACCGGCAGCTCACCGAACTGGCCCGCGACGTCCCGCTGGAGACCGGGCCGATCGACCTGCGGCCCGCGGCCTGGGACCGGGAGCAGATCCATCAGCTGTTCGACACGCTTCAGTTCCGGGTCCTGCGGGACCGGCTCTACAGCACTTTGCCGAACGGAATCCTCGGGACGACCGCCGCTGCCACGGCCGCGGGCACAACGGGCGGCACCGCCTTCGAGGTGGACGTGGCCAGGCCCGGCCCCGGCGAGGTGGCGCAGTGGCTGGCCGAGCACGCGGCCGGTGACGGCCGGACCGGCCTGGCTGCCACCGGCGAATGGGGCCGCGGCACCGGGACGCTGTCCGGGCTGGCCCTGGCCACCCAGGACGGGGCCGGCGCCTATCTGGACCCCAGCCTGCTGGGCGAAGAGGACGAGCAGGCGCTGGCGGCCTGGCTGGCCGACCCCTCCCAGCCCAAGGCGTGGCACGACGCCAAGGGCCCGATGCACGCGCTGGCCGCGCGCGGGCTGGAGCTGGCCGGGCTGACCAGCGACACCGCGCTGGCCGCCTACCTCGCCCTGCCCGGCCAGCGCTCGTTTGACCTGGCCGACCTGGCGCTGCGTTACCTCAGCAAGGAACTGGCCAGCGGCGGGGAGAGCGCGACCGGGCAGCTCGCGCTCGACTTCTCCGGCGAGGAGGAGGCGGCGCAGGAGGCCGCGACCGCGCTGGTGCTGCGGGCCCGGGCCACCGCCGAGCTGGCCACCGCGCTCGACGCGGACCTGGCCCAGCGGGGCGCCACCACCTTGCTGCACGAGGTGGAGCTGCCCCTGGTCGGGGTGCTTGAGGGGATGGAGCGGGCCGGGATCGCCGCCGACACCGAGCATTTCGCGGCCATGTCGGCCAGCCTCGGCGGCGAGGTGAAGGCGGCCGAGCAGTCCGCCTACCAGGTGGTGGGCCGGGAGTTCAACCTGGGCTCGCCCAAGCAGCTGCAGGAAGTGCTGTTCACCGAGCTGGGCCTGCCCAAGACCAAGCGGATCAAGACCGGCTACACCACCGACTCCGAGGCCCTCACCGGGCTGCTGGCGCAGACCGATCATCCGGTGCTGGCCTACCTGCTGCGGCACCGCGACGTGGCCAAGCTCAAGAGCATCGTGGACACGCTGCTGCCGATGGCGGGTGAGGACGGCCGCATCCACACCACCTACAACCAGACGATCGCGGCCACCGGCCGGCTGTCCTCCACCGACCCGAACCTGCAGAACATCCCGATCAGGACCGAGGAGGGACGGCGCATCCGGCAGGGTTTCGTGGTCGGCGCCGGCTACGAGTGCCTGCTCACCGCCGACTACAGCCAGATCGAGCTGCGGATCATGGCCCACCTGTCCGGTGACACCGCGCTGGCCGGGGCGTTCGCGTCCGGCCACGACTTCCATGCCGAGACCGCGTCCCGGGTGTTCGGGCTGCCGCCGGCCGAGGTGACGGTCGAGCTGCGCAGCAAGATCAAGGCCATGAACTACGGGCTCGCGTACGGGCTGTCCGCCTACGGGCTGTCCCAGCAGCTGCGGATCACCCCGGACGAGGCGCGCGGGCTGATGGACGGCTACTTCCAGCAGTTCGGCGGGGTCCGCGACTACCTCAACGAGATCGTGGCCCAGGCCCGCATGGACGGCTACACCCAGACCATCCTCGGCCGCCGCCGGTACCTGCCCGACCTGACCTCCGACAACCGCCAGCGCCGGGAAATGGCCGAGCGGATGGCGCTGAACGCGCCGATCCAGGGCTCAGCGGCCGACATCATCAAGGTGGCCATGCTGGCCGTGGACGCCGCGCTCCGCGAGCACGGGCTGGCCTCCCGGATGCTGCTCCAGGTCCATGACGAGCTGGTCTTTGAGGCCGCGCCGGGTGAGCTGGACAGGCTGCGCGCTCTGGTCACGCAGACCATGTGCGGGGCGTTCGAGCTGAGTGTCCCGCTGGAGGTGTCCATCGGGACCGGCGGCAGCTGGGCCGAGGCCGGGCACTGACCGCGGCAGGTCACAGGTTGGCGGCTGAGATTGACCGGTACCGGTAGCTCTCATATTCTGAACGCTGCGCCGTGTTCAAGCGCAGTGCGCCATGGCCAGGCACAGTCCCGGACAGCTGGAAGGCAGACCGGTGGCTGGTCAGGTCGGCCAGGCAAGTCCATCAGACCTGTGGGCCCCGCGTGGCGGGCTGAGCGTGCACGCGTGTCCAATCCATCTACATTCTGTCCGCCGGAGCCAACCCACACATGACGAGCAGCACTGAGGCCAAACCGACCCCCAAGGTAGCGGTCAACGACATCGGGTCCGAGGAGGCCTTCCTCGCCGCGATCGACGAGACCATCAAGTACTTCAACGACGGCGACATTGTCGAGGGCACTGTCGTCAAGGTCGACCGGGACGAGGTCCTGCTCGACATCGGGTACAAGACCGAAGGGGTCATCCCCTCCCGCGAGCTGTCGATCAAGCACGATGTCGACCCGCATGACGTGGTCAAGACCGGCGAGCACATCGAGGCCCTGGTCCTCCAGAAGGAGGACAAGGAAGGCCGTCTCATCCTGTCCAAGAAGCGCGCCCAGTACGAGCGCGCCTGGGGCACGATCGAGAAGATCAAGGACGAGGACGGGGTCGTCACCGGCACCGTCATCGAGGTCGTCAAGGGCGGCCTGATCCTCGACATCGGCCTGCGCGGGTTCCTGCCGGCCTCGCTGGTGGAGATGCGCCGGGTCCGTGACCTGCAGCCGTATGTGGGCCGGGAGATCGAGGCGAAGATCATCGAGCTGGACAAGAACCGCAACAACGTGGTCCTGTCCCGCCGGGCCTGGCTCGAGCAGACCCAGTCCGAGGTCCGCCAGAACTTCCTGAACACGCTGCAGAAGGGCCAGATCCGCAAGGGCACGGTCTCCTCCATCGTCAACTTCGGCGCGTTCGTCGACCTGGGCGGGGTGGATGGCCTGGTGCACGTGTCCGAGCTGTCCTGGAAGCACATCGACCACCCGGGCGAGGTGGTCGAGGTGGGCCAGGAGGTCACCGTCGAGGTGCTGGACGTGGACATGGACCGCGAGCGGGTCTCGCTGTCGCTGAAGTCCACCCAGGAAGACCCCTGGCAGCAGTTCGCCCGCACCCACCAGATCGGCCAGGTCGTGCCCGGGCGGGTCACCAAGCTCGTGCCGTTCGGCGCGTTCGTCCGGGTCGAGGAGGGCATCGAGGGCCTGGTCCACATCTCCGAGCTGGCCGACCGGCACGTGGAGATCCCCGAGCAGGTGGTGCAGGTCGGGGACGAGATCTTCGTCAAGATCATCGACATCGACCTGGACCGGCGGCGGATCAGCCTCTCGCTCAAGCAGGCCAACGAGGGCACCATCGGCGAGGCCGTCGGCGATGATTTCGACCCGACCCTGTATGGGATGCCGGCCACCTACGACGACCAGGGCAACTACGTCTACCCGGAGGGTTTCGACCCCGAGACGGCCGAATGGCTGGAGGGCTACGACACCCAGCGGGAGGAGTGGGAGCGTCAGTACGCCGAGGCCAGGTCCCGGTTCGAGGCGCACCGGCGGCAGGTCACCGAGGCGCGCAAGGCCCAGGAGGAAGCCGAGGACGGCGAGGCCGGCGAGGACGGCGAAGGCGGCCGGGCCCCCAGCAAGTCCGGCGGCGGCCGCCGCTCGGCCACCAGCACCAGTGATGATGCTGACGACGACAGCCCCACCGGTGCGCTCGCCTCGGACGAGGCTCTCGCCGCGCTCAGGGACAAGCTCTCGGGCGGCCAGAATTAACCTGGCGTCCCGGGCGCCCGGCTGAACCCAGGTTTATTCCGCGGGCTGCGGGCTACCCTGGCTGGCGTGCGAGCGCTCCGGGTCGGCCTCACCGGCGGGATCGGCGCGGGCAAGAGCGAGGTCTCGCGGCGGCTGGCGGCCTACGGCGCCGTGGTGATCGACGCCGATGCCGTGGCCCGCGAGGTGGTCGCGCCCGGCACCCCGGGGCTGGCCGAGGTGGCCAGCGAATTCGGCCCGGACGTGCTGCGCAGCGACCGCAGCCTCAACCGGGACCGGCTGGGTGAGCTGGTGTTCGCGGACGAATCGCTGCGCCAGAAACTGAACGCGATCGTGCATCCGCGGGTCCGCGACCGGATGGCGGAACTGGAGCGGCAGGCCGGGGACGCGCCGGTCATCGTCCACGACGTGCCGCTGCTGGCCGAGAACCAGCTGGCGGGCGGCTTCGACCTGGTCGTGGTGGTGGACGTGCCCGCCCGGGTCCAGGTGGAGCGGCTGGCCCGTGAGCGCGGCCTGTCCCGGGAGCAGGTGGAGGCCAGAATGGCGGCGCAAGCCAGCCGGGACGACCGGCTCGCGGTGGCCGACATCGTGGTGGACAACTCCGGCTCGCTGGCCGAGCTCGACCGCGAGGTCGGCGACCTGTGGGCCGAGCTGCGCAAGCGGGCGCTGGCCGCCCGGGACTGACCCGGGCCGGGCCGGACTGTCGGACCCCCGCCCTACAGTGGACATGACCGCGCCGGGAAGAATGCCGCCGCCCGGCGCGTTGCCAGCCAGGGCCAGCAGCGGGGGTGAAGGAGGTGCCGTGCGGCCGGTGAGCGATCTCCAGCGGCGGGTGGCGCCGTTCCAGGTGGTCACCGACATGGTGCCAGCCGGCGACCAGCCGCGGGCCATCGGCGAGATGGAGAGCAGGATAACCACCGGGGCCACCGACACCGTCCTGCTCGGGGCGACCGGCACCGGCAAGACCGCCACCGTCGCCTGGCTGTCCGAGCGGCTGCAGCGGCCCGTCCTGGTCATGCTGCCGAACAAGACCCTGGCCGCCCAGTTCGCCAACGAGCTGCGGGAGATGCTGCCGCACAACGCGGTCGAGTACTTCGTCTCGTATTACGACTACTACCAGCCGGAAGCGTACGTCCCGCAGACCGACACCTACATCGAGAAGGACTCCTCGATCAACGACGAGGTGGACCGGCTGCGCCACTCGGCCACCAACTCGCTGCTCACCCGGCGGGACACCATCGTGGTGGCCTCGGTGTCGTGCATCTACGGGCTTGGCACCCCACAGGAGTACGTGGACCGGATGCTCAAGCTGCAGGTGGGTGACACCATCGAGCGCGACATGCTGCTGCGCAAGCTGGTCGGCATGCAGTACCAGCGCAACGATCTGGCGTTCAGCCGCGGCACCTTCCGGGTGCGCGGCGACACGATCGAGATCATCCCGGTGTACGAGGAGCTCGCGGTCCGGATCGAGATGTTCGGCGACGACGTCGAGCGGCTGATGACGCTGCACCCGCTGACCGGGGAAGTGATCAGCGAGGACGACGAGCTGTACGTCTTCCCCGCCTCCCACTACGTGGCCGGGCCGGAGCGGATGGAGCGCGCCGTCGCCGGCATCGAGGCCGAGCTGGCCGAGCGGCTCGGTGAACTGGAGCGGCAGGGCAAGCTGCTTGAGGCCCAGCGGCTGCGCATGCGCACCAGCTACGACATCGAGATGATGCGCCAGGTGGGCAGCTGCTCGGGGATCGAGAACTACTCGCGGCACATCGACGGCCGCGCGGCCGGGACCCCGCCGAACACCCTGCTCGACTACTTCCCCGAGGACTTCCTGCTGGTGATCGACGAGTCGCACGTCACCGTGCCGCAGATCGGCGCCATGTACGAGGGCGACGTCTCCCGCAAGCGGGTCCTGGTCGAGCACGGCTTCCGGCTGCCCAGCGCGATCGACAACCGGCCGCTGACCTGGGACGAGTTCGGCGAGCGGATCGGGCAGACGATATACCTGTCGGCCACCCCCGGGCCGTACGAGCTGACCAGGGCCGGTGGCGAGGTGGTCGAGCAGGTGATCCGGCCGACCGGGCTGGTCGATCCGCAGGTGATCATCAAGCAGACGAAGGGCCAGATCGACGACCTGGTGCACGAGATCCGGCTGCGGGCCGAGCGGAACGAGCGGGTGCTGGTGACCACGCTGACCAAGAAGATGTCCGAGGATCTCACCGACTACCTGCTGGAACTGGGTATCCGGGCGCGGTACCTGCACAGCGAGGTGGACACCCTGCGGCGGGTGGAACTGCTGCGCGAGCTCCGGCTCGGCGAGTACGACGTGCTGGTCGGCATCAACCTGCTCCGGGAGGGCCTGGACCTGCCGGAGGTGTCGCTGGTCTCCATCCTGGACGCGGACAAGGAAGGGTTCCTGCGCTCGGGCACGTCGCTGATCCAGACCATCGGCCGGGCCGCCCGGAATGTGTCCGGGCAGGTACACATGTATGCCGATCAGGTCACCCCGTCGATGCAGCGGGCCATCGACGAGACCAACCGCAGGCGCGACAAGCAGGTCGCCTACAACACCGAGCACGGCATCGACCCGACGCCGCTGCGCAAGCGGATCGCCGACATCCTCGACCAGCTGATGCGGGAGGACGCCGACACCGAGAAGCTGATCGGCGGCGGGGGACGCCAGCAGAGCCGCGGGAAGGCGCCGGTCCCGGGGCTGTCGTCGCGGGCCAGGGTGGCCAGGGGCGAAGGCGGGCCCGGCGGCGAGGCGCGCGGCGATTTGGTCGCGCTCATCTCCGAACTCACCGACCAGATGCACACCGCCGCGGCGGAGCTGCAGTTCGAGATCGCCGCCCGGATCCGGGACGAGATTAGGGAGCTCAAGCATGAACTGCGTGGCATGCAGGCGGCCGGGGTATAGCCCACCGGGAATGCCGGCGGGGACAATCCGGTTCTCGCCCGGTGTGAGCCGCCCGCCTGGCCCGTATTGTCACCAGCAGATAGCAGATTGTGATCACCGGCTGAGACCTCAGGTAGGTGGGCGAAAACCAACCGGCGTAGGGTCGTAATGTGCTAGTGAGTCTGGCGGCGGCCGTAGTTGCCGCGCTGTGCTACGGCGTTGCGGCGGTCATGCAGGCCATGGCCGTCCGGGCCGCGAGCCGGCGCAACGGAGGAACGGCCAGCCGGGGCGGCTCCGCCCTGGGCACGGTCGACCCCGGCCTGGTCCTGCGCATGCTGCACCAGTGGCGCTTCATCGCCAGCCTCGTGCTGGACCTGATCGGCTTCGTCGCCCAGCTCGTCGCGCTGCGGCGGCTCCCGCTGTTCGCCGTCCAGGCGATGATCGCCGCCAACCTCGCGGTCACCGCCGTGGTCGCGGCCTGGCTGATCCACCTGGAGCTGGCCCTGCGGGAGTGGCTGGCGGTGGCGGGCGTCGTCATCGGGGTAGGGATGCTCGGGTCGTCGGCCGGGGCGCAGACCGTGACCGGCGTCAGTGCCGACTTCAAGCTGGCGCTGATCCTCGCCGTGGCCGGCATCGCGCTGATCGGGGTGGCCGCCTCGCGGATGCGCTCACCCGCCAGGACACCCGTCCTTGGGGCCGTGGCCGGGCTTGGCTACGGCGTGCTCGCGGTCGCGGCGCGCGTCCTGCCCGGCTTCTCCGTGCATGAACTGATCCGGGATCCAGCCGCCTACGCGCTGGCGGCGGCCGGCGTGGTCTCGTTCATGCTGTACGCCACCGCGCTGGAGGACGGCAGCGTGACCGTCGCCACCGCCGCCGTGGTGCTGGCGGAGACCACCCCGCCCGCGGTGGTGGGGATCATGTTCCTGGGTGATCACACCCGGCCGGGCCTGGGCGGGATAGCCATCCTCGGGTTCAGCCTGGCCGTGGTCTGCGCGGTGGCCCTGGCCCGGTTCGCCGAGACCGACGAGGAAGGGCTGACCGAGGCCCAGCGCCGGGTGATGAAGTCGGCCGAACACAGCCCATACACCGCGTCCTGAGCCTCCCGGCCAGGCTGGTGGCCGTGCTGAGCTGCCCGCCGGCGGTGCGCCGGCCACCCGGGGTATCCGCTGGCTGATATTCTGATGGCCCGTGGACCGGCGGCATTCTCCGCTTCGTACCGACCACGGGAGCCTTATTTGGCTGCGGCACCATATTCCTCACGCCCCGCATTGACGAGGCATCTGTTCGTCACCGGGGGCGTGGCTTCCAGTCTCGGCAAGGGCCTGACGGCCTCCAGCCTCGGCCGGCTGCTGCGGACCCGTGGGCTGCGGGTGACCATGCAGAAGCTCGACCCGTACCTGAACGTGGACCCGGGCACCATGAACCCGTTCCAGCACGGCGAGGTATTCGTCACCGACGACGGGACCGAGACCGACCTCGACGTCGGCCACTATGAGCGGTTCCTCGACATCAGGCTGCGCGGCGTGGCCAACGTCACCACCGGGCAGATCTATTCGAGCGTCATCGCCAAGGAGCGGCGCGGCGACTACCTGGGTGACACTGTCCAGGTCATCCCGCACATCACCAACGAGATCAAGACCCGGATCATCGACATGGGCGGGCCCGACGTCGACGTGGTCATCACCGAGGTGGGCGGCACCGTCGGGGACATCGAGTCGCTGCCGTTCCTGGAAGCCATCCGCCAGATCCGGCACGAGATCGGCCGCGACCGCTGCTTCTTCCTGCACGTTTCGCTGCTGCCCTACATCGTCCCCTCCGGCGAGCTGAAGACCAAGCCGACCCAGCACTCGGTCGCCGCCCTGCGCAGCATCGGCATCCAGCCCGACGCGATCGTCTGCCGGGCCGACCGGGCCATCAGCGCCGGGCTGAAACGGAAGATCAGCCTCATGTGTGACGTGGACGAGGAGGCCGTGGTGGCCGCGGCCGACGCCCCGTCCATCTACGACATCCCGAAGGTCCTGCACTCCGAGGGCCTGGATGCCTACGTGATCCGGCGGCTCGGGCTGCCGTTCCGTGACGTGGACTGGAGCGACTGGGATGAGCTGCTGCGGCGGGTGCACCGGCCGGCCCGCACCGTCACCATCGCCCTGGTCGGCAAGTACGTGGACCTGCCCGACGCCTACCTGTCGCCGGCCGAGGCACTGCGCGCGGGCGGGTTCGCCAACGACGCCCGGGTCAATATCCGCTGGGTGACCAGCGACGACTGCCAGACCCCGGAGGGCGCGGCCCGCCAGCTGGACGGCGTGGACGGGGTGCTCATCCCGGGCGGGTTCGGGGTGCGCGGCATCGAGGGCAAGATCGGCGCGATCACCCATGCCCGCACCAACGGCATCCCGCTGCTGGGCCTGTGCCTCGGGCTGCAGTGCGTGGCCATCGAGGTCGCGCGCAACCTGGCCGGGCTGGTGGATGCGAACAGCACCGAGTTCGACCCGGACACCCCGTACCCGGTGATCGCCACCATGGCCGACCAGGAGGATGTGGTGGCGGGGGAGCGGGACATGGGCGGGACCATGCGGCTGGGCCTGTACCCGGCGGAGCTGTCCGAGGGCTCGCTGGTCAGGCAGCTGTACGGGACCGATCAGGTGGAGGAGCGGCACCGTCACCGGTACGAGGTGAACAACGCCTTCCGTGACGCACTGGAGCAGGCCGGGCTGCGCTGCTCGGGGCTGTCGCCGGACGGACGCCTGGTCGAGTTCGTGGAACTGTCCAGGGACGTCCACCCGTACCTGGTCGCCACCCAGGCCCACCCGGAGTTCCTGTCCCGGCCCACCCGGCCGCACCCGCTGTTCCAGGGGCTGGTGGCGGCGGCGCTTGAGCATTCCCGGTCGGCCCGGGCCACCGGGCCCGCCAGCGTGCGCCCGGCCGCGGCCAGCGCGTGACCGGCCGCCCGGAGGCACTGGGGCCCAACCCCGTGCTGCGCGACGCCGAGGAGCACTGGGAGGTGGTGGGCGAGCCACGGCGCAGCCGCGGCGCGTTCCTCACGCTGCGCACCGACCAGGTCGTGATGCCGGACGGTGAGACGGCCGAACGGGACATGATCGAGCATCCGGGGGCGGTGGCCGTGGTCGCCCTGGACGAGGCCGGGCAGGTCCTGCTGATCCGCCAGTACCGGCATCCGGCTGGGCATCTGCTGTGGGAGATCCCGGCCGGGCTGCGGGACGTGCCGGGCGAGGAGACGCGGGTCACCGCGGAGCGCGAACTGCTGGAGGAAACCGGCTACCGGGCCCGCGACTGGCATGTGCTGGCCGACATCTTCAGCTCGCCGGGGATGAGCGACGAGCGGGTGCTGGTCTTCCTGGCCCGGGATCTGATGTGGGTGCCGGAATCGGAGCGGGATGGCTACGTCCCGCGGCATGAGGAGGCGCACCTGGAGCTCCGGTGGGTGCCCCTCACCGATGTGGTGAGTCTCTTCCTGGCGGGTGACCTGCACAATGGGATCACGGCAGTGGGTATCTTGTCCGCGTATGCCGCCCGGCAGGGCGGGTTCGCGGCGCTGCGGGACGCCGTGCTGCCCGAGCACTGACGGCCGGGCCAGGACCGGCCGCCACGGCCCGGACCCGACGGCAACGGAGCCGCCGGGACGGGAACAGGAGGAAGACGTGCAGTCATGAAGGTGGGCATCCCTAAAGAGATCAAGAACCACGAGTACCGGGTCGCGATCACCCCGGCGGGTGTGCACGAGCTGGTCCGGGCCGGCCATCAGGTATTCGTCGAGCACAACGCCGGCATCGGCTCGTCCATCCCGGACGCGGACTTCACCGCGGCGGGCGCGGCCATCCTGCCCGGGCCGGACGAGGTCTGGGGGGCCGGGGAGCTCATCCTCAAGGTGAAAGAGCCGGTCGAGCCGGAGTACCCGCGCCTGCGCAAGGGCCAGGTGCTGTTCACCTACCTGCACCTGGCCGCGTCCCGGCCGTGCACCGACGCCCTGCTGGGGTCGGGCACGACCGCCATCGCCTACGAGACCGTGCAGGCGGCCGACGGCTCGCTGCCGCTGCTGGCGCCCATGTCCGAGGTGGCTGGCCGGATGGCGCCGCAGGTGGGCGCCCACCACCTGCAGCGGGATGGCGGCGGGCGCGGGGTCCTGATGGGCGGGGTCTCCGGTGTGTACGCGGCCAAGGTCGTCGTCCTG
>DATDGI010000339.1:0-1581 GCA_036522155.1 Streptosporangiaceae bacterium
GATGGCTCTGGGGTAGGTCCGGTGCCTTCGTTGCGGGTTGAGGTTCTGCTTGCGGGTGATGCCGGCCTTGATCGCGGCGCGCAGGTGCTCTTGCTGTTCAGGGGGGAAAGGCCGGGCTGATGGCCCGGCGGATGATGCGGACGGTGCGGGTGAAGCTGACCCGGTCGGGGTCGATGTCGGCTTCGGTTGCTGCCTGGCAGATCAGCGCGCTGATCGCATAATGGGTGAGCAGGTAGCCGTAGATCTCCTGGCGGGCCATGTCCGGGCTCTTGGACCGCAGCACCTTCCCCGGGCCGCGCAACTGGGTCTTGAGCTGCTTATTCCCGGTTTCGTGCTCCCAGCGCTCGTGGTAGCCCTGGGCCAGGACGGCGGCGGGGGCTTGCATCGGGTCGGTGATGGTGGTGATCAGCGCGATCAGTTCGCTGTTGCCGTCACCGTCGCGGTCAGGGACCTCGTACTCGATCACCCGGACCAGGCGGGCCTTGCCCGGGTCCAGGTCCTGCCCGGCCTTCGCCGCCTCGATCAGCCGCTCACGTGCCCTGCCGGTGACCTTCGGGCTGGCCAGCACCGAGACGTATGAACCGTCTGGCAGTGCCTCGATCAGCGGCAGCCGCAGGTCCGCCTTGACCCGCCACAGCAATGCCGCGCCGGTGCCCGCCGCCACGCACCAGTCCTCCCAGTTATAAAAGTTGCGGTCCGCCAGGACCAGCCAGTCCGGGTCCAGCCGGGCATACAGCTTGCGGGCCAGGGTCTGCTCCCCGGCGCCCTTCCCGGACACCCCGCCGATCTCGGCGTCCACGACGGCGTGCGACCCGCACTCGCTGGCCGTGACCACGCGCACCTTGGGGAACGCCGGGCGCTCCGGGTCCCCTGCGGCCTTGCCGGCATAGCCGAACGCGGCGGCATTCTCCCTGGTGTCAGGCGCATCCCACTCGAACCCGTCGATGCTCACCAGCCGCCGACCTGCCAGGAACGCCCCCCGGGTCAGCAGCCCGGCCACCGGCTGAGCCACCGCGGCGAACAGTTCCCTCAGCGGCTCCCACCCCAGCCGCTGCCGCGCCTGGGTGATCCCGCCCGACGTCGGCACGGTCCACGCATCATCCCAGCAGCCCCACGACGCCAGCGTCCCAGCCAGCCGCGCCGCGACCTCCTCATAGTCGTCATCGGCGAACAGAGCCATCGCCATCGCGAAGTACACCATCACGTGCGGCGGCAGCTTGCCATCCCGCCGCCTGGCCTGCCGGCCCGTGGCCGCGATCGCGTCGTCCACCACATCACGGGGCACCGAGGCGGCCAGCACCCCCAAGGTGATCTGATCCGTCAGCCGACCGCCCGCCACCACGCCATTGTCTGCCATGCGCAGTGATCTTGGCGGCGACCAGGCAGACCAGCCCGCAACGACACGCCACCGTCAAGATCAACTCAGGCTAAGTGGCATTGGGTCAAGGGGTCGCCACGAGCAGTTCGCGAGGGACAGTCGAGAGGACGCGGGTGCCATCTTCAGCGTAGATGATTGTGTCGACGAGGAGCGTTCCGAAGAGGCATTCGAGGTTGGTGACCATTCCTGCCTCGAACACCTTG
>DATDGI010000340.1:0-4864 GCA_036522155.1 Streptosporangiaceae bacterium
CTCAGCCAGCCCGACCGGAACGAACTCGGCCAGCCGGCCTCCCTCGCCGATGACTCCCAGCGCGCCGTACCGGGCATCGACCAGTGTGACCGCCGCCTCGACGATCTGCCGGAGCACAATCTCCAGATCGAGCTGGCTGCCGACGGCGACGACCGCCTCCAGCAGCGCATGCGTCCGGTCCCGGGTGTCGAGCACCACCTGCAGCCGGGTCTGCAGTTCGGCCAGCAGGTCATCGAGCCGCAGGCGGGGCAGCAGGGGGTCGCGGCCGTGGTTTGCCATGCGCTACTCCTGGGACCCTGCCACCCGTTGATCGTATCGAGCGGCGGGCCTGGCTGACCAGCCGTGCGGCCCGCCGCGGTGGCCGCACGCGGGCGTGGGTCCCGCTGGTCACGGGACCGAGGTCCTCCGGCCCGGGGCCGTGTGGCCCTGCCCGCGCTGCCCTGGCCGGGCCGAACCTGGGATCAGTCCACAAGATGTGCGGCCGGACCCAGGGGCCCGGAAGCGATGCAAGGAGGCACCACAAATGCGCAGAAGGACATTCGACGCGCTGGCGTCCGTTGCGGGCCTGGTGCTCGCCGCGGTGCTGCTGGTCGCGGGCGGGCTGCTGCTCTGGGGCCACTCGTTCGTGAGCAACGAGGTGCACAGCCAGCTTGCCGCCCAGAAGATCATTTTCCCGGCCAAGGGCAGCCCCGAACTCAAGGCACTGCCGGCCACTGACGCTGCCGCCATGAGCCAGTACGCGGGCCAGCTGATGACCACGGGGGCGCAGGCCGAGACCTACGCCGACCACTTCATCGCGGTCCACCTGGTGAAGATCGGCGGTGGCAAGACCTACTCGCAGCTGTCCGCCGCGTCGCTGGCGCAGCCGAACAACGCAGCGCTGGCCGCCCAGGTGCAGGCCGTGTTCCGCGGTGAGACCCTGCGCAGCATGCTGCTCAACGCCTACGGGTTCTGGAAGATGGGCCAGATCATGTTCGTCGGCGCCATCGTGGCCCTCGTCGCCGCGGGCGTGATGCTGATCCTGTCCCTGTTCGGGCTGGTGCACATGCGCCAGGCGGCCCCGGAGTCCGAGGTCTTCCCGCAGCTGGCCACCCGGGTCGAGGTCAACGCCTGACCCACGGCCGCACCAGCGCGCCCCTCGCCACGTCCCCGGCGAGGGACGCGCTGTTGTGTGAGCGGGGTACCCGTTCGCCGGGGGCTTCCCGTCCGCCGCGGGCGCCCAGGCGCCGCTATCTCCACCCGTCCGCTGGCCGGGACCAAGGTCCCGGCGGGACGTGACCGACCTCCCTATCCGGGCCATGGCCAGCCGGTAGATGGTGGGCGAAAGACTTTTCAGGATCCCGACGCATACCTCAGGAGCAAGAAATGCATACCGCCCTCCTGGCGGCTCCCCGCGCTGCGGCTATCGACCTCAATCAGCCGGGGACGTATCTGCACTGGTCGTTTATCGAAATCTCGCTCGCGAACCTGATGCTGATCGCGGTCATGGTGGTCATCTTCGCGCTCGCGCTGCTGCTCCCGTTCCCGAGGGGGAAGAGCTTGCCCTCGGTCCCGGCCGGCAGCGGCACCACCGGCCGGGCCGCGCCCACCGACCCCGACGACGCGAAGATGTGGACCAATAAGGTCAGGCGGCTGGCCACCCGGCTGCTGCCACCGGAGAAACTGCTGCCCGACCGGCAGCCCGCCTACGTCTCCTCCTGGGTGTACGTGTTCGGCGTGGCCAGCCTGGCGGCCCTGGGCCTGGCGATCGTCTCCGGGTTCACCATCGCGCTTGGTGGCACCGACTGGTGGCACACCAACCCGCTCGGCCATTTCTTCAACAGCATGCACCTGTGGAGTGTCGAGCTGTTCATGGCCTTCCTGGTTATCCACCTGTGGGGCAAGTTCTGGATGGCCGCCTGGCGTGGCCGCCGGGCGATGACCTGGATCACCGGAGTCGTGGCCTTCGGCGCCTCGATCGTGGAGTGTTTCACCGGTTACCTGTCGCAGCAGAACTTCGACTCCCAGTGGATCGCCACCAATGGCAAGGACGCGTTCAACGCGACTGGTATCGGCGCATTCTTCAACGTCATGAACTTCGGCCAGATGCTGCTCTGGCATGTGGTGCTCATCCCGGTCGTGCTGCTCGCACTGGTTGGGGCGCACATACTGATGGTCCGGGTTCGCGGCGTCAGCCACCCGCTGCCGGCCAGGCGGATCCGCTGGTCTGACCGGGCAGCGCGGAAGGCCGCGGCCGCGGCCGACGCCGGCCCGTGGCGCGGCCGGACACGGCGCTACGACATCCTCAAGGAAGGCACGATCGCCACTGTCATCTGCACCGGCGTGGTGCTGCTGCTGGCTGGCGTGCTGTCCTCCCCGGACGTGCCGCCGCTCACCGTGCAGACGTGGGGCAGGGTCGACCCGGTCGGGTTCGTCAACACGGCGTCAGCCGAACTGGACGGCACCGCGCTGGCGGCCGCCTACGGACCGCCCTACAACAGCGGCACCGCGGCGGTGCAGCAGGTCGGGCCGGTCAACTGGCAGACGCTGGCCGGCATCACCCAGCCGATCAACGCCGCACGGGTGTTCGTGCTCAGCCCGCTGGCGATCCAGTCCCGTTTCTCTCCGGCACTGGCCACCGCGCTGGCCACCTACCGGAGTGCGCCAGCTGCCCAGCAGCAGAAGTGGGCGGCCGCCTATGACGCCGCGACCGCGCCGGGCGCGAAGAGGGTGCCGTTCAACAACGGTGACCTGAACCTCCCGGCGGCCGGGCCGGTCCCGGTCATGATGGCGTCCGAGCTGGCGATGGCCAGGAGCGGGTCACTCGATGCCGACCTGCTGGCACAGGACCAGTTCTACGGCACCAACTTCACCAAGCCACTGCTGTTCATCGCCGACGGCGGCTACTACGCCCAGCAGGCGGCGAACATGCACCTCACCGGTGACCAGTGGGGCGTCATGAACGAGACGGGCAGCTACCCCGGCCAGCCGTGGCTGTGGCTGTACCAGATGTGGTACCACGTGTCGCCGTTCAAGACCTCGGCCAGCGTGGATGTCTGGGCGATCTACCTGACCAGCCTGGCCACCCTGCTGCTGCTCGCGGTCCCGTTCATCCCCGGCCTGCGGGACATCCCGCGGCTCATCCCGGTGCACAGGCTCATCTGGCGGTCGAGCAGCGACAACGAGCAGCCCCCCGCCGGTGACCATGCACCCGTCTCCGTCACGGCCAGCCGGTCCTCATAGACCGGTGGGCCGCCCTGACGGGCGGCCCGCTTCGGCTGCCCGGCCGCATGGCAGGGGCGACCTACAGCCCGCTTCTCAGGACGTTGGTCCCTGGCGGGCTGGGGCCGGGCCTGGCTGACTATGGGCATGTTCGTGTGGCACGAGATGCCGCTGGCCGCCGGGTTTCCCGCCGCGAAGGCCAGGTTCGCCCTGCTCATGCAGGGGGAGTGGCTCGACAGCGTGTCCCAGGATGCCTATTCCGATGGGCTCTCCGGGCTGATCCGGGTCGGCCCGTTTGGCCGGGTGCCCGGCCTATCCAAGCTGGTCAGGGTCCAGCTACTGGAGCCGCTGCCGCGTGACGACGAGGTGATCCTGCCGATCCGCTGGGAGGCCACCGGGGCCATGAGCCGGCTGTTCCCGGTGCTGGACGCGAACCTGGTCCTCGCCAGCGACGAGGGGGGCCGGGCGGTGCTGCGGCTGGTGGGCAGCTACCGGCCGCCCCTGGACGGAGTCGGCGAGGAACTGGACCAACTGGCGCTGCACCGCGTGGCCGACGCCACGATCAGGTCACTGCTCAGGCGCATCGCTGACCCACTGGGTGAGACGCCGGCAACTGGGCAATTGGGCCCGCCAGCGGGGGACTAACGACCCTGCCTGTCCACGGCCGTCCCGGCCATCCTTGGGCCAGACTCATGAGCGCGGGCAGGTGAGGGCCATGACCGAGATCGCCAAGCCGGAACAGATCACCGGCACCATCAGCGAACCAGACGCCGCTGCCCAGGCCGCGCCGCAGCCTGGCCCGGCCGCTACGCCCATCCCACTCGGCCAGGTGGAGTGGCTCCTGGCCACTGCCTCACGGGCGCCGTCGGTCCACAACACCCAGCCGTGGCAGTTCAAGGTCGATGATTACGCGATCGAGTTGCACGCCGACCCGGACGTTCGCCTCCGGGTGGACCGAGGCGGCCGGGAGATGCTGATCAGCTGCGGCGCGGCGCTGTTCGGCCTGCGGCTCGCGGTGCGCGGACTGGGCTACCTGCCGGATGTGGACCTGCTTCCGGACAAGACGCAGCCGGACCTGCTTCCGGACAAGACGCAGCCGGACCTGATCGCTCGCGTGACGCTCGGCCGGGAGGTGGCAGCGACCGAGCGGGAAAAGCAGCTGCTGGCCGCCATTCCGCACCGGCACACGCATCGCGGCGCGTTCGAGCCGGGCACGTTGCCGGCCGGGCTGCTGCCGGGGCTGCAGCACGACGCCCTCAGCGAGGAGGCCACGCTGGCGATCGTCGGCGGGCCCACCGCCTACCCGAAGCTGGCGGCGCTGGTGGCTGACGCCTCGCGGGTCCAGGCGCTGAGCCCGGTCGCACGGGAAGAGGTCCTGCGCTGGAGCCGGGCGGCCGGCAGCCGGGCGCGGGACGGGGTGTCGGCTCTCGCGTTCCCGCAGACGCCGGACACCGGGCCTGGCCGGCTCGCGCAGCGTGATTTCGACCTGGGCCGGCATATCGGGCGACTGCCTGCGGCCGACCCGGCCGGGCCGCCCCCCGCGGCCACCGCCGTACTGCTCACCCGCGGCGACAGCCGGGCCGACTGGCTGCACGCGGGGCAGGCACTGCACCGGGTGCTGCTCCACGCGGCGACGGTCTGGGTCTTCGCCAGCCCCGGCCCG
>DATDGI010000341.1:0-3806 GCA_036522155.1 Streptosporangiaceae bacterium
ATGGATGCGTTCGTGGGGACCGAGCCGCATCTGGGCACCATGGACCGGATCGCTGACTGGTGCGATGAGGCGACCTTCGTGGACTGGGAGCAGGCGGGGACGGATCTGCCGGACTGGCAGGAGGGCTACCGGCGGATCGTCGCCAGCGGCCAGGCGGCGAGCCTGACCAAAGCAACGGATGCCCACTTCACCCGCGAATTCCCGGCCCCGGTCGTGTCTCCCAGCGGCTGAGCCGGCCGTCACCGACATCGGTGAACCGGCCGCGGAACTGGCCGTGGCGCTGACATGATCAGCAACGGCTCCGGCCGGACATCCGCCGGGCTGGGGGAAGGGCAGGATCGCCGTGACCGATATCGCGGAACTGCACGCGCAGGCGCTCGACGCGACTGGCCGCCTTGTCGTTGGCGTCGCGGCCGACCGCTGGCACGCCGCCACACCGTGCGCCGGCTGGGACACGCGCGCCCTGGTCAGCCATCTCGTTTCGGGGAACCTATGGGCCGCCGAGCTGGCGGCTGGCGGCACGATCGAGGACGTGGGCAGCCGCCTCGACGGCGACCTGCTGGGCGACGACCCGGCCGCGGCGTACGCCGGATCAGCCGCCGCGGCAGCGGCCGTGTTCCGGCGGCCCGGTGCTCTCGACGCGCCCTGCGCGGTGTCCTATGGGCCGGTGCCCGGCTTGGTGTATGCCGGGCATCGTTTCATCGACGTGCTGGTCCACGGCTGGGACCTGGCCGTGGCCACCGGGCAGGATGACACGCTTGACCCGCACCTGATGGAGGCGTGCCGGCAAGTCATCGAGCCGCAGCTTGAGGCGTTCCGCAGCGCAGGCGCGCTCGGGCCTGAGGTGGCCGTCCCGGCAGATGCGGGCGCGCAGACCAGGTTCCTCGCGCTACTTGGCCGTACGGGCTGAGGCGGACAGGCTGAGCCTGACGGGCTGAGCCGGACGGGGTGAGCCCGACGGGTGCCGGTGCGGCGCGGGTGCGGCCGGGAGGCGTCCCGCCAGAACAGCGGTCAGCCGCTTCGGTGACGGTGCCTGCTTAGGAGGACACCGTGCTCACCCACGCGACGAACGTGAGCGAATGCCCTGAGACGGTGCCCGTCACTTGCCAGCATCCGGGTGCGGGCCAGAGAAGACCGCTCGGGATGAAGTGAGCCTTCCCAATACTGCTGAGGCCTGTGATCTGGCTGCGGAAGCCCGCGCTCGGCCCGTCCAGCCTGCGCGCGGTGATCGCGAGTTTCCCCGGGATGACCGGCCACCAGGGGAACTTGGTGCCCCATTTGCTCGTCGCCCATGGCGTCCCATAGGGACGACCGGCGGGAAGGACCCCGCGCACCGGGACTCCCACCCACAGGGCGGCGTTGCCGTACCAGCCGTGCACGTAGTAGGTGAAGTTGTCGATGGCGTGCAGGCTCGCGGGAGGCGACGCCTGGGGGATGGGCCGGGTCACCGGGCAGTTCGCGGGGGCGGCCAGCGGGGCAGCCGAGCTGGCCGCCGGAGGCGGCGCGCTCGGCCTGGCGGCGGGCGGGGCGCCTGCGGAGCAACTCGCCGTCATGATCACGGCCGCCAATGCCGCGAGCAGACCGGCTCGCTTCATGCCCTCATTGTCAGCCTCCGCCGTACTGGTTGCCAGCCTCCGCGGCGGCCGCGAGTCGTGCGGTTGGGCGTGAACGGCGCGGCTACCCGGTGGCGAACCAGCAATCGGCCAGCGCGGCGAGAGTGGGCCGGGCCGGCTCGGGCAACCGCCGCATCCACCCCCTGAGATGGCTGTACCGGTGCAAGATGCCCCAGGCCAGCAGGCGCCGGCGCAGGTCGGGGCCGAGCTCATCACGCCGGTAGCCGTAGGCGCCCAGGGTCCGGGCCAGGAACCGGCTATCGCCCTCGGCGACGAACACCCCCACGCTGACGAACTCGTACTCACGCTCTCCGCGCATGGCTGGCTCGAAGTCGATCAGCCCGGACAACCGCCATGCCCCGCCCGGTCCTTCGGCGGCCAGCAGATGCTGGCGCATGAGCTCGGTATGCAGCAGCACCGGCGTTCCGGACGGCAGCGCGACCGCATCGAGGAATCCGGGAATCTGATCCACCCACAGCGCTGGCAAGCCCAGGGCGCGCTGCTCGCTGACACACTCTGCCCGCCGCCCGGCCACGAAGGCCGGCCAGTCGGCGGGCCACCAGTCCCGTACCGCGGGTGGCGGCAGCCGGTGCAGCGCCGCGATCGTCTCGCCCAGCTGATCGGCCAGCCGGTCCCGGTCCCCGGCGGGCGCCCGGTCCCACACGGTGTCCAGCGGGACGCCGGGGAGGCGGCTCATCAGCACATACCCCCACCCGTCGTGCTCTCCAGCCGCATGGACCTGCGGCGTCGGGACCGGCAGCCTGCCCCGCACGGTGGCCAGCACCTCCGCCTCGACCCGGTATCCCGGCCAGGTCGTCACCGGCGGGAAGAGCTTCAGGACCAGCTCGCCGGCCGCATAGACCGGCCGCGAGCCCGCCTCGTACCTGACCAGCCGGGACGCGTCAAGGTCCAGGCGCTGGCACAGGCGCTCGATGCCAGGCCGCAGCGCGGCCTCGTCTTGGCCGATCGCCGCAAAGGCCTCCTCGGTCGCTGCTGGCGGCAGTGCAGCCATGGCCCCCGAACGTATACACCAGGAACTGCCAGCGACAACCGGATTCTGGCCAGCGGCCGCGCCCGTCGGCCAACGCTGGCCGATGCGCCGTGACCGGCAAACCCGATGAGAATCGAACCAGCCACCGGCTGGTCCAGGTGTTACCGCGTGGTTCTGATCGCCTGGTAGACGTGGATGACCGTTCCGCCGGGGAATCGCCTGGCCTCGTTGAGATCCAGTCGGAGCGGCTTGGCCAGGTCCTTGAACAGTGGCAGCCCGTTCCCCAGGGCGACTGGCTGGATGACCAGGCGGTATTCGTCGATCAGGCCGAGCCTGGACAGGGCCTGCACGAACGCGGCGCCGCCATGGGCCATGATCTCGCCGCCCGGTTCGCCCTTGAGGGTGGCTATCTCCTCGGCGAGGTCGCCGCGGGCGATCCGGGAACCTGCCCACTCGGCAGCTGGCAGCGTCTTGGAGAAGACGACCTTGGGAAGCTTGTTCATAAACGCCGCGTAGTCGCCCGTCGCGTTCGGCCAGTGCGCGGCCATCGCCTCGTAGGTGACGCGTCCCATGATGTGGGTTCCGACCTGGCGCAGGGATGCGATCTTCCACGCGCGTACGTCCGGGTCCTCGGCCGGAAGCCCCCAGTCAAGTTCGCCGTCTGGCCCGGCAACGTATCCGTCCAGCGTGACACCCATCTGCAAGACCACTTGCCGCATCAGAACTCCTTTCTCGGGCGTTCCCATTGTTCTCTCACATGCAGACGCCGTCCCGGCCTGGAACTCATCGCCTGCCCGGCCTGCCGGGCCGCTACCACGTGCCCAGCGCGCCGTCCCGGCCGGCCGGCTACGCCCCCGGCATACAGGCCGGTGAGGCCGCCATCCGGCAGGAGGTCACCGACGCGGGGTTCACCAGATTCCGGCGCGCCGCCGAGACACCGTTCAAGCTGGTATGAGGTACACCCATAGGCCATCCCCCACCAGCAGGACAGACAGAGGCCCAGGACACGCCACCGTCCCCGGGCGGTCGTGGAGCCGCTCGCCCTACCCGCGATGTCTTCCCCAACAACAAGTACCTCAGCACGACGCGGAGAACAGATGAGTGAGACACATACGGCGGTGCCAGCCGCCAGTGATGCGGCGCAGTGGCGGCTGGAGGGCCGGATCGCGCTGGTGACCGGCGCCTCGACGGGCCTGGGCGCG
>DATDGI010000342.1:0-13775 GCA_036522155.1 Streptosporangiaceae bacterium
AAGACATAACTCGATCGGGCCCGCTGGATGGCTGGCCGGTGGTGCCTGGGGCCGTGGCGGATGGGCTGTGCGGGCCGGCTGCGCTCGGCACGGCCTAGAAGAACGGGGCGTCGCCGGGCAGCAGCACGGCTTCCGCCTCGGCGTACTGGCGGTTCATGGCCGGGGTTTCCAGGAACGTCATGAACACCCGCTCAGGCTGGAGCGGCTGCCGGTAGAGCGCACCCGCCGCGGCCCGGTCCGACCCGAAATGGCTCTCGGCGACGCGGCGGGACAGCGACGCCGAGATCACCGGCAGCTGGCCGGCGAGCTTGCCGTCGCGGCCCGCGTCGCCGGGCAGGCCGATCCCGCGGTACACGGTCACCGGCCGGCCGGCCCTGGCCCACAGTTCCTGCGCGAACCCGGTCCTGGCCAGGATGTGGGCCGCCCGGCGCGGCCTGCTCCACTCGCCCGTGAACGCGTCGGGGTCGCGGATCGCCCGTCCGGACAGCGTGCCCAGGCCGAGCTCGGCCAGCACGGTCAGATGCGCCAGGACCAGATCGCCCGCCCACGGGTTGCTGACGTACCCGGCCGAGAAGGCCTCCTCCAGGCCGGCCAGGTTCCGGCTGGCCAGATAGCCGGTGAGCCAGCCGGCGGCGTCGGCCCAGCCGGTGGCCCCTTCGATGTGGGGGAGTGGATCGAAGTGCTCCGGGGCCCCGGCGCTGGCCAGCCAGGCGGCCGCGCGCGTGCGCTCGGCCCGCAGCCTGCGGTGGGCCACCGCCTGTGCGGCCGGGCCGCTGGTCACGGTGACCTGGACGTCGCAGCGGGCCACCGCCGCGCGCAGTTCGTCCACCACCACCCGGCCGGCCGTCCGGCCGCCGGCCGCGAACTGATAGGACGCCACGTCCTCCACCGGCACCAGCCAGCGTGCCCCCGCGTCCTCGAACGCGCCGATCTCCACCTCGAAGAAACCGGTGCCGGGCGACACCTGCGTGACCAGGACCGGCGTCCGGCGCAGGTCCAGGAGCCGTCCGCGGTTACCAGCGACCAGGTGGCGAAGCTCGCCCGGGAGGAACTCGCTATCGGGTGCCGCGTCCGGATCGGACTGGTAAACGCTCTCGGCCACAGCCACCACCCTGCCCGGCATGGGCAGGGAGCGCCAGCGGGGGGTAGGACCATGATCAGCGGCGGCGCCGCCGAACGGCGGGCCGCCGGCGGGGGCGGATGAGGATCGTGATGACCCGGAACGCGGGCCGCACCCGGCGCGGACGGCGCCGGCCGGTCCACTTGGCCCTCTATGCTGCCGTCGCCGCGCCGGTCCGCTTGGCCCTCTGCGCTGTCGTCGCCCTGCTGGCCACCGCGGCCTGCGCGGATTCCGCCCGCGCCCTGTCCCCGGGGACCGCTGGCCACCGGGCGTCCAGTCCAGCCAGCCCGGCCAGCCGCTCCGGCCACCCCCGGCCTGGGGTGCTGACCGCACTCCCTGGGCCGGTGCCCTGCCCGGCCTGCTGGCACCCGCCGCTGCGAGGAGAGCTGGCACATCCAGCTCTCCTCGACCCCGGCCGCGCCGTTCCCTGCGGTCGGCATGATCGAGGTGGACGGCTTCGGCACGCCCGCGGCCACCGTCGCGGCGCTGCACCGCTCGCGGCCCGGCCGGGGCGTGGTCTGCTACATCGACGCGGGAACCTGGGAAAACTGGCGCCCGGACGCGGGCCGGTTCCCGAAGGCGCTGCTGGGCCGGAACGACAGCGGCTGGCCAGGCGAGCGCTGGCTGGACATCGCGAAATACCACGGCGCGCTGGCCGCGATCATGCAGGCGCGGGCGCAGATGTGCCAGCGGAAGGGGTTCGACGCCATCGACTTCGACAACGTGGACGGCTATGCCAACCCCACCGGCTTCCCGCTGACCTCGCGCGAGCAGCTGAGCTACGACAGGTTCCTGGCCAGCACCGCCCACCGGCTGGGCCTGTCGGTCGCGGTGAAGAACGATCTCCCGCAGATCCCCAGCCTGCTGCCCTACTTCGACTTCGCGGTCGACGAGCAGTGTTTCCAGTACGCCGAGTGCCTCACCGCCGACAACGGCGGCCGGTACGGCCTGAACGAGTTCGTGGCCGCGGGCAAGCCGGTGTTCGAGATCGAGTACCGCCTCAGGCCCGCCCAGTTCTGCCCGCAGGCGAACCGATACAACTTCAACGCCCTGCGCAAGCACCCTGGCCTCGGCCCCTGGCGCCAGCCCTGCCGGTAACGCGCTGCCCGTGGGGCTCTGCTGGTAGCTTTTCGTGCAGACCAGCTGCCCCCGCAGGCTGGCGGTGTCGAGACCCGCAGGAGCGCCCAGCATGGCTACCTACCGGATGGTCTACGGAGACGATGAGCAGGTGGTCCGGGAGACCTTCGAGAACATTGACGAAGTGGAGCGGGAAGACGGCTGGGTCGTGCTGTTCCGTGGCCCGGACGCGATCCTGCGGGTGCAGGAGGCCCACGTGCAGTCGATGGAGCGGCTCGACACGTAGTACCTGATCCAGCACCCGCGCAATGACCGCGACCGCGGCCCACCCGTTCGCCGCCCGGGCCCGGATTTGGCTCGGCTGGACGGTCGCCGTGGTGACCATTGCGCTCTGCGGCACCGCCTCCCACTTCGGTGGCCTCGCGCACACGCACCTGCCGGCCCAGCTCCGGGCCGCGCAGTCGGACTTCAGCCTCACCCCGGTCTTCGCGATCGCCTTCGCGATCGTCGGCGCGCTCATCGTCTGGCGCCGCCCGGCCAACCGGATCGGCTGGGTCTGCTGCGCGATCGGGCTCCTGTGGGGCGTCGAGGAATTCGTGCTGGGCTACTTCAGCTACGCGGCGTACGCGCCTCACCCCGCGATCCCCGGCGTCCACCTGGTGGAGTGGCTGGTCAGCTGGATCTGGGTGCTGCCGGTGCTCCTCACGTTCGTCTTGCTGCCGTTCCTGTTCCCGGACGGCCAGCCGGTCTCGCCCCGCTGGTGGCCGCTCGTCTGGGCGGCGGTGGCGAGCATGACCCTGGTCGCCCTGGGCTCGATCACCCACCTGACCGTGCTGAGCCTGACAGGCCAGTTCCTCAGCCTCGGCTGTGCCGTGCTGGCCCCGGTCACGCTGGTGATCCGCTACCGCCGGGCCGGGCCGGACGAGCGCAAGCAGATCAAATGGTTCGCGGGGGCGGCGCTGCTGCTGGCCGGGCTGGCGGTCGCCGCCACCGTGGTGAGCGTGCTCGTCTACCACAGCCCGGACGTGGTCTTCAATCCGGTCGGCGGCACCGTCCTCCCGCTGGGCCTGACCGCGCTGGCGGCGGCGATCGGGATCTCGGTCCTGCGCTACCAGCTCTACGACATCGGCCTCTTCCTGCGGCGCGCGCTGGTCTACGCGGCGCTGGTGGTGCTGATCGGTGTGCTCTACCTGGTGCTGGTGGTGTCGGTCGGCACGCGGATCGGCGCCCCGACCACCGACCGGGCCATCCCGTTCGTGGTGGCCGCGGTGCTCGCGCTGATCTTCCAGCCGGTCCGTATCCGCCTGCAGCGGCTGGCCAACCGGCTGGTCTACGGCAAGCGCGCCAGCCCGTACGAGGTCCTGGCCACCTTCAGCCGGCACATGTCGGAGTTCAACGCCGGTGAGGACCTGACCGTGCAGATGGCCCGGGTGCTGGCCGGGGCCACCGAGGCCGACCGGGCCGACGTGTGGCTGCGGGTCGGCGGCGAGCTGCGGCTGGCGGCGTCCTGGCCGGCCGGCGATGACCGGCCCGCCCCGCTGCCGCTGGCGTCCGGCGAGCCGCCGGGCATCCCCGGTGCCGCGATCGCGGTGCCCGTGCGCTACCAGGAGGAGCTGCTGGGAACCCTGGCCGTGCTCAAGCGCGAGGATCTCACCCCGATCGAGACCCGGCTGGTCACCGACCTGGCCCACGAGGCCGGGCTGATGCTCAAGAATGAGCGCCTGGCCGCCGAGCTGAGGCAGCGGCTGGATGAGCTGACGGTCTCCCGCCAGCGGCTGGTCACCGCGCAGGACACCGAGCGCCGCCGGATCGAGCGGAACCTGCACGACGGCGCGCAGCAGGACCTGGTGGCGCTGAAGCTGAAGCTGGCCGCGGCGCAGGCGATCGCCGAACGCGACCCCCGCCAGACCCAGGAGATCCTGGCCGGCCTGGTCACCGACGTGAGCCACGCGGTGGAGACGCTGCGGGAACTGGCCCGCGGCATCTACCCGGCGGTGCTGGCCGACTTCGGGCTGGCCGCCGCGCTGCAGGCGCAGGCGGCGCGCTCGCCGCTGCCGGTCGAGGTGGACGCCGGCGGGGTCGGCCGGCACCCGCTTGAGGTCGAGGCGGCGGTGTACTTCTGCTGCCTGGAGGCCCTGCAGAATGCCGTCAAGCACGCCCAGGCGGGCCGGGTGCTGATCAGCGTCCGCGAGCGGGTCGGCGAGCTGTGCTTCACCGTGACCGACTACGGCCGGGGGATCGATCCGGCCGCCGCCCGCACCGGGTCGGGCATCCAGAACATGATGGACCGGATGGCCGCCCTCGGCGGCTCGCTCGACCTGTCCGCCGGGCCGGGCGGCGGCACGCAGGTGAGCGGCCGGCTGCCGGTGACGGCGGAGCCCGCGGTCACAGCACCGGCTGCGAGTCCCGGTCCGGCCGGGCCGGCTGGGCCGCCGGCCGCGGACGGCCAGCGGCCGGCTGGAGCCGCGCGGCCACCAATACCGTCCAGCTGACCAGCGCGAGCACCGTGACCGACTCGATGACCAGCGTCTGCCGGACGAAGGACGCCGACATCGACTCGTGGAAGCCAAACAGCCCCACGGTCAGGCTGACCACCAGCGCGCCGAGGGTCGACGCGGTGAAGCCGGCCGCCAGCAGCCCGGCCAGGGGCCGCGGCCACACCAGCAGGCCGGCCGCGAGCACGAACCCGGCCACCGCGTCCAGCAGGAACAGCGGCCCGTTCGTGACGATGTAGCGGTAGCCCTCCAGCCACAGATGCAGGTGCAGGTAACCGATCCAGGCCAGCAGCCCTGCGCACGCCAGCCGCAGCAGCAGCTCAACGGCGGTGCGCCCGCCCGGGCGAACTGGGCGGCGCGGCGAGGCGAGCCGCCGCAGCCCGGCGATGATGGGTAGGGACGAGTCAGTCATGGTGGTGTCCTTTCGCGAAACGCTGATGGTGGTGCTCACCGGACCTGGTAGGCGGCGACGGCCCGGAGCAGCAACGGCCGGGCCCGCGCCCAGCTGGCGGCTGGAGCGGCCGCGACGATCACGCTGGCGCCGCTCCGCCCCTGGACCAGGCAGGCGATCTCGGTGAAGTGGTGGCCGCCGATCCGGGTGATGTAGGTGTCGATGACGCACGCCCCGGTGCCGCCGCGGAACCCGAGACCCTCGGCCGCGGCGACCTCATGGGCCGAGGCCGCGTCGTCGGACCGGAGCAGCCGCAGCCGGAACGCGGCCCAGTGCGCCAGCGTCTCCTCGCCCTGCCGGGGCGTGGCGTTGAGGTAGAGCTGATAGGCGCCGCCCGAGCCCAGCCGGGCCGCGGAGACCGCGTCATGGTCGCTGATCACCCGCTGCATCGACGGCAGGTAGGTCAGCACGGCGGTCCCGTTCGGCAGCATGGCGTGGGGCCACGCAGCCGGCGCCGCCGCCGGGTGCAGCGACGGGAAGCCCGCCCGTGGCGGCCCGCCGGTCAGAGTGACGGCGGCGATGGCCCCGGCCGTGATGGCGATCGCCGCCAGGGTGGCGGCCAGCCCGAGCCGGCCGCGGCGTGTGGAAAGAACGTTCACCTGGGGTCTCCTGTCACCAGCCGGCCCGCCGGGGCCCGCAGCGGGAGCGGGCCACAGCCGGCCTGGAGCGGATATCGGCTAGATGTTGCCGTCGCCGTCGCTCGGGCCGCCGTTGTTGTCGGCGTCCTGGTCGCCCCCGTTGCCCTGCGGGATCGGGTTCATCGCCGGCGTGGAGGGCGGGGCGGGCGGAGCGGGAGCCGGGGCCACCGCGGCCGGGGCGTGGTGGTGGTGATGGCGATGATGCGGCGTCATCACCGGGGACGGCGTGGGCGTGGCCGGTGCCGGTGTGGCCGAGTGGTGGGTGGCTGGTTTGGCTGGGGTGTGCGCCGCCGCGGCGGTGCCGCAGCCCACGGCCAGCGCCGTGAGCAGGGCCAGCCCGGCCGCCGGGCGCAGGAGTGAGAACGACATGACGTGCCTTCCAGGTTTGAGGTTTCTCCAGTTCGGCGGCCACCGAGGCGTACATATGTCACTACGGTTCGGCACTGCGCAGCCGTTCAGTATGAGCGGGGCCGCGCGATGTGGAGTGGGTCACACTGGCGGTGCGAGGTCAGGGCTGGAGCACCGCCTCCAGTTCGATCTCGATCCGGATCTCGCGGGAGACCAGCAGGCCGCCGCCGTCCAGTGGCATGTTCCAGGTGAGCCCCCAGTCCTCCCGGTCGAGGGTGCCGGCGGCCGTGAAGACGGCCCGCTGGCCACCCCACGGATCGGCGGCGTAGCCCACGTATTCGGCCTCGAGAGTGACCGGGTGGGTGACCCCGCGGATGGTCAGTTCCCCCGTCAGCCGCCCGCGGCGGCCCTGCCAGCCGTCCGCACGGCCGGCGAAGGTGGCCCGCGGGTGGTGGTCGGTGTCGAAGAAGTCGGCCGAGCGCAGGTGGTCGTCGCGGGCCTGGCTGCCGGACTCGACCGAGGCCATGCCGATGGTGACGGTGACGGTGCTGTCCGCGGGCTCCTCGGCCACGAAGATCGTGCCGGACACTGCGGTGAAGCGGCCGCGGACCTTGGTCAGCATGAAGTGCCGGCCGATGAAGGCCAGTTCGGTGTGACCGGGGTCGATCTCCCACCGGCCGGGCGCGGGCAGTTCGGCTCCGCCGACCGTCCGGGTCACGGCCGGCGTGGGCGCGCTACGGGTCATGGTGTCCTCCAGGTAGTGAAATGAGTGTGCGCACGCACATACTATAGGTGCTCGCGCACGCACACAAGTGGTAGGCTGCCGGGATGGCCGATGATCCCGATGTCGCTGCCTGGCGCGGCCTGCTGGTCGCCCACAGCCGGCTGGTGCCGGCCGCGGAGGCGGAGCTGCGGGCGGCCGGCCAGATATCGCTGTCCTGGTATGACGTGCTGCTGGAACTCAACGCCGCCCCCGGCCGCAGGCTCCGGATGAGCGAGCTGGGGGAGCGGGTCGTGCTCAGCCGGACCCGGGTGAGCCGGGTCGTCGACGAGCTGGCCGCGGCCGGACTGGCCGAGCGTCAGCCCGACGAGACAGACGGCCGGTCCAGCTTCGCCGTGCTCACCCCGGACGGCCGGGACGCGCTCCGGCGCGCCTGGCCGGTGTACCGGGCGGCGATCCGCAAGCAGCTCAGCCGCCTGACCCCCGATCAGTGCCGGGAACTCGCTACGCTGCTTGGGCTGGCGGCCGGTGCCGACCATGCCGCACCGCCCAGAATCGCCGCCCGGTGAGCTTCTGGCAGGAGGAGACGTGCCGCTGATCGCCCGCTTCCAGGTGGACAGCTTCGAGCCGCGTCAGGTGGCGGGCCTGGACGCGGACTGGGTCGGGCTGATGACTTTCGCCAAGACCTTCACGTCCGGGATCACCGGGCAGGCCAGCACGCTGTTCATGTCGGCCGGGACCGAGGAGGGCTCGCGGTCCTATGTGGCCACCGAGCGGATCACCGGCCGTACCGAGGACGGCCGCGAGGGCTCGATGACGGTCCAGCACGGAGGTCTGGAGTCGGCCCCGGACACCTGGTTCGGCCATATCGTGCCGGGCACCGGCACCGGGGGGTTCACCGGCTGGGCCGGCTCGGCCCGGATCGTCCACGACGACCAGGGCGCCTACTTCGAGATCACGCTGACCTGAGCCAGACCAGGCAGGGCGGTATGGCAAGCCGCCATCGGCGGCACTAACATGGAGTAATTGACCGGCTACTTTTAGCCGTCACTCGGGGGGGAACGGTGGTTTCACGCAGAGCTGACCCGGCTCTGCCTGCGACTGTCAGCCCGCGTGGGTTGCGCCGTTGGTGGCTGGACCGGTCGGTGCGTGTCAAGGGGCTGATCGTGGTGGCGGTCCCGCTGATCGCGCTGGCCGCCACCACCGTGACCAGCCTGATGCTGCAGACCAGCGAGAGCCACCAGCGCAATGCGGCCAATACCGCCTTCAACGTGATCAACGGCGCCAGCCTGGTCCTCACCGACGCGCTGAACGCGGAGACCGGGGTGCGGGGCTACGCCGCGACCCGGGATCCGGTGTTCCTGGCCCCGTACCACCTGTCGCTGGGGCACATCGGCCCGGACCGGGCCGCCTTGCGGCGGGCCGCCGTTATCCAGGGCGATGCCGGCCAGGAGCGCCTCGTCGACGCTGACGCCGCCCGGGTGTTCGCCGGCCTGGCCCAGCTGCGGGCCGAGGCCAGCCGGGGTACCCCCGCCGCGGCCCTGATCACGCCGCTGGCCCAGGGCAAGGTGAACATGGACCGGCTGCGCAGGCAGATCGCCGGCCTCATCCGCGGGCCGACAGCCGACATGGTGGCCAGGCGCGAGGCGCTCAACCGGACCGAACCCGCGATCGTGACTCTCGACATCGTCGGGCTGGTGCTCGGACTGCTCGCCGGGCTGGCCGGGATCGCGCTGTTCACCTCGGGCATCTCCAGCCGGGTGATGGCGGCCGCGGTGAACGCCGACCGGCTGGGCGCGGGCCAGCCGCTGGCCCCGGTGAGCCCGTCCGGCGACGACCTCGGCCGCCTGGGCAGCTCCCTGGTCCGGGCGGAGGAGCTGCTGACCAGCCGGGCCGCTGAGCTGATGGTGGCCCGGGATGAGGCGCTGACCGCGACCCGGGCCAAGAACGCGTTCCTGTCCAGCACCAGCCACGAGCTGCGGACCCCGCTCAACTCCATCCTGGGCTTCACCCAGCTGCTGGAAATGTCCGATCTGTCCGAGCAGGACGGTGACAGCGTCCAGCGCATCCTCACCGCCGGGCGCCATCTGCTCGCCCTGATCAACGAGCTCATCGACATCGCCAGGATCGAATCGGGGGAGCTGAGCGTTTCGCTGGAACCGGTCGCGCTGGCGCCGCTGATCGAGGAGGCCAGCCAGCTGATGTCGCCGCTGGCCGCGGAACGCTCGATCGAGATCACCAACGCCTGCGTCAGTCCCACACTGGCGTTGCACGCCGACCGTCAGCGCCTCTCGCAGATCCTGGTCAACCTGATCTCCAACGCGGTCAAGTACAACCGCCGGGGCGGCACCATCACGGTCACCTGCCAGGCCGACAGCGATGAGCAGGTCAGCGTGACCATCGCCGACACCGGGGCGGGGATCCCGGCCGAGGATCTGCAGCGCATCTTCGTGCCCTTCGAGCGGCTCGGGGCCGAGCAGACCGGGATCGAGGGCACCGGGATCGGGCTGCCGCTGGCGCGGGCCCTGGCCGAGGTGATGGGGGGCCACCTGACCGCGGCCAGCACCCCGGGGCAGGGGTCGGCCTTCACCGTGGTGCTCGGGCGCGCCCCCGATGTGATCCCGGCTGCGCCCGCCAAGCGCGGGCCGCCGGTACTGGCCGGGCGGCACGCGCACAATGGGGACGCGCTGCACGTCCTGTACATCGAGGACAACCCGGCGAACGTGGAAGTGGTCTCGCGCTTCCTGCAGAGCCGCCCGGGCACCACCTTGCACGCCGTCAGCACCGGGCAGGACGGGATCGAGCATGCGGTCCGCGAGGTGCCCGACATCATCCTGCTCGACCTGCACCTGCATGGCATGAACGGCGAGCAGGTGCTCAGCGAACTGCGGGCCGAGCCGGTCACGGCCGGGATCCCGGTGGTCATCCTGTCGGCCGAGGCGGCCCCGAAGGTCATCCGCCGCCTGCTCGCCGACGGCGCCGTGGCCTACCTCACCAAACCGCTCGTGCTCGCCGAACTCGACGCGATGCTTGCTTCCTTCGCTGGCGGGCCCGCCGCCGGGCCGCCGCCCGCCGCCGGGCCGCCGGCCGGCCTGCCCGCGGCGCCGGCATGAACACCCCGCGGCCCGCCCCGCCCCCGGCGCCGCCGACGGACACCGTGCTGTACATCGAGGATGACGCGACCAACATCGCGCTGGTGGAGCGGCTGCTGGCCCGCCGCCCGCATATCCGGCTGCTGCTGGCCGGGAGCGCCCGTGACGGCGTCGGGACCGCGGCCGCTGAGCGGCCCGCCCTCATCCTGCTGGATAACCGGCTCCCGGACGCCACCGGGATCGACGTCCTGCGGCAGCTCGCCTCGGCGGAGGGCACGGCGGGCATACCGGTCGTCATCATGAGCGGCGATTCCGGCTGGGGCATCGTGGACAGCCTGCTGGCCAGCGGTGCGTCCGAGTTCCTCGGCAAGCCGTTCGATATTCACCAGTTCTTCGGGGTCATCGACCGCTATCTTCCCGGACCGCCGCGATAGTCTGCGGTGACCTGGCGGGCGGCCGGAGAGCCGGCCCGGGCCAGGCGGGTAATCACACGGGGGCACCGCCATCGGCGCCGCCCGGGTCACCATCACAAGGGGGGTTCTCATGCCGGAGTTGCTCATCCTGCAGTTCGCCGGGGTCGGCCAGGCCGAGTATGACGCGGTCAACGCCGAGCTTGGCATCGACCCAGAGACCGGTGCAGGGGACTGGCCACCCGGCCTGATCTCGCATGCCGCGGGTGTCGCCGATGACGGCACGTTCGTGGTCACCGAGGTCTGGACGTCCCGGGCGGACCAGGGGGCGTTCATGGAGTCCCGGCTGGGCCCGGCGCTCGGGGCAGGCGGCGTGACGGGCATGCCCGATGTCCGCTGGGCGCCGCTGTTCGCCTACCGTGCGCCTGGGGCCTGATCCGGCCTGATCCAGTCTGATCCGCCCGGCGCCGCCGGGGTCAGTGGGCCCCGGCGGGCCCGGCGGTGCCCGCGGTGTCGGCCACCAGGCCGAGGCCGATGCCGAGCATCCAGACGTCCTTGCTGACCGCGATGCCCGCCGGGGTGGGCCAGACGCTGCCCGGCTTGTGCATGGCTGGTGTCCGCAGGTACATCGTCACCAGGCTGCCCGAGAAGGCGGTCAGGGCCGTGCCGGCCAGCCGGTTCGGCACCACCGGGAGCAGCAGGGCGGTGCCGGTGGCGATCTCCGCACCCGCCAGCAGCCTGAGGAAGGTGGTGGGCGGAATGGCGGCCAGGAACGGGAACGCGGCCGCCGCCCGGCCGTGGATGGCCTTGGCCCGCTCCTCGTCGCCGTGCCACTTCTCCCAGCCCGTGTGCAGGATGAACGCGCCGGTCGCGAGCCGGGTCGGGACGTTGCGTGCCCGCAGCCGCATGATGACTCCTTCCGGGTGGGCTCAGAAGCCCGGGAACGACCGGCGCAGAGTGTCGAGTTCCACGTTCTCGGCCTCGACCGAGCCGGGGGTGTGGGCCGGATCGAGCCGGCCGTACAGCAGCCGTACGAAGGCCTCCGCGGGCAGCCGCAGAGTGGCGGTGGCGTGGCCGGGCCCGGGCGCCGGGGTCAGCTTCACCCCGTCCGGGGTCAGCTCGAGCAGGAACTCCCGCTCCGGCCCGCTGGTGATGACATGCACGGTGACCGGCTCTGGGCTGCCCTTGCCGGCCCGGGCGGCCAGCGGGGCCAGGTTGCCCACGATCAGCTCGATCGCGTCATCGGCGACGGTCGCGGCCGGGTCGAGCGCGACCACGATGTCCCAGGTGTGCATGGCGTGCTCGGACAGCCGCATCCGCAGCAGGCCCGGCAGGTCCTGGTGGGTGCCGAACACGTCCAGCTGCCAGCTCTCCCGCTCGGCTGGCGCCAGCTCGCTGGCCTGGTCGAGCAGCGCCGCGTCGGTCACCACCGCGTCCTGCACCTGCTGCGGCGCGGGCTTGGCGTTCCAGCGGTCCCAGATCGGGCGGAACTGCTCGATGCCCGGCGCCTCGGTTCCCGCGGCCCCGGCCGCCAGGAACAGCCCGAAGACCTCAGCGCCGGAGCCGAGGTGGGAGGCGACCTGCGCGATCGTCCAGTCGTGGTACGACGGGCCGCCGACCTGCTCGCTGGTCAGCGGGCTCACCGCGGTGGCCAGCCGGTCGTGGGAGTTGCGCAAGGCGGTCAGCACGTCGGTGAACGACGGCGCCTCGCCCGTGGTCGTGGTCATGCCGCCACCTTCCTGCCCGGGCCGCCCCGCCTGGGGCCTGCCAGCAACCGGGGGAGCGTCCCCGGATGTCAGCACGCTAGCAGAAACGGGGAGTTGTCCCTGCTTGAAGGTACGCTGTCGCCATGCCCGGGCCGCCGGATCCTGACGTCCGCCTGCGGGCGGACGCCGCCCGGAACCGGCAGGCGATCATCGGCACCGCCCGCCGGCTGTACGGCCAGCGCGGCCTGGACCTGCCGTTCGACGAGATCGCCCGGCACGCGGGCGTCGGCAACGCGACCCTGTACCGGCACTTCCCCTCGCGCTGTGCCCTGGTCGCGGCGGTGTTCGAGGACACCCTGCAGGGCGTGGCGCAGGCCGCCGCGCGGGCGCTGGCCAGCCCCGATCCGTGGGAGGGCTTCGCCGGGCACGTCCGGTATCTCTGCCAGCTCCAGGCCACCGACCGCGGGCTGGCCGACCTGCTCACTACCGAGGTGCGCGGCGCCCCGGCGCTGGAACGGCTGCGCACCCGCGTCCAGCAGGACTTCGCCCGGATCGCCGGGCGGGCGCAGGCCGCAGGCGGGCTGCGGGCCGACTTCGTGCCCGAGGACCTGGTGCTGCTGCTGATGGCCAACGCGGGCCTGGTGCACCGGACCGCCGGTGCCGCGCCCGACGCCTGGAAACGCTTCGCCGACCTGGCCCTGGATGGCCTGCGCACCGCCGCCGCCACCCCCGCCGCCCGCTGCCCCGACCGGGCCGCGATCCGCCGCGCGATGCGCACCCGCGGCACCGGCCTCGGCTACGGCTGACCAGCGCCCTGGACGATTCGGGTCGTGGACGTAGCCCACATCGTCCACGTCCGGGCGCTGGGGCGCACAGGGGCGGGCAGGCGGGGACGGCGGGCGGGTACGGTGGGGCGCGGGAGACGGGGTGAGAGCGTGGAGGCGATCATGACCGGCGGGCAGGTCATCGAGAACCCGCTCAGCGGCGAGCAGATCGTGATCCGCAGGACGGCCGCCGAGACCGGGGGCCGCGTGCTGGAGTGGGAACTGGTGCTCGCGCCCGGCGGCCGGGTGCCGAGCAGCCACGCCCACCCCGAGCAGGAGGAGCGCTTCACCGTGCTGGCCGGGCGGATGAGGTTCCGGGTGGGCGGGCGCCGGATCATCGCCACCGCCGGCGACACGGTCGTCATCCCGCCCGGCACCGTGCACCACTTCGCCAACGGCGGGCGCCAGCCGGCCCGGGTCGCGGTGGAGACCCGGCCCGCGCTGGAGATGGCCGAACTCCTGGCCACCGCGGCCGCCCTGGCCCAGGAGCAGCAGGCGGCAGGCCGGGCGCTGCCGCGCCCGCTGGATCTGGCCCTGTTCATGACCGACTTCGAGCGTGAGGTGCGGGCGCCGTACCTGCCGCCCGCGCTGGCCCGGGCGGTGGCCGCCGCGCTCGCCCGGCTGGCCCGGCGGCGCGGGCTTGACGCGCGCTACCGCCGCCTGCGGGAGCACGATGCGGGCCGGGCCACGGCCTGACCGGCCCGCCATCGAGGTCAGCCGGCTGGTCAAGCGCTACCGGTCGGCGCACCGCAACGCGGTGGACGGCGTCAGCTTCGAGGTACCCGAGGGTCAGCTGTTCTGCCTGCTCGGGCCGAACGGCGCGGGCAAGACGACCACCGTCTCCATCCTCACCACCACCTGCCGCACGACGGCAAGGCGGTCGGCGAGGTCCA
>DATDGI010000343.1:0-1642 GCA_036522155.1 Streptosporangiaceae bacterium
GCGGCTGCTTTTTTCAGGAACTCGTTTTCCATCTTCAGTTCCCGGGTCTCCCGCTCGAGCTCGCGCAGCCGCGCGCGCTCATTCACGGTTAGCGGCGGCTCTTCGCCGGCATGCTCACGACGGTAGGCGGCCACCCAGTTACCGAGGGTTCCTTCGTTGATACCGAGCTCCTTTGCCACTCTGGCGATCGGGCGCGACGTCTCGATCACCATCTTCACGGCTTCATCCTTGAATTCCGGAGAGAAGCTCTTCTTCGGTCGGGGCAATTACCTCACCTTTCCAGACGCCCATCCTATTGGATGGACTGTCCGGAAGCCTCGGGGCACCTCAGTCGCGGATGTGATGCAGGGCCTCGATGCCCCAGTGGCCGCGGATCCATCCGGCGAGCTGGGCGGGGGTGGCCTGGTGGGCGGCCAGGCTGGTGACGGCGTAGCTGGTCTGGGTGGACCACTTTGCGGTTGCGTTCAGCGGCCGGCGGCGGCGCCTGATCTGGATGGCCTGGGCGGCGCAGGGGAAGGCGATTCCGGCGGCCACGGCGGTGACCTTGAGGGTGCGCCGTTCGGCGCGGCCGTGGCCTTTGTTCCTGGCGTCGAAGCCGGCCGGGACCTGCCGCCAGGGCAGGCTCTTCAGTTGCGCGTACAGGCTGGGCTGGTTGTTCTTGACGGTCAGGATGTAGTGGGCCTTCTTCTGGGTGACCAGGAACTGGGCGTGCTCGCGCTGGGCGTGCAGCGCGTCGGCGGTGACCACTGCTCCGGTCAGGTCCAGCGGGGCCAGCAGCGGGGCGAACGCTGTGATTTCGTTGGTCTTGCCGTCCACCTCGGCCTGGGCCAGCACCGTGCTGGCCTGCGGGTCTGCTGCCGCTAGCAGGTGCCGGGCCTGCCCATTACCGCTGGCGTGCCGGGTGCCGCGCACCGCCTTGCCGTCCACCGCCACCGCCGGCCGCTCCCGCCGCCCAGGCCGGGGCGGCGGCTGGCTGGCCGGCAGCCGGGCAGCCAGCCATGACCCCACCGCAGCCTCTAGCGCGGCCGCGTCCAGCGCCTCCAGCACACGGCGGAATGTAGCCTCATCGGGCTGCTGGAAACAGCCCGCCAGCGGGTCGTAGCGGACTCCCAGCGCGGCCAGCACCCGCGGCGGGGCATCGGCGGCCCACTCGCCGATCGCGGTGAACGACCGCGCCCCGGCCAGCACCGCCGCCACCGCGGCCAGTAACAACGACGTCAGCGTGTGCCGCACCCCACGCGGATCACGAGGATCAGGCACGTCAGCGAGATGCCCGGCCAGGCCAGGGCACTCGCCCGCCAGCAGGCCACGGTCACAGGCGGGCAGATCCCGAAGTTGCGCCAGGGCAGGGCTGATCAGCGATGATGACACGGCAGGCACGGCCTTCCGCGAAGATCAATGGATTCGACACCCACATGATCTTGGAAGCCGTGCCTGCCCGGCACTCAGAACACCAGAACGGGCATCAGGTCATCAACCAGGACATCACGACACTATGCCGAGGCCCTGCTGCGTGACCTCGACGCGGGCTGCCCGGCTAGCTGTGGCCTCAGGCAAGACGCAAAATCAACCTGCTCGCTCCCCGCTTGGCTCCGAGGGGCCTGGCCGCAGCCACGATCCCCGATGTGAGTGAAGCCCAAGT
>DATDGI010000344.1:0-9673 GCA_036522155.1 Streptosporangiaceae bacterium
GAGGCGCCCGATCCGGCCGACGCGGCGCTGTCGCGGGCCGACCTGGCGGCGGCGGTCGCCGCGCTGGGACCGCCGGGCGGCCCGGACCGGGAGGTCTGGCGGCTGCTGTACGTGGAGGACCGGCCGGTGGCCGAGGTCGCCGCACTGATGGGCATCCCGGTCGGCACGGTCAAGAGCCGCGCCCACCGGGCCCGCCGGCTGCTCAGGGCGGCGCTGCGGGCGAGCGCGGCGGTGGAAGGAGGCTCACAATGAGCGAGTGGGCCGGCCCCGGGCAGCCTGGGCAAGAGGTGGATCTGGACCGGGTGTGGCTCGGCGTAGCCGCGGAGGTGTGGCGCCGCCAGCCGCGCTGGCCGGAACGGCTGGCCACGCGGCTGCTGCGCTCCCCTGGCCTGGCGCGGTCGCTGGTGACGACGCCGTCGCTGCTGCTCGGCTGGGTCATCTCCACCGTCGTGGTGCTGGTGGCCGGGGCCCTGGCCACCGTGGGCACCGGAACGCCGTACGTGCCGCTGCTGGCACCCGCGATCGCGGCGGCGGGCATCGCCTATGCCTACGGGCCCGGCATCGATCCGGCCTGGGAGCTGACCCAGAGCATGGCGGTGGGCGACCGGATGGTGCTGCTGGTGCGGGCGTTGGCGGTGTTCGGGCTGAACGCCCTGCTCGGGCTGGCCGCTTCGGCCGCCTCGGGGGTCGCGGTCGCGCTGACGTTCGGCTGGCTGATCCCGATGACCGCCGCCTGCGCAATCGCTCTGGCCGCCGCCACGCTGACCCGGTCGGCGAATGTGGGTGTCGCGGCCGGCCTGGCCGCCTGGGTGATCACCGTGCTGACCGGGCTGGCTACCACCGGCCAGATCTACGTGGCGATTACCGATTCCGCGCTTGTCCTTCCCTATCTGGCCGTCGCCGCCGCCGGTGGTGCGGTCGTGCTGTTCTCGACCCGGATACCGAGAGGAACGTCATGAACGTCGAACTCACCGATCTGACCCGGCGGTTCGGCCGGACCCGGGCCGTCGCCGGGGTGAGCCTGGCCGCCGGGCCGGGGGTGTTCGGGCTGCTCGGGCCGAACGGGGCGGGCAAGACCTCGCTGCTGCGGATGATGGCCACCGTCCTGCCGCCCACCTCGGGCGGGATGCGCCTGCTCGGCCGTGATCCTGGAGCCTACGGCCCGCGGCGGGAGATCCGGCGCCGGCTCGGCTACCTGCCGCAGAACCTGGGCTACTACCCCGGCTTCACGGTCGCCGAATTCGTGGAATATTTCGCGCTGCTCAAGGACATGCCAGCGGGCCAGGTGCCGCGGGCGGTGGCGACCGCGGTGGAGCGGGTGGGCCTGGGTGACCGGGCCCGGGCCAAGCTGCGCACCCTGTCCGGTGGGATGCTGCGGCGGGTCGGCATCGCGCAGGCGATCGTGAACGAGCCGGAACTGCTGCTGCTGGACGAGCCAACCGCCGGGCTGGACCCCGAGCAGCGGCTGCAGTTCCGCGCCCTGCTGCGGGATATGGGCCAGCGGGCCACCGTGATCGTCAGTACGCACCTGGTCGAGGACGTCGGCGCCGCCTGCACCGAAGTCGCCCTGATGGATCAGGGAAATATCGTCTTCTACGGCACCCCGGCGGAGCTGATCGGCCGGGGCGAGGGCACCGGCGCGGCCGGTGACGCCCCGCTGGAGCGCGGCTACAGCGCGGTGCTCGCGGCCGCCCGGTCCGCTGTGGCGGCCCGGGCATGACCGCCACAGCCGCCGCCCCGGCGAAGCCCCGCACACCGCGCGCGGCCAGCACGGTCCCGCTGACCGCGGCCCGGCTGCTGTGGGTGGAACTGCGCCATAACGCGGTGCCGTTCATCCTGCCGCTGATCGCCGCGCTGATGTGGTTCGACTCGTACCGCCCCAGCGTGACCCAGCCGCCGGTGTGGGCTCTGCGCACGTTCTGGAACATGGGGCAGGGACACACGATCATCGACTTCGGGCCGTTCGTGGCGGGCGTGGCCGCCTGGATGGGGTCGCGGGAGGGCCGGCGCGGCATGACCGACCTGATCACCGCGGCCGCCCGGCCCCGCTGGGTGGCTCAGCTGGCCACCTGGGGCGCGACCGCCATCTGGGCGGTAGGCGCTTACCTGGTCTTCGTGGGCGTGATGTTCGGGGTCTACATCGGCCAGGGGGTCCAGGGCTCCCCGCCCTGGTGGTGGGTGGCGGTCGGCGCGGTGGCCGTGGCGGCGTTCAGCGCGGCCGGGTTCGCCGTGGGGGCCTTCTTCCCCAGCCGGTTCGCGGCGCCACTGGCGGCGATCGGCAGCCTCCTGGTCCTGATGATGTCGTCGCAGACCGGATTCCGCGACAAGGGCGGTTGGGCGCTGATCCTGCCGACCAACTCCAACGGCAACTACCAGGCGCCGTCCGGGATCTTCTATCCCTACCTGCCGGATCTGCCCATCGCCCGGATGATGCTGCTGGCCGGGATCGCGCTGGCGGCGGTGGGCCTGCTGGGCCTGCCCGACCGGGCCGGCGGCCTGGGGCTGCGCCGGGCCGCCGCGGTGGTCACCCTGGCTGGGGTCGTCATGGCCGCGACCGCGGTCGGGCTGACCACGACGGCCCGGCTGGGGCCGGGTGGCATCGTCATCCCCGCGCTGCACGACGCGGCCAACGACCGCCAGATCCCGGCCACCCCGGTCTGTGGCCATACCGCCGGGACTCCGGTGTGCCTGAACCCGGCCTACCGCCAGTATCTGGGCGACGTGACGGCCGCGCTGCAGCCGGTGCTGGCCGAGGTGGCCGGCCTGCCCGGCGCGCCCGCCCGCGCCATCCAGGTGGCCGGGCCCTACAACAGCAGCGAGGGTGCGTTTGACGCGCCCATGGCGATCAGTGGCCACCCGCCGGTGCTGCGCATCCCGCTTGACACGGTCAACCTGCCTGGCACGTCCGGGTTCACCGCCCGCCCGGTCCGCTTCATCGACTTCGCTGACCAACTGCGGGTGCTGGCTGTGCACGCGTTCGTGGGTGCGGGTGCTGGCCCGGGCACCACGGCGCAGCAGGTGGTGCAGGCCGCGCTGATGCAGGGGGCCGGGATGCCGTTCGCAGCGCAGCCCCAGCTGCTGGGCATCGCCGGGCTGGCGCCGCCGCCGCCGGGAGGGCCTGCGGCGGGTACCGGGCGCGAAGTGGGGCCAGCGAGCAAGACGGTCTACGCCGCCGCCCGGCGGCTGGCCGCGCTGCCGGCCGCCGCCCGGCATACCTGGCTGGCAGCCCACCTGGCCGCGCTGCGGGCCGGCCACCTCACCCTGGCGCAGCTGCCATGACCGCCGCCGGGGTGCACCAGGCCCGGCCCGGGGCAGCGCCGGTCCCGCCCGGCCGGCCCGGCCGGGCCGGGCTCCGCCTGATCGGCCTGTTCCTGGTCAGCCGCCGGGTGCCGGCCGCACTGGGGGTGCTGGCGGGCCTTGGTGCCGTGCTGTGGGCCGCCCTGTACTGGCGCTGGAACATCGCCGGTGGCCCGGCCGCGCAAGAGGTGATACCCCTGGTGATCGAGACCGGGGCCGCCGGGGTGATCGCCGTCTCCACCTACGGGCCGTTTGGCGAGCCAGAAGCCGCCACGGGAGGGCGGCTGGTCTGGCTCCGGCTGGCCAGCGCTCTGATGCTGACCGCGGCCGCGATCGGGGCGCTGGCCGCCGGGGCCACGGGCGGGTACCTGCCTGGGGGCACCCTGGCCCTGGTCCGCGACGTCGGCGGGATGGCCGGCCTCGGCCTGCTGTCCGCCGCCGTGCTGGGCGGCGCGTTCGGCTGGACCGGCCCCATGGCCTACTGGCTGATAACCGAGTCCGCGCTGGCCGCGGGCTGGACCACGCCGTGGATCTGGCCGGGCCGGCCCCCGCACGACACCGGCGCGGCGATCTGCGCGGGCCTGGTCTTCGCCGCCGGGCTGGCCGTCTTCACCCTGCGCGGGGCCCGCACCTCGGCTCGCGAATAGCCACCGCGGCCGGGCGCAGCCGCTCCTGGAGCCGGTGGCCTGGCCCAGCCGCTCCTAGCGCCGGTGGCCTGGCCCAGCCGCCGGGCTGATCTGGCCGTGGTGAGCCGGCCGGCGGCTGCGTCACTGGTCGATGCGCGAGCTCCCGAGCAGGCTCCACGGTGTCCCGTCGTCCTCGTAGTACCCCTGGTCCCCATCCCGCCCGCGCAGGTGCAGCCGGTCGCGGGCCCGCCGGTGGCGGCGGCCGGGGTCCAGCGACCTGACCGGCGGGCCGAAGCCGACCGTCACCGACCCACCGCCGGTAGGGGAGCGGCCGACCGTGAGCGTGCCACCGGAGTCCTCCGCGACCCGCCGGGCGATGTCCAGCCCGAGGCCGGTGGATCCGCCGCTGGACAGGCCGCGCTGGGTGGGGTCGGCGTCCGGGAAGCCGGGCCCGTCGTCGGCGACCACCAGCCAGGCGCCGCCGCCCGCCCGCTTGCTCAGCCGGACCTCGAACGCCAGGCCCTCGGCGGTGTGTGAGAACACGTTCTCCAGCAGGATGTCGGTGCAGGCCGCCAGGTCCTCGGCCGAGGCGCGGACCAGCAGCGGGCCGGGCACTACCTCGACGGTCATCGGCCGGTCCTGGTCCTCGGCGAGCGGCTGCCAGAACATGGCCCGCTGGGTGATCACCTCGGCCGCGTCGCACATCACCCGGCCCTCGCCGGTCGGCCGGCGGGCCTCCCGGATGATCTCGCTGACGGTGCGCTCGACCGCGTTCACATCGGCCGACAGCCGGGCCATCTCGTCGTCGTCGCGCAGCGACTCGGCGTCGATGCGCAACGCCGTCAGCGGGGTGCGCAGCCGGTGGGACAGATCGGCCACCGTCTCCCGCTCGTGGGCCAGCAGGTCACCGATCCGCACGGCCAGCCGGTTCAGCCCGGAGCTGGCCCGGCGTACCTCCGGTGATCCGGCCACGACCGCGCGGGCGGTCAGGTCGCCTGCGGCGAGGTCGTCGGCGGCCCGGGCCAGGGCGGTGATCGGCCGGACCAGTGACCGGGCGAGCTGGTCGGCGACCAGCACGCTGAGCGCCAGCAGGCCGAGCCCGAGCCCGCCGAGCAGGAGCCAGGCGTGGGCCACCCCGTGCCGGAGCTGGGAGGTAGGGACGAATACGCGGATCACCGCGGTCCCGGCCGGCATGCCCTGGACCGAGACCAGCACCTCGGCGCCGGCGGGCGTGCTGGCGGTGAAACTGCGCCCCTTGGCGGCCAGTTCGACCGAGGACGAGCGGGCGGCAGGCGGCCCGAGTTCGGTCCCGCCGGGCATGAACACGGTGACCGGCGTCCTCGTGTTCTCCGCGTTCACCTGGGCGACCGCGAGCCGCAGGCTGCCGGTGTCGAGGGTGGTCACCAGCGGGGCCAGGTTCTGCGCCTGGATGGTCGCCGTGCTCACCGCCCGGTCGGCCGCGAACGTGCGCAGCACCAGGGCCAGCGGCACCAGGAACGAGACCAGGACCAGCGAGCTGGTGGCCACCACGAGCAGGACGACGCGAAGTCTCATCAGGGTGCGCTGAGCTTGATCCCGACCCCGCGGACCGTGTGCAGGTAGCGGGGCTCCTGTGCGGTTTCGCCGAGCTTGCGGCGGAGCCAGGAGACATGGACGTCGACGGTCTTGTCCGCGCCGCCGTAGGGCATCCGCCAGACGTGGGTCAGTAGATCCCGCCGGGTCACCACCTGGCCGGCGTGCAGCGCCAGGTAGTGCAGCAGCTCGAATTCACGCCGGCTCAGGTCCAGCCGCACCCCGTCCAGGGTGGCCTCATGCCCTTGCGGATCCAGCTGTAGGCCGCCGACCTGGAGCGGGCCGGAGTCGCCAAGCTCCTCGTGCGCGGCCCGGCGCAGCACCGCCCGGATCCGGGCGTCGATCTGGCCCGGCCCGAACGGCTTGATCACATAGTCGTCGGCCCCGGCGTCCAGCACCCGGATGATCTCGGCCTCGTCGTCGCGGGCGGTCACCACCACCACCGGTATCGAGCTGACCGCGCGCATCATCCGCAGCGCCTCGTAACCGCCGAGGTCGGGCAGCCCGAGGTCGAGCAGGATCAGGTCCGGCGGCGAGTCGACGATGTGCTGCAGGGCCCCCATGGCGTTGGGCATGCTAGTCACGGCGTGGCCACGCTCGGTGAGCGCCCGGATCAGCGCGCCCCGGATGGCGGGATCATCCTCCACCAGCAGCAACTGTGCCACGACACGACGGTAGCCGCTGCAGACCGTATCGTCCCCAATATCCGGTACGGCCGGCACCACCGTCTTTCCCTTGTGCCCATCTTTACCCGCCCTTAACGTCTGATCGGCCAGCCTGCCGGGGTGCGCACCCGCCTCCTGTTCGGGATCGGCGCCTGGCTGCTCGGTGCGGTCGCGGCGACGGGCGGCTGTCTGCTGGCGGTGTCCATGCTCGGGCAGGGCATCGCCGCCTCCCCCGGCCAGCAGCTGACGGTGGCGATGGTGAACCGGGCGCTGGCCAGCGAATCCGCAGAAACCCCCGCCCCGCTGCCCACCCCGACCCCCACGCCCTCGCCGTCCGTGCAGCTCGGCGGGGTGGCGGTGCCCATCACCCGGGCCACCACCCCGTCGCCAAGCCAGACGCCGGCCTCGACTCCGCCCAGCCCGCAGCCTTCCCCGGGCACAGTGCTGAGCTCGGCCGGGGGCACCGTGGTGGCGGAATGTGGCCAGGGAGGCGCCTATCTGCAGTCCTGGAGCCCGCAGCAGAGCTACGAGGCCGGCGGCGTGGTCCGTGGGCCCGCCCGGACGGCACAAGTCACCTTCACCGCCGGCCAGTCGCAGGTGACGATGTTCATCACCTGCTCGCACGGGAAGCCGTCGGCGACCGTTCACACCAGCGGCGACGGAGGCGGCGGAGGAGGCGGCGACGATTAGCCCGGGGGTTCCCCAGGTCAGCGGTGCTTGCCGCTGACCTCGTCCATCAGCAGGGCCAGGGTCGGGCAGGCGTCCACCGCCCGCCGGGCGTGATCAAGCAGGCCACGGGGCACCTCCGGCGAGGTCAGGATGGGGTATCCCCACGGGTCGAGCTCGATGATCTCGGGCAGCAGCTCGGCGCACATGGCGTGGCCGGTGCAGGCAATCGGGTTGACCCGCAGCCGGTACTTCATGTCCAGCCCCACTCTCGCTCGTCGTCGGAGGGCACCGGCAGCAGCGGCGGCCGCCGCACGCCATAGCAGGGACCCTGCTGATCGTGCCAGTCGGCGTCGTCCGGGAATGCCCGCAGCACGCTGCGGACAAGCTGGGTGGCCCCGTCGGGGTGGCGGCAGGCGCCCCGCTTCTCGATCAGCGGGATCAGGGTGCCGATCTGGTCCACGGCCCGGCTGCGCCCGCCCTGGTAGGCGAGGTCGATGAGGGTGTCGGCCAGGGCGGGGAGGCCGAACATGCACGGGCCGCACTGGTCGGCGGACTCTTCCGCCAGATAGCTGATGACCCGGGCGGTCTCGGCCAGCGGGCAGGCGGTGTCGGGCAGGGCGATCACCATGCCCGCGCCCATCGCCCCGCCCACCGAGCGCAGGCCCGCGTGCGTCATCGGCACCGGCCAGGCGACCTCGGCCGGCAGCCAGCCGCCGAAGTACCCCCCGACCAGCAGTCCCTGCAACCGCTCGGATGGGCCGCCCGCCAGCATCACCACCTGCCCGATCGGGGTGCCCATCTCGATCTCGTACACCCCCGGACGGGCGACCGCGCCGGCCACCGTGACCAGCGTGGAGCCGGGCGCGGAGGGCAGCCCTACGCCGCGGAACCAGCCATCGCCGTACCGCGCGATCAGCGCCAGGTGCGCGAGCGTCTCCACGTTGTTCACCAGGGTGGGCCGGCCCTTCACGCCGCGTTCGTGCGGGCGTGGCGGTGAGAACGTCGGCTTGCCGGGGCCGCCGTTCAGGTACTGGACGATGGCGGACTGCTCACTGGAGACGTACCGGCCCGGAACGCCGGCCAGGGTGATCGGCACCGGGTCCATGCCGAGCATCTCCCGCTCCATGATCGCGTCCTCCAGGCTGGCCAGCAGGCCCTCCTCCCGCCCGTGGACCACCAGGTAGGCCTCGTCCGCCGCGACCGCCTGGGCCGCCAGCGTGATGCCGTCCAGCACCAGGTGCGGCAGCCGGGTCAGGAGCAGTCGGTCCTTGCAGCTGGCGGGCTCCCCTTCGCAGCCGTTGGCGACCACCACCGCCTTGCCCGGCGAGGCTATGACCGAGCGCATCTTCTTCCCGGTCGGGTAGCCGGCCCCGCCCCGGCCGGTCAGGCCGGACCGGTCGACCAGGTCGACCAGCCCGCCCGGCCGGTGCCGGCCGGCTCGCCGGGGGCCCGGGACGTCGCTGGGCAGCTGCAGCGGCCCGTACATCTGCTCATGCTCACCGATCCCGGTGGGCTGGTAGTAGGAGATGCCAGCCAGCAGCCGGGGCAGCCGCAAAGCCGGGGCCCGCTCGGACGTGACCGCGATCGCGGTCACCGGGCGCCGGCCCTGGCCCCGGTGACGAAACGCCAGGTGGTCGCGGCCGTGACCATCGCCACACAGAAAATGGTCAGGGCGAACACCCAGATCGTGCTCCGGTCGGTGCCGATACCCAGCCCATGCGCGAGCGCGACCGGCCAGCAGGCGTAGGCGACCCAGTGGATCCGCCGCCAGGTGCGGTGGCCCAGCCGGTTGCGGATCAGGCTGGTCACGACCAGGGCGAGGAGCAGGTCGCAGGCGATCGCGCCCAGGCCCAGCCAGAAGGTGTGGTACGAGGAGCTGAACGGGATGAACGCGGCCGTCAGCGGGATCGCGGTGTAAGTGTCGATCACGGTCGTGCCCACGTGCAGCGCCAGGAAGGCCACCGCCATCATGGAGAGGTTGCGGTGCAGCCCGACGGTGAGGAAGCGCGGCCAGCGTTCGGAGGCGAACCGGCCCGCGGTGAGCACCCCGAGCAGCACGCTGCCGGTCAGCAGCAGCAGGGTGACCAGGCCGGTCGCCCGGGTGGCATACCACAGGCCCGGCCCGCTGGTGGAGAAGGTCATGCCGCGCTTCCTGTATCGGCGGGGTCAGCGGCTCCGGCATCGGCGGGGTCGGCGGGCCAGCCGCTGACGGTGACCGCGGTGCCGTCATGATGCACCAGCCGGGCCGGCAGCCGCAGCCGGTCCAGCCATTCGGGGGCCCGCTCGGCCCGCAGAATCGCCGCGGTGCTGGCCGTATTAGCGTCCACGCAGGTCGCGGCGGCGACGCTCACCGCCCGCCAGCAGGACTCCACCGGCCGCCCGGTGCGGGGGACGATGATGTGGTGCAGCCTGTCCTGGCCGCGCTGCCAGGACCGCACGCCCGTGCTCGACGTGGCCAGCCCGCTGTCCCGGATGACGATGATCTGGCTGGGCTCGGTGCCGGGTTCCTCGCCGGTGAAGCCGACGTCGTCGCGGATGCCGACCCGCCAGCCGTCGGCGGGGGCCGGGCCCGCCACCCGGATGTCGCCGCCCAGGTTGACCAGCACCCCGCAGCCGGTGGTGGCGGCGATCGCGACCGCCGCCCGGTCCGCGGCCAGGGCCTTGGCGGTCGCGCCGAGATCGAGCATCACCCCGACCGGCACCCTGACCTCTCCTCTCACGTGGTCCAGTTCGACCGTCCGCCAGCCGGCCGCGGGCGCGGGCGGCTGGGCCAGGGCGCTGGTGTCCTGCCGGGCCGCGGCGAAGTCCCGGTCGTAACCGAGCCTGACCAGCGCCTGCCCGCAG
>DATDGI010000345.1:0-3286 GCA_036522155.1 Streptosporangiaceae bacterium
GGCTGGCGGGCGCTGGCTGGGGTGGCGGTGTGGGTGCCGGTGCCCGGGGCCGCAGGCGGGCTTGCAGAAGCGCGTCGATCGCGGCGGTGACCTCGGCCACCAGGCCCGGTCCCGGCGTGGGCGTGTTCGGGATCGACCACACCCCCAGGCTGGCCAGCGCGGACATGACGATCGGCACCAGGTGGTTCCCGCCGGGGTACCAGATCGCCAGCCCGGCGGTGACCGTGCCAAGCAGACTGACGATGAACTTCGAGTAGCGGCCGGTGTTCATTGCGCACGCTCCTTCGGCCTGGACACGAGTTTGAGGATGGCGTCGGCGGCCAGCGCGATATGGGTCAGAGCCTCATGGTCGGCGTCGGCCTTGGCCTGCTGGCCGCGGCCGAGGAGGTTCCCGACGTACACCATCAGCGGGCAGAAGACCAGCTGCGCCGCGTTCGACCAGTACAGCATCGTCACCTGCTGCTGCTGCGAGACGAGCGCGCCGAACAGGCTGTAGACGGCGAACAGCCAGATGGTCGCGGCGGCGCCGTAGAACGCGGCGAGTCTCAGCGCCGCCCAGTTGTTCGCCCGGACCAGGAACTTGCTGCTGGGCTGGGCGGCACGGCCGGGGTGGCGGACCCGGGGATGTGACTGGTTCACAGTGGCCTCCTGGATGTGGGGTGGGTGATCAACGCGGGCCTCCCAGCTCGCCGGTGCTGGCGGCGTGCCGGGTGGCCGCCCCGCTGGCGCGGCGGCGGATGCGGGCGAACACCACCGTCCGCCACACCATCACCGGGGTCATTGCCGCGAACAGCACCACGTCCACCCACGCCACGACGCGGGAGGTGAACCGGTTCAGGTCGAGGAACAGGGACAGGACCGATGGGAGGAGCAGCAGGGCGAGGATGACGTCCTTGACGACGAGGGTGCGGCCGATCTCGTTCCGCCACCACGGCGCCAGGTATGTGTAGACGGCGATGAACAGGCAGATCGATGCGAACCCGGTGACGATAACGATCTTGAACAGCAGGATGATCAGCTGGTCTTGTGTCATCGGTGGTGCCCTTCGAGCAGTGACTTGCGGATGATCTCGGCGAACTGGTTCCGCTGCCCTTTCTCGTGCAGCGGCCCGGTGACGTGCTCGCGGAAGTGCGCCAGCCGGTGCCGGGACAGGAGTTTCTCCCCGGCGGCGGCTTCGACGCGGGCGTCGAGTTCGGCGAGGCGGGCGCGGCGCAGGGTGAGGGTCACAGGCCCAGGTCCTCCCCGGTCAGCTCCAGCGCCGGCGCGGGCCGGTGGGGTGGCGCGGGTGGCGGGATGGGCCGCCGGTTCTCGGCGAGCTGGGTGAGGGCGGTGATCAGCTGGTTGGTGACGGTGCCGGTGCGCATCGCCTCGTCCACCGCGCGCCGTTCGTCGGCGAGGGCCGCTTTCAGGTCGTCGTTCTCGCGGACCAGTTTGCGGTATTCGGCGTCGGAGTGGAGCCTGCCGGCGAGGAACAGGTAGGCGACCACCGCCAGGACGACCAGCGCGCCTGAGCTGCCTGTGATGAGCGGCAGCACGTTCTGCATCAGTTCCCCCTACATCCTCAGGGCTGAGCCGGCGGTGGTCCGGCACGTGTTGCTCGAGCTCGCCGCGCTGTACTTGGCGGTGAGGACGATGTCGTGGGTTGCGGTGGTGTCGATCGCGGACGCGGTGAAGTTGGAGAAGACACCGGCGGCGGCGTTCCAGTTGGCGCCCTGGGCGTCGCCGCCGGCGTCGAACGTCCCGGACGACCCGGTGGCGGTGACGAGCAGGAACGCCCTGATCCAGAACGGCTGGACGGTGTTGGTGCCGCCGGTGGCCAGGGCCCCGGAGTCCCAGATGCGGTTCCCGGCGGCGACACTGGCCATGTACAGGCGCAGCTCGAGCGTGGGGGTGCCGGTGGTGTCGAACGTGCCGGTGACGTAGAACAGGTAGCCGCCGCTGACCGCGCCGTCGTTCGCCGGGTACCCGGCCGAGAACGTGCCGATGGTGGTCTCGCTGCTGGAGTTGGTTACTGAGCCGGTGGTGAGCAGCGCGGTCACCCGGCCGAGCTGCCCGGCGGTGGCCCGCTGCCCCGCGTACGCCGCTGCTGCCATCTAGAGCCTCCTCATACCAGTGCCAGGTAGCACGGCTGGAACAGGTTCACCGCGGCACCGGCGGCCTGCGCCTTGACGATCCCGTTGACCGACCGGGTGACGGTGAACGTCTGCGACCCGGACGTGCCCGATACGGCGGTCACGGTCATCCGCTCCCCGGCGATCATGATGTCGAACGGGAAGTCGGGGCTGGTGTTCCCGGCGAGCCACAGCGGGAACCCGGCGGCGGTGTCCACCAGCAGGCTCGTGCTGGTCGTCGTGTACGCCTGGTGGAGGGTGGATCCGTCGCTGTCCAGCCGGCAGTCGCCGGCCAGCCCGGAGCCGAGGACGAGCACTTCCCACGGCGACTCGGGCCGCGCCTGCCAGGTGATCTCCCACACGTAGCCGCCGAGGGTTTCGGTGTAACCCCAGGCGAGCTGTTTCACCGTGTCCGGGCCCACCTGCGCGGGCGGGGAGGCGACCTGCAGGTAGTCGCCGATGTCCAGCGCGGCGATGGTGTTCTGCAGGCTGGCGAGGGCGGGGCGGGCCAGGTTGACCGGGATCGCCGGGTAGCGGAGTTCGCTGACGGTGCCGAGGTGGACGAGCCACCCGGCCTGGTCGCCGAGCTGGGAATCGAGGAACACGTTGATGGTCTGCGAGTCCTGGTACAGGCCCACGCCGCCCGGCGGTGCGGCGATGGACAGGGCGCTGGTGGCGGCGAACTGGGCGGCGGTTTCGGTGGCCTCGAACAGGCCACCGGTGACGTTCGCCGAGCCGCGGGTGACCAGTTCGTCGTTGACGGTGAGCTGGTCGTCGTCGTTGGGCTGGATGCCGGTTTTCTGCCCGTCGCCGCCCAGGTGCGCGCTGGTGTAGGTGAGGACGAGCGGCTGCGCGCCGGAGATCGCGTTGGCCTGCGCGGCCAGGGACATCGAGCACCGGTAGGCCAGTGCGAGCGCGTCGCGGGATTCGTAGATGACGCCGTGGTCGGCGGCCTCACATTCGGCCAGGAGCGTCATGAACGTCTGCGGTGCTTGCGGGCCCATCTGCACCGACGCGGCCGGGTAGCCGGTGACCCGGCACGCGTATCCCTGTTCGGTGCACAGGCGGGCGAAGCGGAGCCCGGCGGTTTCCCCGGCCCACGCGTTGAGGGGGCCGATGACCGCCGACGCTGAGGTGGCCGAGTCCATCGCCGCGTAGGAGGACAGGACGGCGAT
>DATDGI010000346.1:0-3695 GCA_036522155.1 Streptosporangiaceae bacterium
GCGTTCATGTTCACCACGGCGTCGCTGCCTGCCCTGCTGATCCTGGTCCTCGCCTCGCTCGGATTCGGGATCATGATGGTGCTGCCGATCGGCGGGGCCGACATGCCGGTCGTGATCTCGCTGCTGAACGCGTTCACCGGCACCGCGGTCGCGATGGCTGGGTTCGTCATCGGCAACGTGGCGCTGATCATCGCCGGGGCGCTGGTCGGCGCGTCCGGTGGCATCCTCACCAAGCTGATGGCCGACGCGATGAACCGGTCGCTGCGCAACATCATGATCGGCGGGTTCGGCACCGGGGACGGCGGCGCCGTGGCGGTGGCGGGCCCCGGCGGTGACGTCCGCTCGATCGCCGCTGACGACGCCGCCATCCAGCTCGCCTACGCGCAGAAGGTCATCATCGTGCCCGGCTACGGCCTGGCCGCCGCCCAGGCGCAGCACGCGGTGGCCGAACTGGCGTCAGTGCTCGAGGAGCGCGGGATCGAGGTCAGCTACGCGATCCACCCGGTGGCAGGCCGGATGCCCGGGCACATGAACGTGCTGCTGGCCGAGGCGAACGTGCCCTACCCGCTGCTCAAGGAGATGGACGAGATCAACCCGGAGTTCCCGCGGGCGGACGTGGCGCTGGTCATCGGGGCCAACGACGTCACCAACCCGGCCGCCCGCCGGGCGGGCACGGCCATCTCCGGCATGCCCATCCTGGACGTGGACCACGCCAAGAGCATCATCGTCATCAAGCGGTCGATGGCATCCGGCTACGCGGGCATCGACAACGAGCTGTACGTGGACCCCAAGACGTCGATGTTCTTCGGCGATGCCAAGGCCGCGCTGACCGAGCTGACCGCCGCCGTCAAGACCCTGGTCGCCTGACGCGGCAGCTAGGCCGGCTGGCCGGCGGGGGCGCCGTCGGCGAACTCGGCGAATGCGGCGTAGGCGCGGGGGCCCCAGACCGTGCCGGGGCCGCCGTTCATCAAGATGGCGACCCCCATCGTCTCGGCCACCTCCTGCGCGGTGGCGCCGCGCTGGGCTGCCCCGCGGGCGTGCGCGGCGACGCATCCGTCGCATTCCCTGGTGACCGCGATGGCCAGCGCGATCAGCTCCTTGATCCGGGCGGGCAGGGCGCCGTCGTCGCCCATCGCCGCGGCGTGCAGCTGCGCGTACCCGGCGTACACGCCGGGGATCGCCTGCCGCAGCTCGCGGCCGAGGCCGATCAGCTCGTTCCGGGTGTCGCGGGCCGAGGTCATGGGCACTCCCTGGGTGATAGCCAGTCCGTGGCACTATTCAACCCCCGGCCGCCGCCGGGTCTGGCGAGGTGAGCGTGGCCGATGAGCACAGTTGACGCGGAGGTCGAGACACCGGGCGCGCCGGTGCTGGCAAGCGACCCACCGGCTGGGCATACCGAGCTGACCACCGCGCGGATCGCCCGGGTAGGTGACATCGAGGTACGGCGGCTGCTGCCGCTGAGGCTGCGCCGCAGCGTCGGCGCCTGGTGTTTCGTGGACCACTACGGACCGACCTCGGTGGACGGGGTGGCCGGGATGCGGGTCCCGCCGCACCCGCACATCGGCCTGCAGACGGTCACCTGGCTGCTGGAGGGCAACGTGCTGCACCGGGACAGCCTGGGCAGCGAGCAGATGATCCGTCCCGGCCAGCTCAATCTGATGACGGCCGGCCGCGGCATCGCCCACGCTGAGGAGTCACCGGCCGACCATGACCCGGGCCTGCACGGGGTGCAGCTGTGGCTGGCCCTGCCGGATGCCGACCGGCGGGTGGCGCCGGGCTTCGAGCATCACCGCGAGCTGCCGGTGCTGGCGGTGGGCGGATTCGCGGTGACGGTGTTCGCTGGCTCGCTGGCGGACGTCACCTCACCGGCCCGGACCTTCTCACCGGTGGTGGGGGCCGAGGCCAGCACGGACCGGGACACCGAGGGCAGCATGCCGCTGGTGCCTGGCCACGAGCATGTGATCTTCGTGGCCCGTGGGCAGGCAACGGCCGGGGGGACCGGGCTCTCCCCCGGCAGCCTGCTGTACCTGGCGCCTGGCCGGGATTCAGTGACGCTCACCGCGCAGGCCGGGACCCGGCTGTTCCTGCTCGGCGGCGAGCCGCTGGGCGAGCCGCTGCTGATGTGGTGGAACTTCGTGGCCCGGACGCCGGACGACATCAGCCAGGCGGCCCAGGCCTGGGCGGACGGCGACTTCGGGGACGTCCCCGGTTACCGCGGCGTCCCGATGCCCGCGCCACCGCTCGACCCGGTCCGGCTGCGGCCGGCCCGGTAGCAGGCGTCTTTAGTTCGCGCATCGCTGATGCACCCGCCCCGCGCGGCAGGCTTGCGTCAGCCGATCTGTTCGGCCAGGGCGACGATGATGCCCGCGGGGCCGCGGAGGTAGCAGAGCCGGAAGATGCTCTCGTACTGCGCCACCTCGCCGAGGAGTTTGGCGCCGTGGGCGCGCAGGCGGGCGACGGTGTCGTCGATATCGTCGACGGCGAACATAACGCGATGCAGGCCCAGCGTATTGGGCGGCGGGTTCTCCGGCTCGGCGCCGGACGCCGCGGGGGTATGGTACCTGGTCAGCTCCAGCTTGCTGTGGCCGTCCGGGGTCCGCATCATCGCAATGTCGCTCTGGACGCCGTCGAGTCCGACGGTGCGGTCCGCCCAAAGGCCTTCGACCTGCCCCTTGCCTTCCAGCTCCATGCCGATCTCGGTGAAGAACGCGACGGCGGCGTCCAGGTCCTCGACGACGATGGCGACGTTGTCCATCCGCTGAATAGTCATGTCTCCGAGCATAAGAACGCGGCGAGCCGCCGGTCCGGGGTGCCGGAACCGGCGGCTCGCCGCTGGTGGGGATCCGCGGCCTGGAAGCCGGAGTTGCCGGGGCCCCTAGCTACGGGCCGTGCGTTACCACGTGCAGGCCGCCGGGAACCGCATGCAATGTCAGTTCCGTCGCGCCCCTCCGGCCAGGTTCCGCTCCCGGCTCAGGAAGGCAGACCCGGCGGCGGCCAGGGGATCACCGGCGCGAAGGGCGGCACGGGCCTGTGCCGGAGCCGCGGCGGGCTCCTCCGCGGGGCGGGCCGGCCGGGCCGTCACATCCAGCAGCAGCAACGCGACGTCGTCGTCCAGCCTGCGCCCGGTGTGCGCCCGGAGCCGGCCGAGCAGCCCGTCGGCGGCTGCCTCGAGATCGGTGCGGCGCAGCACGTCGAGGCAGTCTTCCAGCCGGAAGTACCGGCCCGCCCGGTCGCGTGCCTCGAGCAGGCCATCGGTGTAGAAAACTAGCCGGTCGCCCGCGGCTACCGTGAACGTGGCGGGCCGTATGTCGGGGTGCAGGCCCAGCGGCGTCGCGTAGGAGGCGGGATTCAGTGTGTGCAGGCCGCCGTCCGCGGTCAGCCGCAGCGGCGGCGGGTGCCCGCAGGTGACGAGCTCAAGCCAGCCCCGCGGGTCGAACTCAGCGAACAGCGCGGTCACAAAGTCCTCATCGCCCGCGGCCCGGGCGACTGACCGGTCCACGGCCCGGGCGATCTCTGGCAGCGACAGGCCTGGCTGGGCGCAGGCGTCCCGGAAGCTCATCATCGCGACATTGGCCAGGCGTACCGCGGGCAGTCCCTTTCCGCGCGTGTCCCCGATGAGCCAGCGCGTGTGGCCGCTCTCGGAGACGACCTCGAGCAGGTCCCCGCCAACCCGCGCCTCCGCCGCGGCGGAGACA
>DATDGI010000347.1:0-6191 GCA_036522155.1 Streptosporangiaceae bacterium
GCCGCCGTGATCAGCTCGAGCGTGACCTTCTTGACGTCCTCGTCGACGTGCTCCGCGAGCACCAGGATCTCAGCCATCACAGTGTCCATTTCCCGGCCCCTCAGATGAACTTCCGCGCGGCGAGGAACTCGGCGACCTTGACGCCGCCGTCTGCCTCGTCCTTGACGATGGTGCCCGCTTCGCGCGGCGGGCGCCGGGCGAAGTCGACCCCCTCGGTGCTCGCGCCGGCCGCGCCGACCAGCGCGGCGTCGATGCCCGCGTCGGCCAGGCTCATCGTCTGCACCGGCTTCTTCTTGGCCGCCATGATGCCCTTGAACGACGGGTAGCGCGGCTCGTTGATCTTCTCGACCACGCTGACGACGGCCGGCAGGCTGCCCTCGACCTTGTCGTAGCCGTAGTCGGTCTGCCGCTGGATCGTGATGGCGCCGCCGTCGATCTCCACCTTGCTGGCGAGGGAGAGCTGAGCGACGCCGAGGCGCTCGGCCAGCATCGCGGCGAGCATGCCCATCCGGGCGTCGGTCGACTCCGAGCCGAGGATGACCAGGTCGAACCCGGTCCTGCGGAGCACGGTGGCCAGCGCGAGCGACGTGGCCAGCGCGTCGGAGCCGGCCAGCGCGTCGTCGACCAGGTGCACGGCCTTGTCGGCGCCCATGGACAGCGCCTTGCGGATCGACTCACTGGCCATCTCCGGGCCCATGGACAAGATCGTGACCTCGCCCCCGTGCGCTTCGGCCAGCCGGAGCCCTTCCTCGATCGCGTACTCGTCGAGCTCGTTGATGACCCCGTCCACCGCGGCCCGGTCCAGCCGCGAGTCCTCCGCTCGCAGCGTGCGTTCCGCCCAGGTGTCGGGAACCTGCTTCACGCAGACGACGATGTTCATGACCTGCGGCCGACCTCCTGCTCTGTCCGCTTGCGCCGCTGCCGTCATCGGCGGGCACGCTACACACTGCCAAACGTGGCCGCCCGCAACGGCCCCGGGGTGTCTCTACCCTCCCGCCGGGCGGCCCATCCAGTATGTTACTTGCTAGTAGCTAGTCGCCAGCCCGGCCTGCTGCTCCGCCGCGTCCACCACGTTGGCCAGCAGCATGGCCCGGGTCATCGGGCCCACCCCACCCGGCACCGGGGCCAGGTAGCCAGCCACCCCGGCCACCTCCGGCGCCACGTCGCCGATCAGCCCGGCGTCGGTCCGGGTGATGCCCACATCCACCACCGCGGCACCGGGCCGCACCATGTCCGCGGTCAGCAGGCCAGGCCGGCCCGCGGCCACCACCACGATGTCGGCGCGGCGGGTATGCGCCGCCAGGTCGCGGGTGCCGGTGTGGCACAGCGTCACGGTCGCGTTCTCACTGCGCCGGGTGAGCAGCAGGCCGAGCGCCCGGCCGACGGTGATGCCGCGCCCGATCACCGTCACCTCCGCGCCCGCGATCGGCACCCCGAACCGGCGCAGCAGGGCCACGATGCCGCGCGGCGTGGCCGGCAGCGGGCCCGGCTCACCCAGCACCAGCCGTCCCAGGCTGACCGGATGCAGGCCATCGGCGTCCTTGGCCGGGACCATCCGCTCCAGCACCGCGGCCGCGTCCAGCCCGGCCGGCAGCGGCAGCTGCACGATGTATCCGGTGCAGGCCGGGTCGGCGTTCAGTTCGTCGACCACCGCCTCGACCTGCTGCTGGGTCGCGCCGGCCGGCAGATCCCGGCGGATGCTGGCGATCCCCACCTGGGCCGAGTCCCGGTGCTTGCCCGCCACATAGGCCCTGCTGCCGGGGTCGTCGCCGACCAGCACGGTACCCAGGCCCGGCACCAGGCCCGCTGCCGCCAGCGCGGCCACCCGGGCGGTCAGTTCCGCCTTGATCCCGGCCGCGGTCGCCTTACCGTCCAGGATCACAGCGGTCATGGGCGGCCGGCCGGGGCTGTCACCGGGATGATCATGGAATCCCTCTCGGGTTGTCGGTGGAGGTCGTGGGGGGTCGTCAGACGAGGGCGTCCATGATCATTGTGTGGACGAACGACATAGGCACCCGCGCGACCGCACTCTACGTGAGAACCGATGACCCGCTGAAGCAGCGCCCCAGACCTGGCGCGTGCTGAGCCTCACCGGCCGCCTGACCGGCAGCCGTCGGCGGCAGGTTAAGGCTCTCTCACCTGGGCGTGTCCCTGCCGCTACGGTGTTGGACGCTGCTAGTTCCGGCCGAGACGGTTTCGCGGACCCGGCGGGCTTGAACGTGAGCAGGTTGGCTGGCTTGGGCGTGCTGATGTAATACCCCTGGCCGAGGTCGCAGCCGAGGCTGGACAGCAGTTCCAGGGTGGCGGCGTCCTCGATTCCTTCGGCCACGATACGCAGGCCGAGCGCGTGACCGAGGTCGATGGTCGCCTGGACGAGGTCGAGGGCGCGGCCGCGGTCGCGGCCAGTGAGCCCGGCGATGAAGGCCCGGTCCAGTTTGAGTTCCTTGACCGCCAGGTTGCTGAGGTGCGCGAGTGAAGTGAAGCCGGCGCCGAAGTCGTCGATCGACACCACGATGCCAAGATTCCGGAGTTCCTGGATCACACTCTGGGATCGATCAAAGTTCGTGATGGCGGTGGTCTCGGTGATCTCCAGAACGAGGGCTTCGGTGGGCACCTGATGACTCTCGAGGAGGTCGCGGACGAGCGTCGTGAACCTGGGGTCGAGCAGGTTCACCGGTGAAATGTTGGCTGAGACCGACAGGTGTATGCCGGCGCGGCGCCAGGCAGCGCACTGCGCGAGGGAGTCGGTAAGGACGAAGGTCGTGATCGATCCCATGAGGCCGGCTTCTTCGGCGAGCGGCAGGAATTCCAGGGGTGGGACGATACCGAGCCGGGGATGCGCCCAGCGGAGCAGGCTCTCCACGGCGACGATCTCGCCGGTTCGCAGATCAAGCTGTGGCTGGTAGTACAGGACGAACTGACGTTCGTCGATCGCCGTGCGCAATTCGTCCAGCAGCACCAGCCGGTTCGCGGTCTTGTCGAGGTCGGCGTGGTAGGTCGCGAAGGGGGCGCCGGACAGCTTGGCCCGGTACATCGCGACGTCGGCGCACCACAGGAGGCCCGCCGGGTCGGTGGCGTCGGTTGGCGCGACCGCGATGCCGATGCTCGCGTCGATGTGGACCCGCACCGTATCAATCACGAAGGGCTCGGCCAGCCCGTCCGTCAGCCGCTCGGCCACCGTGGTGGCGTAGTCCGCGTCCGCGTCCACAAGTACGACGACGAACTCGTCACCCCCGAGCCGGACCAGCAGGTCGTCGTTGCGCACGCAGGCGGACAGGCGCGGGCCCAGCTGCTTGAGGAGCTTGTCGCCGACGCAGTGGCCGAAGGTGTCGTTGACCTCCTTGAAACGGTCGAGGTCGATGAAGAGGAAGGCGATGGTCCGGGGCCGGTCCGCCGCCTCGTATTCGGCGAAGAACGAATCGAGCGTGGTGTTGAGATAGCGGCGGTTGCCAAGGCCGGTGAGCTCATCGGTGACGGACTGCCGGCGGCGCTCCTGGCTCAGGGACCTCAGCCCGCGCACGGACACCGCGAGCCGGATGCCGGCCAGCAGGAGGGCAGCGGTCGCGAGCCCGAGGGCGAGCCGGCTCGTTCCACGCAGATTCCCGACGAAGAGGACGGCCAGCGCGCACGCCGCGCTGACCCCTGGAATGATGAACGACGCTGGCTTCTGAACCGCCTGCAGGCTGGCCGCCCGCGGCCGCAACCACACGGACATCGACAGCGCCAGCAACGACGTCGGCCAGGCGATCGCGTTGAGAATGAAACCTACCCGGGACGCCCCAAATGACGCCCCGAACAGGTTGGCGGTGTCACCCACGGCGTTGATGGCGAGCCCGGTGGCCATCAGGAGCCACGGCGCCTTCCGCCTGCCGGGCATCACCGCCGACCCACCCATGATCAGGCTGAGCAGCAGCACGTCCCCGATCGGATAGGCGAGGTTGGTCGCCGTCGCGGCGGGATCGCCGCCAGTCAGCTGAAGGACCCTGGCGAACACGAACGCCGCACACACCGATGCGGTGCCCACGCTCGCGACGGCACCGTCCAGCCAGCTCGGAGTGGCGAGCCGCCTGGTATCCCCCCGGATGAAGATCACAGCTGCCACATAGGCGAGCGGGTAGAAGCCGAGGTAGAAAACGTCCGCGAGCGAGGGCGCCGGCGGCGTGACGCCTCCCTGTGACTCCACGGCCAGCACAAGGTCGCCCAGCGCCCACGAGGTGATGGCGAGGCCCAGCGTCAGTGCCACCGCTCGCCCCGGCCGCCGGGCCACCCCACGGGCGAGGCACAGGGCCCCGGCCACCAGCTCAAAACCGGCCGGCGCCCAGCCGGTGACAAGCAGGGAATTCCCGCTTCGACCCCGGACGGTCAAGAACGCGAGGTAACCCACCAAAAGGACGCCCATGAACATGTACGTGGCCCACAGGACGGTCCTGGCGCGATCACCCGCCCGTCGTGCGCGATGGAGCCGCCCCAGCCCGCCTGGTTTGCCCCCATCGGGCCCGGCAATGACAGCACCCCGAAGTAGATTCCGTTCAGCCCCCATTAGACTCATAGTAGGCGATCAGTGACAATTTGTCACCGGCCATGTAAGCTTGCGGATCAGCCAGCGCATCCTCGTCCTGACCGCCGCGATCCGGCACAACCACGCCACGAGCCAGCCGATCCCACGCTCCCTGATCGCCTCCGGCCACTGACATCGACGTAACTCAGCTAGCTCATCAGTGGAAGAAGTGGCGCGCACCGGTGAAGTACAGGCTTACCCCGGCCTTGCTGGCCGCCGCCACCACCTCGTCGTCGCGGACCGAGCCACCCGGCTCGACGATGGCCCGCACCCCGCCGCTGGCCAGCACCTCCAGCCCGTCCGCGAACGGGAAGAAGGCGTCACTGGCCGCCACCGCGCCGCGGGCGCGGTCACCCGCCCTGGTCACCGCGAGCCGGGCCGAATCCACCCGGTTCACCTGGCCCATGCCCACCCCGACGGTCGCTCCCCCGGCGGCGATCACGATCGCGTTCGACTTCACGCTCCGGCACGCCCGCCAGGCGAAGACCAGGTCAGCCAGGGCCCCGGCGGTGACCGCCGGGCCGGTCCTGAGCTGCCAGCTGGACGGGTCGTCCCCGGGCGCGTCCAGCCGGTCGGCGGTCTGCATGAGCAGCCCGCCGCCGAGCGGCCGCCATTCGAGGGTGGTGGCGCCCGCCGGCCCGGGCGGCGGGCAGGCCAGCAGCCGCAGGTTCGCCTTGCTGGCCAGCAGTTCCAGCGCAGCAGGCTCGAAGCCGGGTGCCACCACCACCTCGGTGAAGATGCCGGCGATCTGGCTGGCCAGCGCCGGCGTCACCGCGCCATTGGCGGCGATCACCCCGCCGTAGGCTGACACCGGGTCGCAGGCGTGGGCCTTGCGGTGCGCCTCGGCCAGGTCGCCGCCGACCGCGATGCCGCACGGGTTGGTGTGCTTGACGATGGCCACACACGGCTCGCCGAAGTCCGAGACGGCCCGCCACGCCGCCGCCGCGTCCACGTAGTTGTTGTACGACATGGCCTTGCCCTGCAACTGCCGCGCCGACGCGAGGCCGGGCGGGCCGGTGCCGGCGTACCGGGCCGCCCGCTGGTGCGGGTTCTCCCCGTACCGGAGCACCTCCTGCCGCGACCAGACCGCGGCGACCACGTCCGGCCAGCCGGTCTCGGCCGCGGTCCCGTCCGGCGCGTAGGCCGAGGCGAACCAGGACGCGACCGCCACGTCGTAGCGGGCGGTGTGGGCGAACGCCTGGGCCGCCAGCCGCCGCCGCTCGGCCAGCGTGAACCCGCCCAGGGCGACCGCCTGCGTCACCGCGGGGTACATGGACGGGCTGGTGACGACGGCGACGCTGGCGTGGTTCTTGGCCGCGGCCCGGACCATGGCCGGGCCGCCGATGTCGATCTGCTCCACCACCTCGGCGGGCGGCGCCCCGCTGGCCACGGTCGCCTCGAACGGGTACAGGTTCGACACCAGCAGCTCGAACGGCGCGATCCCCAGCTCGGCCAGCTGCGCCATGTGCGCGGGCTGGCCACGGTCGGCGAGCAGGCCGGCATGCACCCCGGGGTGCAGCGTCTTCACCCGGCCGTCCAGGCACTCGGCGAATCCGGTCAGCTCTCCGACCTCGGTCACCGCCACCCCGGCCGATCTGATGGCCGCCGCCGTGGTGCCGGTGCTGACGATCTC
>DATDGI010000348.1:0-3054 GCA_036522155.1 Streptosporangiaceae bacterium
AGCCCCGACAGCGCGGCGACCGGTACGTCGACCCAGCCGGTCCTGATGCCGCCGCGGGCGATGCCCGCGGCGTCCGTGACCAGCCGCATTCGGTCATCCGGGTCGGTCTCGAGCCGGGGCGAGGAGGGCGGCGGCGGGCCGCCGCGCGCCCACCGGTCCAGGTGCGCGAGGGCGGCCTGGGCCACGTAGTGGTGCTGCGGCCCGGAGTTCACCGGCACCGGGCAGGGGATGCCCATGGGCGCGGCGGTCGGCGCCATCAGCCGGGCCAGTTCGGCGGGCGGCAGGTGGCCGGAGTCGCTGAAGGCGGCACCGAGCACGTAGGTGTCGGCGTGGGCGGCACCGGCAATCTCCCACCACCGGAACCGGCTGCTGTCCGGCTGCCGCGCCGTCACCCCGGCCAGCACGCCGGTCACGTCGCTTTCGGTCTGCACGGTCAGCACCGGGGCCCGGCCGTCCGTGCGGATCCGCGCGCCGTCCGGTCCCTCGGTGCGGATCCGGCCGTCCCACCCGGTCAGCGGGGCCGCGAACCCGGTGCGGCTGCCGATCAGGTACCCGTCGCAGGCCGCCGCGGGCGCAACCCCCGGGGCCACCGCGTTCACGTAGCTGACCAGGTGGATCGCTGACTGGGACTGGCCGGCCGCGAGCAGGCACTCGACCGGCAGCGGCCCGAGCACGCCGCCGCCGCGGACCGCGCGGGCGGCCTGGGAGAAGATGTCGAAGCAGAACGCATCGCCCGGGTGGTGCAGCCCCCCGTACCGGACCGGGTCGCTCTCCTTGAGCGCGGGCAGCACCATCGTGCGCCGTGACCCAGGGCCGGGCTCCTCCCCGGCCGCCTCGAAGATGCTGCCGCCCTCGACGCCGGCCCGCTGCGCGGATACCCCGACCCAGGCCCATCCCGCCCGCATGACCTGCCGGTGGGTCAGCATCCAGTGCGCGGGAGCATCGAAGCCCGCGCTGACGTTGAGCCATTCCAGGATCACGGTGCCGGTGTACGCGCCAGGGTCGGACGGGCGGCACACCACCAGCCGGGTGGTGAACGGCGCCTGGCCTGCCGGGGTGATCTCCCAGTATCCGTCGGCTCCCGCAGGACCCGCGGGCTCGAAGCGGGTGGCCGTGGACTCAAGGAAGAACTCTTCGAGGGTGTAGCCGACCTGGCCGAGGTCGAAACCGGTCATGATGATCCCCGGCGGCCCCGCGATAGGCCCGGTCAGCCGGGCCGATCCGTCCATTTGCCGCACCTTACCCGAACCCCGGCGGGCGGCCGACGAAGGCGGCGAGCTGGTCACCGGCGCGGACACGTCCGCGCAGGCCGGCGACTGGCCTGACGGCTCAGTAAGTCAGGGCAGTGATGCCCGGCTGGCGAGGCATCGCTGCCCGGCACGCCTGGCGAGAATGAGCCGGGTGCCGCTGGCCGCGGCGGCCAGGGCGATGGGGGCGGCCGCCAGCCTCGCGGGTGCGGTGGCGAGCTGGCCGGCCACCAGGGCGAGCAGAATCAGGTCCACCGTGGCAGCGCCGAAACCGGCGATGGCTGCGCTGGTCGGGGCGAGCCGGGGCTGATCGGGCAGCCAGCGGGTGAGCCGGCCGGTGGCGGCGAGTGTGATCAGTGTGGTCCAGATCGTGATGAGCAGGATGGCGGCCATCGTGGTGAGGCCCGCGGGCGCGGCAGGCGGAGCACCTGCCCATTGCCAGGGTGGTGCGGCGCGGGCACCGACGTGACTGGCCCGGGCCGCGGCGCCCCATAGCAGGCCGACCAGCGGTCCGGTGGCCAGCAGGGTGATGGCGACCCGGCGGGCCTGGCGGGCGGCGATCCCGGGACGGAATGCGCGGGCCAGCTGGGCGGGCGGGCCGAACTCGGCCACGGCGGCCAGCGCCGCCGCCGCCGGGGACAGGCCGGCTTCGCGATGGGCGTCGGCGGCGTCCAGCAGCCCGCTGCGCACCTCAGGGATGATGTCGGCGTGGATCCGTGCCGGGCCGGGCAGCGCGGCTCTGACCTGGGACAGGTAGGACTCGATCGGCTGCGGGCAAGCCGGGCCGGGGCCAGCGGTCCGGCCCGGGCGGTGCGAATGGGCGAAGCTCATGAGGTGGCCGGGCGGGGCACGGGTTCGAGCAGCCTGGTGACGGTGGCGGAGAACTCCCGCCAGTTGCCGCGCTCGGCGGCCAGGGCCCGCTTGCCGGCCGGGGTCAGCTGGTAGAGGCGGCGACGGCGCCCTCCGCCCTCCGACCAGGCCGCGCGCACGAGGCCGGCCCGCTCGAGCCGGTGCAGTGCGGGGTAGATGGTGCCGGTCGGCAGATCGAGCTGCCCACCACTGCCGGCCCGCAGCGCTTCCATGATGGCGTAGCCGTGGCGTGGGCCTTGCTCCAGCGATGCCAGCAGCATGCCATCCAGGTGACCCTTCAGCGTTTCCGCCCTCATAGGTAGTGATGCTACCTGCCCCGACCGGCCCGGCGGGTGGCTGCGAGTCCCGGCCCCCTCCTGGGCGAACAGGTCGGCCATGTTGCGCAGGCCCGAGCCGTTCGGCCGCTGACCCGGCGGGCGGCTCGATCTTGCCGCCGGGCACGCGTAGGTTGGCACTGGTGCGGGAGGGCGCCGCCGGGTCCGCGGGAAGGGCTGAGTCCGCCTCCATCGGCACAACGTTCCTGGCCTGGACAGCCGGGGCCATCTTCGCTGGGAGGTCAGCGCGCGGGCCCTGGCCTCGGAGGAGAGCTGTCATGCCGGAGCAGCCCGGACGGCGCGATCCAGATGATGCCGGCCAGCTCATAGCCGACCAGTACGCCGACCGGCCGCAGCTGCGGCCCATCCTGGACGCGGTGCTGGCCGCGCTCCCGCCGCTCGGGCCGGTGAGGATCCAGGCGCGCAAGACCTTTGTCTCGCTGGTCTCGCCCCGCCGCACATTCGCCGTGGTCCAGGCGACCACCAAGAACCGGGTGGACCTCGGCCTGCGGCTGGATGGCCAGGAGCCGGCCGGCCGTCTCCAGGCGGCCAGGGACATCGGCGCCGCGACCGTGCGCATCGCGCTGTGCAGGCCGGAGGACTTCGACGAGGAGGCCGCTGGG
>DATDGI010000349.1:0-6003 GCA_036522155.1 Streptosporangiaceae bacterium
TCCGGGCCGCGCGGATGCTGCGGCTGGCCCGGGAGGCGGGGGTCCCGGCCGTGCTCACCAACGCGGTCCGCTACCTCGACCCGGCCGACGGCCCGGCGGCGCAGGTGCTCGACGCGGCCCGGCAGCTGATGCCGCTCGGGCGCCGGCACCGCGACCGCCACAACGCCCGCGCCTACCTGGCCAGCGGCGAGGAGATGGCCCGGACCGCGGCCCGGATCTGCGAGGTCCCCGGCGCGGGCTTCGGCCGCATCCGCCGCCGTGACCGGGCCGGCCGGGCCACCGGCGAAACGGCGATGGCCGACCTGCTCGCAGCCACGGCCGGCCTGGCCCAGCGGTGCGCCCTGGACCCAGGGCGCGACCTGGGCATCGGCGGCCGGTTCCTGCCCGAGGCCAGCGGCGACTCGCTCGGCCTGCTGCGGGCCAGGTGCGAGGAGGGCCTGGACCGCCACTTCTCCCGCAGTGCCGCCGCCCGCCGCCGCCTCGCCCACGAACTGGCCATCATCGCCCGGACCGGGCTGGCCTCCTACTTCCTCACCGTCGCCGACGTGGCCGACCGGATCAGGGACCGCGGCATCCGCTGCTCCATCCGCGGCTCGGGGGCCGGCTGCCTGGTCAACTACCTGATCGGCATCTCCGCCATCGACCCGGTCGAGCATGACCTGATCATGGAAAGGTTCCTGTCCGAGGGACGGGCCGGCCTGCCCGACATCGACCTGGACGTGGAATCGGCCCGCCGGATCGAGGCCTACCGGGTCATCTTCGACGCCTACGGCGAGGAACGGGTCGCCTGTGTGTCGATGATGGAGACCTACCGGGCCCGCAGCGCGATCAGGGACGTCGGCGCCGCGCTCCGGCTGCCGCCGCACGAGGTCGACACCCTGGCCAAGGCCTTCCCGCACGTCCGCGCCGCCCACATCACCGGCGCCCTGTCCCAGCTGCCCGAACTGCGGGCCAGCCGGCTGGCCATCCCCCAGCTCGCCGCGGTCTTCCAGCTGGCCGAACGGCTGGACGGGCTGCCCCGGCACGTCGCCATGCACCCGTGCGGGGTGGTCCTCTCCGACACCACCCTGCTGGACCGGACCCCGGTCGAGCCCAGTTTCGAGGGCCTGCCGCTGACCCAGTTCGACAAGGACGACGTGGAAGCCGCGGGCATGATCAAGCTGGACGTGCTCGGGGTGCGGATGCAGTCGGCGATGGCGCACACGGTGGCCGAGATCGAGCGGACCACCGGCGAGCGGATCGATCTCGACGCCATCGACCCCAGCGACGGGCCGACGTTCGAGATGATCCGTTCGGCACGGACGCTGGGCTGCTTCCAGATCGAGTCGCCCGGCCAGCGCGAACTGGTCGGCAAGCTGCTGCCGCGGACCGTCGGCGACCTGATCGTGGACATCTCGCTGTTCCGGCCCGGCCCGGTCAGCTCCGACATGATCACGCCGTACCTGGCGACCCGGCACGGCCGCCGCCCGGCCCGCTACCCGCACGAGGACCTGGTGCCCGCGCTCAGGGAAACCGGCGGCGTGGTCGTCTTCCACGAGCAGGTGCTGCGCGTCATCGACACCATGACCGGCTGCGGCCTGTCGGACGCCGAACTCGCCCGCCGCCGGCTCGCCACCGAGGAGGGCAGCCAGCAGGTGGGGGAGTGGTTCGGCCGGGTGGCGCGGGAACGCGGCTACCCCGGTGAGGTGGTGGACCGGGTGTGGGAGGTGCTGGCCGCGTTCGCCGCGTTCGGCTTCTGCAAGGCGCACGCGGCGGCGTTCGCCATCCCGACCTACCAGTCGGCCTGGCTGAAACGGCACCACCCGGCCGCCTTCTACGCCGGCGTCCTCACCCACGACCCCGGCATGTACCCGAAACGGGTGATCGTCGGGGACGCGAGGGTGCTCGGCACCGCCGTTATGCCGATCGATGTGAATGCCTCGGCTGGTGACTGGCGGGTGGAGCGGGACGGCGGGGACCGGTTCGGGCTGCGCGCCGCCCTGGCCGAGGTGAAGGGGATCAGCGAGGCCGAGGTGGCCGGGATCGTGGCCGGCCAGCCGTACACGTCGCTGCGGGACTTCTGGGAGCGGTCCGGCGCGTCCCGGCCGGTCACCGAGCGCCTGGTCCTGGTCGGCGGCTTCGACGGGCTGTACCCGCCCGCCACCGGCGTCTCCCGCCGCGACCTGCTGGCCCGGGTCACAGCGCTCGACCGGGCCCGGACCCGCCTGCCCGGGGCGGGGGAGCGGGGCGGGCAGCTGGCGCTGGACCTGGGCGGGGACGGGTTCGGTGAGCTGGTGCCGGCCGGGGAACTGCGCGAGCTGACACCGGCCGAGCGGGTGGAGGCCGAACTGGCCATCCTGGGTATCGACCTGAGCCAGCACGTGCTCACCTTCTACTCCGACCTGATCACCGAACTGGGCGTGGTGCGGGCCGCTGACCTGCGCCGGTGCCAGCCCGGCGAGCGGGTGCTGGTGGCCGGGGTGAAGGTCGCCACCCAGACGCCGGCCATCAGGTCCGGCCAGCGGATCATCTTCGCCACCCTGGAGGACCTGACCGGCCCGGTTGACCTGGCCTTCTTCGAGTCGGTGCAGGAACGCTGCGCGGCCCGGGTGTTCGGGTCCTGGCTGCTCGTGGTGCGGGGCCGGCTGCGGCGGGCGGGCCGGTCGGTGTCGGTCAACGGCGCCGAGTGCTGGGACCTGGTGGCGCTGGCGGAGATCCGCGATGCCCACGGGATCGGCGCGGTGCGGGCGGCGATGCGGGCCGGGGACGTGCCCGGCGGCCGCGTCGTGCCGGGCGCCCCGGCCGGGCCTTCAAAGATCATTTTTCCGAACGGCTTTGCCCTGTCGCCGTACGCGGAAACCGGGAGCCCGGGCGGGCCGGGGAAGGCCCCGCCCCGGCTGCTGTGGCACGCCAGCCCGGGCAGTGCCGGCGGCTGGGAAGATACCGGCGCGCGGCCGTTAGCTGTTTTCCTGATAGTTATCGCAATAACAGCCTTGTGCGCCGGATTATTGACCCACCCCCAACGGGTGTGATGGGCCGCCAGTTATGCTGCTTTGCGGGAAACGGATAGTCGCCGCGTCACCGCCAGGCGCTCGCACCGGGGGAATTCCGCGAGCGCATTGCCACCGGGCCTGGCCCGGAATTCATGGGCGAAAGATGCCCGTGCGGGCAGGCCGGCCGGCACTGGTGGCCACGGTGATGACGGCGGACACGGGGGAGGTCGCCGATCATGGTGTTCACGACTGCCTGGCCCAGGCATGCGCTGGTGACGGGGGCGGTGCTGGCCGCCGCGGTGCTGCCAGCGGCGGGGCTGCCGGTGACGGGGGCGCACCGGGCAGCGGCCGGCAGCCACCAGGCGGCGGGCACCCGGCCGGTCAGCTATCTCGGGTACCGGTTCCGGGTGCCCGCCAGCTGGCCGGTGACCGGCCTGGCCGGGCGTCCGGGCACCTGCGTGCGGTTCGACCGGCACGTGATCTACCTGGGCCGCCCGGGCGGCGGCCAGTTCTGCCCGGTCAACCTGGTCGGCGCGACCGAGGCGGTGCTGGTGCAGCCGGCCGCCGCCGGCCAGGCCACCAGCTCCACCGTGGATCCGGTGGCCCACCGGATCACCGTCACCACCCCGCGGATCACCGTGACCGCCACCTACCAGGCCGATCCCGCCCTGGTCCGGGCCATCCTGGCCAGCGCCGGGCTGCCCGCGCCGACGGCGCTTGACCCGGCCGCGATGGCGCCCCGGCTGGTGCCGACTAGCACCCTGCGCAGGCGGGTCACCAACTACACCGGCCGCGGTTTCGACGCCTGCGCGGCCCCGGACCCAGCCACCATGGTGGCCTGGCTGCACTCGCGCTACCGGGCGGTGGGCATCTACATCGGCGGCTCGGACCGGGCCTGCGCCCAGCCGAACCTGACCCCGGCCTGGCTGGTCCAGCAGGCCGCGATCGGCTGGCACTTCATCCCGCTGTACGTGGGCCCGCAGGTGTCCTTCAAGGGGGAGATCACCGACCCGGCCGCGCAGGCGACCGCCGCCGCCCAGGACGCGGTCGTGCAGGCCGAACTGCTCGGCTTCCGGCGCGGCACCCCGATCTATTACGACATGGAGGCATATCAGCCGAAACAGACACCGGAAGCGCTGGCTTTCTTCGCCGCCTGGACAACCGAACTGCATCTGCTGGGATACCGCTCGGGTATCTACAGCAGTTCGCTGTCCGGCGTCATCGATCTGGCGAACAATTTCAGCAATCCGGCATATGTCATGCCGGACGTGATTTACGACGCCTGGTGGAACGGGGAGCACAACACCATCGATCCCAACATCCCGGTGACCGACTGGGCGAACCACCAGCGGGTGCACCAGTACGCCGGCGACATCACCCAGACGCACGGCGGGGTGCAGATGAACATCGACCGGGACTACCTCGATGTCCACTTCGGCCTGGGCCCGGTGTAGCCGGGCTGGTGAAAGCCCTATCGCCGGAGATTCCTGGCCCAAGCGGCGCGCATTGCCTGCGCGAAAGCGCTGGTCACGGTAGCGTGGCCTGGCGAAGCCAGGAGGCTGCCCGTCTCCGGCCCCCGGCTGCTCCCGTAATGTGTACGTGTCCGGCTGGCCTGACGGCCGCCCGCAACGCCTAGGAAACACATGACTTCAGTGCTGCCCAGGATGGCCGAGTCCGTGCGGGCCAAGCTCCGCACCTCGGTCGGCAAGCGGTTCAGCCGGTTCGTGCTGGTGGCGATCGCGTCACTGGCCACGAGCCTGCTCACGCTCAGCCTGCTCCTCGGCGTGTTCCACCTGTCCGCCGGCCTGTCCGGGGTCCTGGGCGCGATCACCGGCGCAGCGGTCAGCTACGTGCTGAGCCGGTGGGCCTGGGAGCGCAAGGGCCGGCCGAGCGTCCTCAAGGAGACGGTGCCGTTCTGGCTGGTCTCGCTGGGCGCCTGGGCCGTGCTGGGGCTGACCAGCCACTACGCCAGCCTGTGGGCGCTGTCGATGGGGCATTCCCATTGGGATCGGGTCGTCATCGTGGACGGCGCCTACCTGATCGCTAACTGTATGACGTTCCTCGCCCGGTTCCTGATCTTCCACTACTTGCTGTTCGCGGACCGCGGGTCCGGCCCGGGGCCGTCGGCCATCGAGGTGGTCGAGTCCGAGATGGCCGGCCCGGGGAAGCTGGTCCGCCCGGGGCCGCTGGCGGCCAGCGGGTCGGGGGGCAGGCTGGGCGGTTCGTCCGCCTGGGGCGCCGGGGAGCGCCCGGCCGACCAGCGCTCGCGCGCGTCGGCCGAGCCGGGCACGGTGCCGGAGCCGGGCACCCGGCGCTGACGCTCGCGCCACCAGGTGCCGCCCACCACGCCGGCGTACTTGAGCCCGTAGATGGCGTTGTGCCCCTTCTTGCTCTCGCCGACCTTGCGCTTGTGAATGGTGGCCGGAACCTCGGCCACCCGGAACCCGTGCGTGAGCACCGCGATCAGCAGTTCCGACGACTGGTACTGCGGCTGCTCCAGCTGCACCGCGGCGGTGACCTCGGCCCGCATGGCCCGCAGCCCGAACGAGGAGTCGGTGATGCGCTGGCCGGTCAGCACGCTGATGGTCACCGCGAAGACCCAGGTGCCCAGGCGGCGCACCGGGTCGTGGGTCTCCTGGCTGCCGAGCTTGCGCGAGCCGGTGACGAAGTCGGCGTCCCCGGCCACCACCGGCGCCAGCACCCGCTCCATCTCGGCCGGGTTGTACTGGCCGTCGGCGTCGGTGGTCACGATATAGCTGGCCCCGCCGTCGCGGGCCAGCCGGTAGCCGAGCCGCAGCGCGGCACCCTGGCCCCGGTTGACCGGCACGTCGCAGACGAGCGCGCCGTGGGTCCTGCCCACCCCGCCGGTCTTGTCCACCGACCCGTCCGACACCACCACCACCGCCGTGGCCAGCCCGCAGATCTGGGCCGGCAGGGCCTCGATCACCTGGCCGATCACGTCCTGCTCGTTGAACGCGGCGATCACGATCGCGACCGGCGGCAGCTGGCGCGCGGCCGTCCCGAACTCGGC